>JBHEPB010000132.1:0-8201 GCA_046260515.1 Binatia bacterium
CCCCATGCACCGCGCCTATCTCGCCGA
Organism: Binatia bacterium; assembly: GCA_046260515.1. Lineage (GTDB taxonomy): Bacteria > Desulfobacterota > Binatia > UBA1149 > CAITLU01 > DATNBU01. Next base: position 28 of record JBHEPB010000132.1, read on the forward strand.
CCCCCTCCAGGGCAGCCGCCACAACCGCGGCTGCGCGGTGGACCTCACCCTCTTCGACCTGTCCACGGGAGCCGAAGTGCGCATGCCCAGCGGCTACGACGATTTCAGCGAGCGCGCCCACCCGCACTACACGGGCGGCGAAGCTTCCGAGCGGGCCGCCCGCGACCTGCTCCGGAGCATCATGGAGGCCGAAGGCTTCAGCGTGTACCAAAACGAGTGGTGGCACTTCGACTACGCCGGGTGGGAAGACTATCCGGTGCTCGACCTTCCCCTGGACGCCGTCGCCCCGTCGCCTCCGCGCTGAGGCGGAGCGCCCCTCCCGCGTCGCCCGCCTACTTGAGGAACAGCCGCTTGCGATCGATGGTGTGGCCGGCGCCAACCTTGCGGATCTCGCGGTTGAACTCGAAGCCGCCCGCGCTCTCGAACGACACGGGCTTCAGCTTGTAGAACTGCAGGGCCTCCGGGGCGAAGTCCGCTTCGTGCAGCGGCACGTCCCTGCGCAGCTGCGCTTCCTGGGCCTTGCGGCCCACGAAACGGCAGACGGGAACTTCCTTCAGCCTGGCGCTGCCCACCGGGGCCATCTCGACGTTGGCGCCGTAGAGCCAGCGGTAGAACCCTTCGCGGTTGTTGGGAGCGTAGGCCTTGGACGGGATGTGCTCGTTGCTCTTGTAAGCGATGTAGTACTGGACGCCCATCGCCGCCTCCTTCCCGTCGCCGCGCAGGTCGAAGACGTCGTAGCACTGGGGAAGGTTGCGAAAGGTCTTCACCTTGATCATCGCGTCCTCTTCGGTGGGAAGGATGTGGCGAAGCTCGTTCATGTGGCCGGACGGGAGCCGCGTGCAGCCGTGGGAAGCCAGGCCCCGCGACACCATCCACAGGTTCTGCATCGGCTTGCCGTCGCGCTCGCTGGTCGATCTGCGCCACTCGGGAGGGAGGAAGCCCGTGCGCCCGAGTTCGGCGCGCACGCCGGCGTTGTGAAAGGCGTTGTAGGAAATGCCGCCAGCGTGCTGGTAGCCCAGGATGGGAATGAAGCCGTAGCCCGGATTGGTGGAAAGGTAGTCCACCATCCCTACCCGTCCGCGGCCCTGGGCCCGCTTGATCAGGGGCCAGACGCCGGTGACGCCGAAGTCCGGAAGACGTTCGCCCTTGTAGGTGGTCGAAGTGTCCAGCGTTCCGGCCGGATAAATCGTGGTGAACTCCACGGCTTCGACGGCGCCGCCCGCGACACGGTAGCGACCCGACGTGGCCGCGGCGACGAAGGTCTCGGTTTCCCCGCGAAAAGCTGCCGAGTCGGCTGCGCCGCTCCGGGCCGCCGCGACGGCGCGCGACAGCGCCGCATCGACCGCCGACGGAAGTTCGGTGAGGTTGACGCGCCCGGGAAGAACGGCATTGGCCGCATCCAGCCTGGCCGTCGCCTGGGCCTCGTCCATCGCGAGGAGCCGCGCGTGCCAGGCCGGGGCCACCGTGGCCAGCGGCATGCGGATGCGGAAGACGCGCCCGGGATTGAGGGCCGTCATCACGTCGAGAGCCTTGTTGTGCCACGCTGCCGACTCCGTGCCGCTGCGGCCGGAGACGATCGCGGCCACCCCGTGCTTGTCGAGTGCGGCAACGAAGCGTTCGAACTCGCGGTTGGTCGTCAGCTCCATCACCTTCGCGTCGATCAGCTCCTGGTAGAGGCGGCGGCGGCTGTCGAGGTCGCCGAGGTAGTTGTCGAATTCCGCGTCGCCGAGCACCATGGTGACACGCACCTGGTTGCCGCGTGCGAGCTCGATGTGGACACGCGCGGGATCCTGGGTGCGCGGGGCGAAGCCCGCGTAGAAGGACGGCTCGTACCAGTGGAAGTACACGCCCGGAGCAGGTTCGCTGCCATCCCATTTGGTGTCGCCGGCTTCGAGTGCCGCCTGGGCGTCGATGGCGGTCGCGAGCAGAACGAGCACGGAGCAGGTTGCGGTCAGCAGGCGAAGAAACGGATTCATCGCAGCATCTCCTTGAGGGACAGCCTGTCCTGGGCAGCGACAGCGGCGCCGCCGTCGAGGGCGGCCAGGGCGGGCACGTTGGGGACGCTCTCGTTGCCGATGAAGGGGCGGGACTGGAAGAGCCACAGCTTGCCGGCCGCGAAACCGAACTCGATGTCCCAGGGGCGCGGGTTCCCCATCGCGTCGAGGGCCGGCTCGAGCCTGGCCTCGACCGCATTGCCGGCTGCCACCAGCTCCTCGACCTCCGCGGGCGAGAGCACCTCGTCCTTTCCGCTCGAAGGCACGTTGCCGCTGCCGCCGCCGGTGGTTAATGCGTTCTTCCACGGCGACTTGTAGAGGGTGAGGACGCGGGTTCCCGCGGGCGACCAGAGCAGGGTCTCGGCCGAAGTGCCGTCGACAGCCCCGCCCACGCCTTCGGAGGTGGCCACTACCATCTTGCCCTTCTCGCCGGTCTCGATGTCGCAGGTCACCAACACGCCCGACTTGTCGGAGGGAATCGACTCGAGGATCACCACCGAGGGCAGCACCCACAGCGGCTGGTCGATGAGGGTCTGCCTCCACGAGAAGGAGCGAAGTTCGAAGGGCGAGGACCACACTTTCTTGAGCCCGGTGTAGATGTCGGCGAGGGAGCCCATGTTGAAGAGGGTGAGGTTGAGCCCGGCGCCGTTGAAGGAGTCGAGATCTTCCACGTTGGTGTCGCTGCGCACAAAGCAGCCGTAGGTCTGGGTCTTGTCGGCGCCACGCAGGAGGCCGAGCTTGTCCAGCCGCTCGCGGATCGCGGCGGTGAGTTCCACCGACAGCGGTGTCTCCTGGATGGAACGGCGCATGATCTCGAGGCGGGGAGAGATCCACGCGGACAGTTCCGCGGCTTCCTTCCCGGCCGGGATCAGCCTGTCGAAAAACTCGGCGTAGGTCCTCTCGACGAAGGCCGAAAGCGGTTCGCCCGGCCTGGCCATGCCGGAGCCGTTCAGCCCTTCGGGCAGGACCACCATCGCTCTGTCGTAGTGCTCTTTGAACGCTCCAAAAGGAACGACGAGGCCGCGCGCCACCTTGTCGGGAAACAGATGCTTGAGCTCGCCGAGAAAGGCTCCCTTGGGTCCGCAGATGCGCCCCGAGTCGCTGCGGCGGATCTCGGCGAGATCGATGGGGAGGCGGCTCTTCAGGTCGATTTTGGCGGTATCGATGTGCAGCTTGGGCGACCCGGCGCCGAAGCCGCCGGCGCCGCGGCGACGGTCGTTGGCCGTGTACTCGGCCCACGCAGCGTTCTCGGCGGCGCTGGCCTGTTCCACCTTCTTCAGCACGGCGCGGCCGCCGGGAGTGGCCACGAAGAGAACCTTGTCCCCGTCGTGGGCCCTCACCTTGGCGTAGGCCGAGGGACCGAGCACCACGTTGGGAATGCCGAGGGCGCGGGCCAGCAATTGCACATGCGACAGCACGTTGCCTTCGCCCTGCGTGAGGATGCCCGCGGCGGGCTGCAGCTCGGCGGGAGTCTCGGGCAGGGCGATAATGTCGTCGCGGGAGTAGGCGCCGTCCTTCGGGTTCACCTTCAGCTTGCCGGCCGCGAGACCGGGGTTCAGCACGCGAACGTCCGTGGACAGCGTGGCGCCGAAGAAGTCGTGCTGCTTGCCGCCGCTGCCGGCCGCGAAGTCGTCCAGGCGGGAATAGACCTGGGCGAAGATCAGCAGCGGCGATCCGCGCAGGATGTCGTCGCCGATCGTGGTCACCTGGGGCATCAGCAGGGTCCACTGGGGCCAGACCGGGGCATAGGGCAGCAGCGCGTTGGCATAGGCCCATTCCACGATGCGGCCGGCCTGCTTCAGCTCGCGGGCGAAATTGCCGCGGCTCGGGGCATCGTCCTTCAGCAGGCCCGCGACGGTGCGCCGCGCCTCTTCGTGTTCGCGCACGACGAGGAGGCCCGCACCGTACGCCGCATCGGTGAGCGCCGCGAGAAGTTCGAGATGCTGGCGCACCGTGAGAGTGCCGCCCTCGAGAAGGTCGCCGCCTCGCCTCTGCATCACTGCCCCCGCCGTGATACCGAGGTCGATCAGGCGCCGCGTATCGGCCGGCGACCCCTTGCGTGCGGCCACCGCGCGACGGGCCTGGAGCATGAAGTTGCCGAGGGCCGCGACCGCCGCCACCGGCTCGGCTGCGGCCGCCGGCAGCAGGGCCGTGAACTCGGCCTTCAGCGCGGCGTCGCCGAGTTCGGCGAGCTGGCCGCGCAGGGCCCCCTCGTCGAGGCTGGTGAGCTTGGTGAGCTCCACCAGCACTTCCTCCACCTGCTTGCGGACGGGACCGGCCGCGAGACTGTCGCGATAGGCCGCCACCTTGGGCACCAGCCCGGCCGACAGCTGGTTGTGAATGCCGTCGCGCAGGGGTTTGAAGTTGGGCTGCACCTTCTGGATGCGCACCGCCATGCTGCGCACCTTCTCGATCTGTCCCATGTTGCCGCGCACGAAGAAGCGCCGCTGCAGTTCGTAGGCCAGGGGAAAGTGGCGGCTGTCGTCGAAGCCCGGTTCGGCCAGGTAGCGCTCGAACATGGCCGGCGCCGCGACGGCCTCGTACTCGGACCCCGACAGGCCGCCGAAGGCCTTCAGCTGGGCGAGCTTGTGAGAGGGATTGGTCTCGACGAAGTACTTCTCGAGGATGTAGCCGCGCACGAGGTCGTGGTGATCCGGGATTTTGTCCCAGAGCCACAGGTCGCGGGAGAAGATGTTGGCGATCCACACGCCCTCCCGCGCCAGGTTCTCGGCCCAGGGCGCGCGGAACGCCGCGCAGAACAGCGCGTCGCTGCCGCAGGGGCTGGTGATGCGGCCCGACTTGTCCCTCACGGGTCTCTTGTCGCCCGTCTTGCGGCAGACGCAGAAGTTCTCCGAGTAGGGTCCCTTCAGCTTGGCCACGCTGGTGGCGAAATCGCGCTTCAGGGCGGCCGCCTGGGCAGCCGGGACCTCGGGGCCCCTCATGGCCGGGCAGGGCGTTGCCGCAGCCGTCAGGCCGCCGAGGACCATCACCAGGATCGCGGCCCCGCGGGCGCCCTTGTTCGTCATTTCATGCTCCTGCTCTGCGTCGTGTGCGTCGTGTGCGAGGGCCCGACGAGCCCGCCTCCTGGCCGATGGGGGCTGCAGGGGTCCAGACAGATACCCCGGACAGATACCCCGGAAAGGGATAGCCCGTATTCGCAGCCCTGAGAAGCCCGCCGCCGCCGGGACGCCGGGTTGTGAAGCGCCGCCCGGCCGCAGCGCCCGCGGGCCGCAGTCCCTGCACCAGCGCAGGCCTCTGCACTACCCGGGCCGTTCTCTGCGGTGGCGACCTTCGGGTATAGTCGCGGGCTGATGAGAGACCTCTTCCGACTCTCGATCCCGGGAATTCTCTGGGTCCTGCTTCTCGCCTTCCCGGCGGGGGCCGCAACCCCGGAGGGGCCGATCGGGGCCGGCGCCGTTGCGGCCGCGGCTCCCTCGGCAACCGTACCCGACCCATCGGTTGCCCGCGCTTACCTGGCGACCATCCGGCCGTCGGCCGAACTGCAGGGGGACCTCGACCGTATCGTCGCGGAGATCGGCCGCAGCGACCCCAAGCTGCTCGCTTCCTCGCCCCGCATCGCCGTGATCGACGTCACGGCGCAAGGCGGCCCCCGCCTCGCCGAGGTCCGGGGGCAGGACAGCGTGTATCCGGCCAGCGTGGTGAAGTTCGTGTACCTGATGGCCGCCTACGCCTGGCAGGAGCGCGGCCTCCTCACCATCGACGCCGCGCTCGACGCCGACCTCTCGTCGATGATCCACCAGAGCAGCAACCAGGCCACGCGCAAGGTCTTCGCCCGGCTGACCGGCACCGAACCCGGGCCGGAGCTGGACGAGGCCGCCTACGCGGACTTTCGCGAGCGCCGCCTCGCCGTGAAGCGCTGGCTCGAGTCCATGGGCATCGACGACCTCCACACCGTCAACCCCACCTACGACGGCAACGGCGACCTCTTCGGCCGCGACCAGCAGTTCCTGCGCGACCGCAGCGTGAGCGGCGGCCTCCCGGCCACCGGCACCCAGTACCCGAACCGCCAGGCCATGACGGCCGCCGGTACCGCCAGGCTGCTGGCCCTTCTCGCCAACGACCTCGCCTTGACGCCGGAAGATTCGGCCACGGTGCGCCGGCGCATGCGCCGCGACGTTCGCGAGCAGCCCCACCTGGCGCATCGCATCGCCGGCGGTGCCGCGGACCTGGCCGGCAGCGAGGTGTATGCCAAGAGCGGGACCTGGGGCCCCATCTACGCCGATGCCGGCATCGTCCGCGGCACCGGTGGCAAGCAGTTCGCCATCGCCGTCTTCACCGACGCGAGCCCGCCCTATCGCGGCGACGCCATCGCCCGGCTGACCCGCCGCCTGGCTGCGCGGCTTCTCACCGTGAGCCCCGCCGCCGAAGGAGAAATTTGATGTCCATCCACCCGAAGCACTTCCTCGCAGGCATCGTTTCGCCGACAACCTCCGCCCTCGCCCTTGCGATCGCCCTCGGAAGCGCCGTGGCCGCCGCCGCGGCCGCCGGACAGCTTCCCCGCAACTGGCCGCTGGCGCCGAGCGAACTCGAGCGTCGCTTCGCTTCCGGCGACTTCGTGATCCTCGAGGTCAAGGGAGCCGGCGGCGGCGTCACCGGCGCCTACCGGCTCCTGATCGAGTACTCCGATGGGAAGCAGTTCAAGGTGAAGTGGAAGTCGGTGCCCGCCAAGTCGGCCGACGGCTGGAACAACTCCCCGCGCAAGGAACTGGCCAGCTACGAAGTGCAGCGCTGGCTGGTGGACGAGAACGACTTCCTGGTGCCAACTTCCCTTCCCGTCTGCATTCCCCTGGAGCGCTACGCGCCCATCGACCCGAAGGCGAAACCGACGCTGCCCGGCACCACCTGCGTGCTCGGCGTGCTGACCACCTGGCTGGAGGACGTGACGGCCCCGGAGAAGCTGGAGGACAAGAAGCGCCTGCGAGAGGACGAGGCCTTCGCGCGCTACATGGCCGACTTCAACCTGCTGGCCTACCTGATCGACCACCGCGACGGGCGCCGCGGCAACGTGCTCCTTTCGAGCGATGCCGCCGACCCCCGCGTGTTCGCCGTAGACAACGGCATCGCCTTCGGCCCCTTCCCCTGGAATTTCCTGGTGCGCAACTGGAACGACATCCGCGTTCCCTGGCTGAGGCGCGACACCGTCGAACGCCTGCGGCGCGTGGACGAGAACACCATCGAGCGCCTCGGCGTCATTGCGGAACTGGCGGCCGACGAAGCGGGCGTACTGCGTCCCGTACAGCCCGGCCCCAACCTCGACGACGACGAGGGCGTGCGCATCCGCAAGGGGCGCATCCAGTTCGGGCTGACCGAGGACGAGATCGACGACCTCGAGGATCGCATCGAGGACCTGCTGAAAGAGGTGGATTCCGGCAAGATCGCCCTGCGCTGAGCCGCGTCCGGCCGGCGGGAGGCTGCGTCGTCAGCTGCGGATCGGCAGCGAAGCGCTCCGTTCGTCGAGAAGGTTGCGCACGCGCCGGACCAGGATCTGGCAGATACCGATGCCGATGGCCGGCTGATCCTCCATCACGTCGAAGAGGTCGTTGCGGGCCAGGCGCAGGAGCCGCACCTCGCCGAGGGCGACGGCGGTCGCCGAGCGCTTTTCTCCGTCGAAGACCGACATCTCCCCGAAGAAGTCCCCCACCCCGAGTTCGGCAACGCTCTGGCCGCCGCGGACGATCAGCACCTTGCCGACGACGATGAAGTACATGCTGTCGTCGTACTCGCCTTCGGAGACGATGGCCTCGCCGTTGCCGACTCTCACCTCCGTGACGACGCGAGACAGCTCGGAAAGCTGGGGCGTCGTGAGTTCCTCGAAGAGGTCGAGGTTCCTCAGGTGAAGCATTTTCTCGACGGGGCTCAGCATGCTGTTCTCCGGGGACGGCAACGAAGCGGGGGAGCCGCCGGCCGCGACGGCCGGCGATCCCGGGGCTGCGCCGCCGGTGGACAGTATCCGCTCGGCGGCCTCCACGTCCAGATCGGGAACGGCGCGAGCCAGCAGGCCGGCATCGACGGTGGCCGCCGCCAGGCCCATCGTCAGGTTGTCGCGGGAAGCCAGCGCCTGCACGAGAGCTTCCTCCACGGTGGGCAGGCGACGCCCGAGGTCGCGCGCCGCCCGGGCAGCCAGGTTGCGGGCCCCCTGTTCCTCGAGCAGGGGCAGGA
>JBHEPB010000160.1:0-18076 GCA_046260515.1 Binatia bacterium
ACCATCAACGGCCGGGTGCTGGTGGACGGCGGCCTCGTCAACCCCATTCCCGTCAGCGTCGCGCGCAGCATGGGAGCCGACTTCGTGATCGCGGTCAGCATCCTGCGCCTTCGCGGCGTCACCGAGGGAAGCGCCGAGTCCACCCTCCAGGCCCAGGAACTCGGTCCCGCCGAGAACGGCGACGCGCCGGCCCTGCCGCCGCCGGCCGCCGCCCCTCGCGACGAACCCGGGATGCTCGACGTGCTCGCCAAGGGCAGCGCCGTCGTCCAGTCCCACATCGCGGCGGCGCGCCTTCGCGACTGCCCGCCCGATGCCTTCCTGTCACCGCGCTCCGAGAACATCGGCATTTTCGAGTTGATGCGCACGGCCGAGGCCATCGAGTCCGGGCGCGAGGTGGCCCGCCGGGCCCTGCCGGCCCTGCTCGACCTCCTCGACAACGCCAGGCGCAAGCACCGCAACCCCTTGCGACGCCTGCTGTCCTCGGCGCTGGCAAGGCCGCGCGCAATCTGAAACCCTGCCCCGCCATGGCCACCGCCGAAACGAAGAAGGCGACGACGAAGTCGCGACGGCGCGCGCCGCGCCGCAAGAAGCCCGATCCCGCCGCCTCCGGCGAACTGACGATGCTGTCGGGGCTGGCCGCCATGACCGGCGACGCGGCCGGCAGCGCCATCCAGTTCTTCCTCAACGTCACCGGCGATCCCCTCGGCCTGAAACCGCTGCTCTCCGGCCCCGCCCATCCCGGCAAGCTGGCCCGCGAGGCCGGCAACTACGTGCGCGAGCTTCGCGAACTGGCCGGGCTGACGATCTCCGACCTGGCCCGCGCCCTCGAGCTTCGCGACACCTCTTACCTGGAAGCCGTGGAAGCGGGCACCCAGACCCTCTCCTTCGACCTTGTGCTGAGACTGGCGGCCATCGTCGCCCGCAACGACCCTCTGCCGGCGATCCTCAAGCTCACGCGCACCAGCAATCCGGCCGTCGCCAAGTTCCTCGAGGACTGGGGCGCGGGGCGCCTGCCCCTGCAGATCGAGCGCGAGCGCCTCTTCGTGAACCTGCTCCGGGGGAACGACGAAGCGCGCGAGTTGTCGGACGAGTCCTTCGAGCAGGTGCTGCACTTCACCAAGGCTGCGCTCGACAGCGCGGTGTCGCTGGCGGCGGACTTCGAACACAAGAACTGATCCGCGGCGGGGCTCAGGTCTCCGTGAAGCTTTCGTCGAGCTCGAAGTAGCGCTGCAGGCGCCTCGGCAGGTCCACCGGCTGGGCCTCGGCGGCAAGGTCGGTGAGGTCGCTGCTGTTGCAGGTGTTCCAGAACAGGACGGGGCCGCCCTTGGTCTTGCCTTCGCGCGCGTCGGCCAGCACGCAGGCCAGGGCTTTCGAGGTGTAGGTCACGTCGAGGTCGAGCCCTTCCAGCCGCGAGGCCAGACGGCGCGCCTCCGTGGACTCGGCCGTGGGGCGCGCGTAGCAGCCACCGAAAAATTCGTCGCGGATCTCGAGGCGCTCGACGGCATGGCCCACGTCGGGGAAGCTGGGGTCGGCCTTCTTCAACAGGGCCACCGTCTTCGTCCAGAGCGACTTCGCTTTCGAAGCGCTGACGTACTTCGAATCGACGACGCGCACCGCCACAATTTTCGAATCCAGGCGAAGCGCCGCCAGGCCGATGCCGAGGCCCACCGCCGTCCCGAGGCTTCCGGCCGCCACGTAGATGCGTTTGGGCAAGGGCAGCAGCCCTTCCTCGATCTGATCAGCCAGTTCGAAGGCGGCGTTCACGAAACCGACGGTGCCGAGGGGGGAAGACCCGCCGGGAGGGACGACGAAGGGCGATTTGCCCTCGCGGCGCTTGAGCTGCCACAGGGTCCACGCGCTGCCGAGGTAGAGCGCGAGTTTCGACGAGTACTCCCGGACCTCGGCGCCGACGGCCGCGCTCACCAGCAGGTTGTTGCGAAGGTAGGCCGCGTTGAGCTGGGGCAGCAGCATGGAAAGACTGCGCATCCCGAGCCGCGAAGCGTGCACGGCGGTGGCCGTCGCGTGGTTGGAGCCGGCGTAGCCAAAGGTCATCACCGTGCGGGCCTGGGCGGCGCGGGCCGCCGCGAGCAGCAGCTCGAGCTTCCTCACCTTGTTGCCGCCGTAGAAGGGGCTGCTCGGACCGTCGTCCTTCAGCCACAGTTCGGCCACGTAGGTTCGGGCCTCGATCTTGGAGAGGCGGCGCACGGGAGTGGGCAGCTCGGCCAGGCGCACGAGCGGAAGCCCGGGCCGAAGCCCCGGATAGTGCTCGAAGAGCGGTCGTCCGTCGTGGGGCTCGGCCATGCGCGTGCCAACCTAGCCTCTCGGGGCTGTCGGAGAAAGGAATCTTGTCGATCGCCGGTTCCTGTTCTTGCTGTCCCGACAAGGGTCGGGTCAGACTCGACCCCGATCCGACCCGGGGGGACCCTTCCGATGCAAAGCGCCAAGCTCGCCTTCCTGTTCGTCCTGCTCGCCTCGCCCGCCGCGGCCGCCGACTACCACGTCGGCCCGGGAGGCAGCGATGCCGCCGACGGCCTGACGCCCGGCACGGCCTGGGCCACCCTGCAAAAGGCCGCCAACACGGTGACCGCGGGTGACACGGTCCACGTGGCCGACGGCAGCTACGCGGGCTTCGACCTTCGCGAGTCCGGAACTTCCACCGACCCCATCATTTTCGTAGCCACGGGGTCGAGTGCCGAGATCACCTCCAACAACGGCGTCACCCCCGACGGGATCAACGTGGAGAACGCGGCCTGGGTGGTGCTGGACGGCTTCACCGTCAACAACCGCACGCGGGCCGGCATCCGCGCCGCCGTGGCCGACCACATCACCATCCGCAACTGCACCTGCGGCGACAACGGGCGCTGGGGCATCTTCACCGGCTTCGTGGACGACCTGGTGATCGAGGACAACGAGACCTACGGCTCCGTCCTCGAGCATGGCATCTACGTGTCGAACAGCGGCGACCGGCCGGTGCTCCGCGGCAACCACTCTCACGACAACTTCGCCAACGGCATCCACATGAACGGCGACGAGTCGGCCGGAGGAGACGGCACCATCTCCGACGCGCTGGTGGAGAACAACGTGATCCACGGCAACGGCGTGGGCGGCGGCTCCGGCATCAACATGGACGGCGTGGTGGACAGCGTGGTGCGCAACAACCTGCTCTACGACAACCACGCCAGCGGCATCAGCCTCTACCGCATCGACGGTGCCACCGGCTCCACCGGCAACCTGGTCGTCCACAACACGGTGATCAACGCTACGGACGCGCGCTGGTGCATCAACATCCGCGACGGCTCCACCGGCAACACGGTCACCAACAACATCCTCTACAACCATCACTCCTTCCGCGGAGTGATCACCATCGACGCGGCCAGTCGCAGCGGCTTCGTCTCCGACTACAACTCCCTGATGAGCCGCATGAGCATCGACGGTGACAGCACCGTGATCAGCTTCGCCGCCTGGCAGGCCGAGGGCTACGACGCCAATTCCTTCCTGGCCCTGCCTTCAGACCACTTCGTGAATCCCGCGTCCGACTTCCACCTCCTGACCACCTCGCCTGCCATCGACGCAGGAACCGCCGTGAACGCACCGGGCAACGACCTCGAGGGCGGGGCCCGTCCCGTGGGCGGCGGCTACGATCTCGGCGCCTACGAAGCCCAGCTTCCCTTCTGCGACGACGGCGACATCGATCCCGGGGAGGTCTGCGGCGAACCGGGACTGCCCGTCTGCGCGGATCCCTGCACCTCGTGCGCGGGCTGCACCTGCGCGCCGGCCGACCCGGTCTGCGGCGACGCGCTCGTTTGCGGCGGCGAGCAGTGCGAGAGCGACGGCGACTGCGGCGGCGGCCTGGTTTGCCAGGACTGCGCCTGCGTCAATCCTCCCGTCTGCACCAGCGGCATCGTGCTCACCGGCGCGCGCCTGAAGGCCGCGGCCTCGCCCTTCGCCCTCAAGCTGAGGGCCGACGTGCTGGTTCCCAAGCCGTGGATGGGCATCGATCCCGATGCATCGGGGATCCGCTTCGTGCTCGACTCGGGCACCGGCCCCGAGGTGCTCGACGTGCAGATCCCCGGCGGCGCCGCCTGGCGCACCAACAGCGCCGGCACGGCATGGTCGTGGTCCGACAAGACCGGCGCGATTTCCGGGTTCACGCGGGCCGTCGTCAAGGACCGCAGCCGCAAGGAGGATGGTCTCCTGCGCGTGGTGCTGAAGGGCAAGAGCTCCGCTTCGGTGCCCCTGCCGGACGCGTCCGCGGTGCGCACCACGCTGGTACTCGGCGCTGCCGACGAATGCGGGGCCCTGGACTGGAATGCCGAGGGAGAGCCGTCGCCGGCCTGTGAGGGGTCCTCCGCTGCGCTGAAATGTCGTTAGGGCGCGGCGCCCGAGGCCTCGTCAGGTGCCGGAGGAGGAGTCCGGCGCCGTGGCGCGCGCGGTGTCCTCGAGAATGCGGACGACGATGGCGATGGAGTTCCTGACGCGTCCGAGGTCTCCGACGAATCCGCCCAGCGCTTGTTCCGCCCGCTGCCGAACCGCCTTGGCGTCCACCAGCCCGCGCCTTGCCAACGCCACGATGTCGCCGCGATCCTGATCCGAAAGCCGGCTGATCTTGCTGACCGCAAGATCCACCGGCGAGAGCAGTCGAACCTCGAGGACGGCGGGGTCGATCCCCTCGATTTCCAGTGGCAACGAATCGTCGTTCGCCTCCTCGTGAAGAAGCGTGAACGAGTCGTTGTACTGACGATCGAAGTAGAGAACGCGCCCGGCCCCGTCCGCGTCGCGATAGGCGACCTCGAGATCCTCGGGAAGGACCAGGCGGCTCGAAAACGTGGCGTCGACATCCTCCGAGACGCGCTCTCCGGTGTAGAAGTGCATGGCCGCCCCGCCGGCGACGTACATTCGAACCGCCGGAAGCCGGCGCCCGGCTCCGCCGAGAGTCGCAGCGATGCGCGTCACGATCTCGCGGAACGCGGCGACGTACTCGCGCCTGGCTGCGGGGTCAGGCCGCATGACGACTTCGTTGCCGAAGCATCGGCGCAAAGCGCGACGGCCGCAGCGGGCTGCGCTGGAGCCAAAGCGCAAGAGCTTCCGTACTCGAACTTCCCGGATGCAGTTGTTCGGCGAGGGCCAGAAGTCGTCGGCGGTCGAATCCCTGCAAGCTCGCGGCGAGGACGGCCAGGCCGGCGACGAAGAATGCCGGCCCCGCGGCGCGCCAGACACTAGGGTCGAAGCTTCCGGAGGCGACGAGGTCGGCGAGGCGTTGTTCGTACCCGCGGTCGACCGTTGCCGGGAAATGTCCGTCCTCGGCCAGCTCGATCGGCGCAGCCGGGAACAACCCAAGGTTCGAGCCGACGGCGGCGGCCAGGGAGGACAGAGTCGCGAAGTCGCAGTTCGTGCGCTTGCGAAGACGCGACAGCGTTTCCTTGCGGACGCCGGCGGCGCGGCACCAACCCGCATCGCTCAGGCCGCGCCGGCGGGCCTCGAGGCTGAGATCATCCAGGAGGCCCCCCAGGGTCGATGACTCTTGCATCAACGGACTGGTACACTGTGTTGCCCTTGGAGTCAACGCCGCTTTCGGGAGGTCCGCGGCGGTCACCATTGACCGCCGCGGACCACCTTTCGGCCCTTGCTGGGGGAGGGAGGGCTCGGGCCGAAAGCCTGGTTCGAACCCCGAAGGGTCCGGAATCCTTGAGCGCAGGGAACTGCCCGTCCCCCCCGGGCCGCCCAGCCCCTGCGCAGGAACATTCATACTTACTTAAATGTCAGCACGCAAGAGGGTCGAGGGCGACCTCTCCAAATTCCTACCCGTTCGGGTAGCTCCCCGTGGATCGAAGTCGCGAGCGACCTGGCCTTGGCTCGCTGCTCTGCTGGGACGAAAGCTAAATCGGCGTCCGGCCCGGAGGCGGTGCCGAACTCCGCTGGAGTTGGGGGCACCGGGGCTGCGAGGCGTCCCCCGGAATCCGAGGGCGGGTGGCCGTTGCGCTCCAAAGATCGCCGGGCTCGTGGTTCACCGCCCAATCCCGTGGTACTAATCGCGAATGCGTTACTCGGTCCTGCTGGAAGCGATTTCCGAACGTGGCTTCGAGGGCTTTTACTACGCGCACATCCCTTCCCTCGGACTCACCACGCAGGGCCAGGGTGTGGAGGGTGCTCTAGAAGCCGCCCGGGAACTCGCGGAGGCGTGGCTCGCCGAGAAGCGCGCCCACGGGGAAGCGCCTCCCGCTGAGAACGCCGCGTTCTTCGGTCAGATCGACGTGCCGGATGCCGTTCACGGCGCGTGAAACGCTAGCGCGGCTCCTGCGCGCCGGATTCGTTGAGGTGCGGCAGTCCGGGAGTCACAAGGTGCTGCGCCACGCGGACGGTCGGCAGACGTACGTCGCGATGCACCCCGGAACGCTTCCCTCCGGCACCTTCCGGAGCATTCTGAAGCAGGCAGGTCTGAGCGAGGAAGAGTTCCGGAATCTTTAGTAGCTGCGGGTGAACGGGTACTCCTCGGCTGCCGGCACGGCATGGTGTGGTCCGACAAGACCGGCGCGATTTCCGGGTCCACGCGGGCCGTCGTCAAGGACCGCAGCAGCAAGGAGGACGGCCTCCTACGCGTGATGCTGAAGGGCAGGAGCGCCGCTTCGGTGCCCCTGCCGGACGCGCCGCGGTGCGTACCACGCTGGTCCTCGGCGCTGCGGAGGAATGCGGGGCCCTGGGACTGGAATGCCGACGGAGAGTCGTCGCCGGCCTGTGAGGGATCCTCCGCTGCGCTGAAATGTCGTTAGGGCGCGGCGCCCGGAAGCCGCTGGCTTCAGTACAGAGTGTGGGGAGGCATGGTCGCAACGGCAGACGGGAATCGGCCGGTCGACACTGTGATACCATCGATGCTCGTCTGGTCCACGACGAACGCCGCCGTGTCGCGCCGGAGGCGTGCTGCCCGGGAACGGCCCATGACGACGGCGTCCGTTGTTCCACGGGCCAGACCAGTCAGAAGGGTACTCGTCCATCGGCCCACAGAGTACGGGCTCTTCAAGAAGGAGGAGTCGAGGTCGCCGTTGAGGGGCGTCAGGTCCGGAAGACGGAAGTACCCTATCCCCGTGACGCCGAGGTATCCGAACGCTCCTCGCGCGTTGCCAAACTCCGCATCCACGTCGAGTGCCCAGATCGCCGACGGTATCGTCGTCTGCCCAACCTGGGTCCCTGTAGCGATCTCAAACGCGTCGATTCTGGTGGAGCTGTTGATGTAGAAGTACCCTCCCCCGTAAACGTTTCCGTTGCCGTCGGTTCGCAGCAGCCCGTACCAGCTCTTGGCCGCGGAGCCGCTGAGTACAGAGTCCTGGAACGTGCCGCCGTCGTACTGCGGAAAAAATGGATCGAGGCGGAAGATCCCTTGCCCGGAGGATGCCAGAACGACGCCGCTGGCGTCATCGACCGTCAAGGTCGAGATGTTCGACGGGGCGCCCGTCGTGGCGGGCGACCCTCCCAGGCAGACTCCAGTTGTCGCATCGAGATAGGCGACATGCTCGAGGCAATTGATGTAGATGCGATTGGCGGACTCGCTCACAGCCATGCTGTAGGACCGCACGCACCCGCATTGGCGGGTGGACGTTTCGATACTTCCGAACCGGCCCTGGCCGGTCGCGGGGTCGAGAAACGTGATGCCCCGGGAGTCCGAACGGGTGAGCAGGGTGTCGCTCGTCGCAAGATAGCCGACCTCATAGGTCTCGGGTGGTGCCGCGATCTCCCGTACAAGGGACAGGGTTGCCGCGTCGAAGAATCCGATGGTGGTGGGATAGCCGGAGGCGATCGCCAAGCCGATGTACTGATTGTTCGGAGCATCGTAGATCCAGCTATCGTACCCGAAGCTGTCCACCGAGGAGAGCTCGCACGCCGACCGACCCGCGTTGGTGATGCCACTGGTCCTGGTGAGAACGGCTTCGTCGCTGTCCGCGAACGAGACGAGAAGCGGACGGCGGCTAATGCCCGCCTCCGGATCGACGACGCCGACCTGAGATTCCAGCGCGCCGAGTGCCACGCCGGTGGGAATCCCGTCGGTCTCGATCGCCTGGACGCCGACCTCCGCGCTCCATGTCAGTACCCCAGGCAACGTATCGGACACCGCGAAAAGGGCGCGGCTTTCGTCGGCGACCATGGTGTTCCCGAGCCCCGGACCAAGGAAGATCTCGGTGGAACCACCGAGCCTGGCTACGGGAAGTCCAGTGGCAGCGTCGAAGGTTCTCACCATGCCGTCAGCCGCATCGGCCACCGCGAGCGCCTCGCCGCGGAAGCTTCCGTAGTTCAGAGGAGGGAGCACTGCGATGGCTCGAGGCGCGGTCCCGACGGCGAATGTCGACATCGGGAGTGTGCCGAACCACGGGGCACCCGTGGCCGCATCGAGGAAGGCGACGGTCCCGTCCCCCGTGTTGATCACGTAGAGGATCTCGCCGGCGGCGTTCGTGACCACACCCGAGGGTTCGTTCCCGACCGGGAAGGTAGACGACGCCAGCGTCCCGAACGCGTACGATCCGTCGCTTGCATCGAGAAACGTGACGGTGCCGTCGGCGGAGTTCACGACGTAGAGGACATCGAGCCCCGGGTTCACCCCCATCGCCAACGGGTCCGAGCCGACAACCACAGTCGATGCTTGAAGGCTGCCGTTCCTGGGTGCACCCGTACCCGCCCCGAGAAGAGTTACGGAGTCGTCACCGCTGTTGAGGACAGCAACGGTGTTGGTCTTCTCGCTGATCACCGCTCCAATTGGAGCCGGCCCCGTCGCAAAGGTGGAAGTTTCGAGACTTCCCAACAGCGGTTGCCCGTCCATCGTGAAGAAGGAAATGGAGTCGTCGTCGCGGTTCGTGACGACGAAGCTGCCAACGATCGGCTTCACGGGGTTGAAGATGCAGTCGGGGTCACCCGACATCGCGGCGCAGTCGTCCGACCGTTGGAGGGACAGGTTGATCGCGAGGCAGGTCCGGCAGGTGGTCGCGCGGCGAAGGCATCCCGAAAGCTCAGCCGAGGACGTCACCACGGAGTTGCACATTTCCTTGACTGCTTGGCCGATCTCTCCTGGAACCCCGGAATCCCCGATGCAACGCCCGACTCCAAGGTCGAGTTTGACAAGGTTCCGGCCGAACTTGCCGTCCGGCGACGGGTCGAGCGGGCAGTTCCACGGGGGCTCCCCGGACTGTTTCGCGCAGCGGGTCGCGGCTTGCAGGCCCGCTCTGTAGGCGCGGGTGGCGGCGGTGATGGCGCTTCGGATGCAGCGCCGGTCGTTCACGGAAGCCGTCGCAAAGATCGGGAAGTCCAGGTCGTACGGCACGCGGTCGCCGAGACCACGGCTTTGGCATAGCAGGCACCCGTGCAGTCCTTCGAGATCGCTGATGGCGGAATTGCACGCGACTTCGGAGCTCGACCACGGGTACCGCCAGTTGCGCTTGTCGTACCAGAGCCGGCCGGCACACGTCGCCGGCGCCAGGTCCAGCATGGATGCTCCGGACTCCAGGGCGCGGAGGCACTTCGAACGCTCGCCTGTGACGGCGTTGAGGAGGGCCGTGTTCGCCCTATCCAGAAAGGGGCTGTCGCTAGCGCAGTCTTCGTACTCGCCCTCGAGGCAGAGGTCGATACTCGTCTGGTACGCCGATTGGTGACGGGCGATCGCCTTCGCGATGGAGAGGCGGCAACTGGCGATTTCGCTGGCACTCGACACACCAGCCGGCAGCAGCAGCCCTGCCGCCACGGCGAGCACGAGTGAACGGAGGTCAAGAAGCCAAGTCGTCGTCCGCATTTCGCGCTCCTCCCTCGGTCTCGGACGGCACCCCGAGACCGGACGGTGTCCCTCGAGATCCAACGGATCCGAGGCGTTCTTTGTACGGGACGTCCGCCCTTCACGCCAGTCCCGGGCAAGACTGGCAGGAAGTGGATCGGCGCGAAGGCGGCCCCCAATCTGTAAACTTCGGGCGCCCTGCCCGGCTCCCCTGGCGGCGTCGCAACGATAGTTGCCACCCCGGCACGGGGCACTTCAAGGTTCCAGAGCGATCCTTGTCCACTTTCGACGTGACTGCGGACACATCTGTGCGCCGCGGAATCGATCCCACGCCGCTTTCACGCGCTACTTCTCGGTGACCCGCGCGGTGTCGTCGAGAATGCGCACGACGATGTCGATGGAGTTCCTGACGCGTCCAAGGTTTCCGACGAATCCGCCCAGCGCTTGCTCCGCCCACTGCCGAACCGCCTTGGCGTCCACCAGCCCGCGCCTTACCAACGCCACGATGTCGCCGCGATCCTGATCCGAAAGCCGGCTGATCTTGCTGACCGCAAGATCCACCGGCGAGAGCAGTTGGACCTCGAGGACGGCAGCGTCGACATCCTCCGAGACGAGCTCTCCGGTGTAGAAGTGCATGGCCGCCCCGCCGGCGCCGTACATTCGAACCGCCGGAAGCCGGCGCCCGGTTCCGCCGAGAGTCGAAGCGATGCGCGTCACGATCGCGCGGAACGCGGCAACGTACTCGCGCCTGGCCGCAGGGTCAGGCCGCATGACGACTTCGTTGCCGAAGCATCGGAGCAAAGCGCGACGGCCGCAGCGGGCTGCGCTGGAGCCAAAGCGCAAGAGCTTCCGTACTCGAACTTCCCGGATGCAGTTGTTCGGCGAGGGCCAGAAGTCGTCGGCGGTCGAATCCCTTCAAGCTCGCGGCCAGGGCGGCCAGGACGGCGACGAAGAATGTCGGCCCCGCGGCTCGCCAGACACCCGGGTCGAAACTTCCGGAGGCGACGAGGTCGGGGAGGCGTTGTTCGTACTCGCGGTCGAGTTGTCGGGCCGCTCGTGATCGTTCCGGACCTCAACCTGCTGCTTTACGCTTACGACGCTTCCGCAGCGCAGCACCGCGCGGCCGCCGCATGGTGGGAGGACTGCCTCAACGGCAGCGAGCCCGTCGGCATCGCGGGTGTGGTGCTCTTTGGTTTCGCCCGCATCGCGACCAGCCCCCGGATCTACCGGTCTCCGGTGACCTTGGCCGAAGTCTCCGAGTCTGCAGCGTCCTGGCTCGCACGGCCTCACGTCGTCGAACTCGACGGCGGCCCCGGCTTCTTCGGCACGGTTCTCGATCTCCTGCGGGCGGCCGGGACCGCCGGCAAGCTGGTCACCGATGCGCAAATCGCCGCGACGGCCATCGCCCACGGAGGCACGGTCTTCAGCAACGACTCCGACTTCCGTCGCTTCCCCGGTCTGCGCGTCGTCAATCCCCTCGACGACTGAAGGGCGAGGCCTCCGCCGGAGCAGCCGCAGCCTGCTACGGCCGCCGGAACATCTGCGGAACGTAAGCGTCCGCCGGCAGCCCCAGGTCCACGACTCCTTCCTGGGCCAGCCAGTCGTAGTCGCCCTGCATGACGCGGGCGGTGACCTTGCCGGCAGCAGAGTCGTCGTTCCTCCACAGGGCCCGGAAGGACGCGTTCACGCGGCGCCGCGACTGGTCGCAGAAGAGGTCCGCCAGCTGCATGGCCTCGGCAGCCTTCGGATGCCCGCTCTCCTTCATCTGCCGCGCGCGCGAGCAGGTGACCGACATGGCGAACAGTTCCATCACCACGTCCACCGTGCGGAAGAGGAAGGCCTGCTTCTTCTCCATCTTCGCCTGGTACAGGGCCATGGCGTGGAAGCTCGAGCGCGCCAGCTTGCGCGCCGCGCGGTCCACGAAACGGATGTGGCCGGCCAGTTCGCCCCACTCGCCGTACTGGAAGGGCGTCTGCAGCCCCTTCAGCCAAAGCGGCGGGTACCAGCCGGCGTAGAAGGAGGCGATGCCCGGCAGCGCGGACATCTTGGTGGACATGGTCGCCTTCGGGTCGATCATCGCGCCGGCCACCTGGAGATGCTTGTCGACGGCCTCGCGGGCCATGAACAGGTGCATCACCTCGCTCGATCCCTCGAAGATGAGGTTGATGCGGCTGTCGCGCATCATGCGTTCGACGGGGATGGCGGTCTCGCCGCGCTCGCGCAGCGAAGTTTCGTTCTCGTAGCCGCGGCCGCCGCGGATCTGCAGCGTGGTGTCGATCATCTTCCAGTTCTGGACGCTGTTCCATTCCTTGGCGGCAGCGGCCTCCAGGCGGATGTCGTAGCCGCCGCGCTCGGCCATGTTGGCGGTGATCTTCGAGATCGATTCCATCGCGAAGGTGGTGGCGGCGATCTCGGCGATCTTGTTGGAGATGGCTTCGTGCTTCCAGATCGGCAGGCCCCACTGGGCGCGCGCGGCCGACCATCCCTTGACGATCTCGAGACAACGCTTGGAAGCCCCGGTGCAGGCCGCCGGCAGCGAAAGGCGGCCGGTGTTGAGGGTGGTGAGCGCGATGCGCAGGCCGCTGCCCTCGCCACCGATGAGGTTCTCCTTGGGCACCCGCACGTCGGTAAACGAAATAACGCCGTTGGCCAGCGCCCTCAGCCCCATGAAGCGGCTGCGGTGCTCGATCTTGACGCCCGGCGTGTCGCACTCGACGACGAAGGCGCTGATCTTCTTGGTCGTGGGGTTGCGCGCCATCACCACGAGCAATTCGGCGATGGTGCCGTTGGTGCACCAGAGCTTTTCGCCGTTGAGGATCCAGAAGTCGCCGTCCTGCTCGCAGGTGGTGGCCAGCGAGGACGGGTCCGAGCCGACGTTGGGTTCGGTGAGCGCGAAGGCGGAGATGGCGCCCTTGGCGCAGCGCGTGAGGAACTTCTGCTTCTGTTCCTCGGTGCCGAAGTCCTTCAGCGGCTGGGGAACGCCGATCGACTGGTGCGCCGACAGCAGGGCCACGAGGTTGCCGTCGTAGCTGCCGAGCAGTTCCATGGCGTTGCAGTACTCGGTGACCGAGAAGCCGAGGCCGCCGTACTTCTTGGGGATCTTGATGCCGAAGGCCCCGAGCTCGCGCAGGCCGTCGAGCACGTGGTCGGGATACTCGCCGCTGCGGTCGATCTCAGCCGAATCGACGACGTCGCGCAGGAAGGTTTCCAGTTTGGCGTGCCAGGCGTCGTACTCCGGGTTACGCTCGGCGGAGACGGGAAAGGGATGGACGATGTCCAGCGGCAGCTGGCCGAGGTAGAGCTCGCGGATGAAGGCGCGGCCGGCCCACTCCTGCTCGCGGGATTCCTCCGCGACTCGCCGGGATTCTTCTTCGCTGCCGGTCTTCTGGGTGGTATCGGCCATTTTGAGTTCCTCCGTCAGGCAGGGGCCGATGCGGCCCGAAACGTAATCCGGGGAACCTATCCGCGGGGCTGCGGCGAGGCCACGGGCGGGGGTTCCCGACGCCGCCGGGGGGACCCGCCCAGGCCCGCCCCTGCAGGCGATTCGTTGACCTTTCGAGCGATTACTCTAAGAGTCCGCGCTCATGGAGTACGAGGTTGCCGATCTTGCCGCGGCCGCCGGGGTGTCCGTGGACACCATCCGTTTCTACCAGACCGGCGGACTCCTCCCCCTTCCGGGGCGTTCCGGCCGCAAGGCCGTCTACACCGAGGAACACCTCGACCGCCTCCGCCTCATCCGCTCGATGGCCTCCAAGGGCCTGTCTTTAAAGGCGATTCGACTCCTCCTGGAGCGTGACAGCGGCGGCGCGGAGGGCGGCGACACAGCCCTGCTGGCCGCCCTGGAAGAGGAAACCGACGGCGCCGCCTACTCCGGTGACGATCTGGCCAAGGCCCTCGGGGTGCCGGCCGCCCTCATCCGTTCCGCCGAGGAAGCCGGCTTGGCCGAGGGGCAGGAGACGCCCGACGGCAAGCGCCGCTACACCGAGAGTGACCTCGCCGCCGCGCGCGGCGCCATCCGCCTGCTCGCCTTCGGCTTCCCTCTGACCCGCCTGCTGGCCCTGGCCGTTCGCCACGACCGCGCCATCCGCAAGACCTGCGACTCGGCCATCGACCTCTTCGACGACCACGTGCGCAAGAAGCACGGCGCTCGCAGCAAGGAAGAAGAGAACGGCGAGGAGGTGGCGCGCGCTTTCCGCGAACTGCTGCCGCTGGTGACCGCCGTGGTCGCCCACCACTTCCAGCGCGTGCTGGTCAACCAGGCCCTCCGGCGCCTCAAGAAGAAGGGCGACGCCACCACGCTGTCCTTCGCGCTGAAGGTCGCCTCGCGGACGAAACTCAAGGTGAGCTGGCGATGACGCTTCCCTCCGCTTCCGAAAAGGCCGTCGTCGTCGAGCAGATGTTCGACCGCATCGCGCCCCACTACGACCGCATGAACCGCCTGCTGACCTTCGGCATGGACCAGCGCTGGCGCCGTCTCACCCTGGATCGCATCCGCCTCCAGGCCGGCGAAAAGCTCCTCGACGTGGCCTGCGGCACCGGCGACTTCGCCGAGATGTGCCGCGAGCGCGGCGCCGAGGTGATCGCCACCGACTATGCGGCGCGCATGCTGGAAAGGGCGGGAGAGCGGGGCCTCGGCGGCGTGCTGGTGCGCAGCGACGCACTGAGCCTGCCTTTCGCCGACGGCAGCTTCGACGCCCTGGTGTGCGGCTTCGCGCTGCGAAACTTCGCCAAGCTGAGGCCGGCCTTTCGCGAGATGGCTCGCGTGCTGAGGCCCGGCGGCCGCGTGGGCATCCTGGAAGTGGACCGGCCCTCGAGCGCCATGGTGCGCTTCGGCCATTCCCTCTACTTCGACCGCGTCGTGCCCATGGTGGGACGCGCCCTGGCCGATCGCGACGCCTACTCCTACCTGCCCGAATCGGCGGCCTACCTGCCGCCCTGGCCCAAGCTGAAGTCCAAGCTCGAAAGGGCGGGGTTTGCCGACGTGCGCCACGAAAGCGCGATGCTGGGAGCCGTGCAGATCGTGACCGGCGTGAGGAGCCTGCCGTGAGCGGCGGGGCCCCACGACTTCGCCGCGTGCCCCTTGCCGAGGAAGGGATCGCCGATCCCCTGGACGCCATTGCGCTGGCGCCGGGAGAGCCGGCCTTCTACTGGCGCAGCGACGATCGCGACATCGAGATCGCCGCCCTCGGCGCCGTCGCCGGCATCGAAGCCGCCGGAGCGGACCGGTTCCGCGAGGCGACGGCGGCCCTGCAGACGCTCGCTGCTTCCATCGACGACGTCGATGCGTCCTTCCCGCTTGCGGTCGGCGGCTTCGCCTTCGACGACGCTGCGCCCCTGCCTCCCTGGGAAGGCTTCCCTGCCCTGCGCTTCTTCGTCCCGCGCGTGCTGTGGATGCGTCGCGGCGGCGTCCGCCGCGTCGTCGTCACCCACGCCGGCGCCCGCGGCCGCACTCCGCACGAGCTGCTGGCCTCGGCCATCGCCGGCGAACGCCGCGCCGGCCTTCCCACCCAAGGCGAGGGCGAGGGCGCCTGGCGCCTCAGAGTCGAAGCCGCCGTCGAGGCCATTCGCACGGGCCGCCTCGAGAAGATCGTTCTTGCACGTCGCCGCACCGCCGTCGCGGAGTCCTCGCCCGACGTCGCTCCGCTGCTGCGCGAGTTGGCCGCGTCGCGGCCTTCCTGCTTCACCTTCCTCGTGCGCTGGAGCGGCCGCACCTTCGTCGGCTCCAGCCCCGAGCGGCTGCTGCGCCGCTGCGGCGACGAAGTCGAGGCCGACGCCCTGGCCGGCAGCGCACCGCGCGGCCTCTCGAAGACCCATGACGAGACGCTGGCGCGCGAGCTGGCCGCATCGACGAAAGAGAAACGCGAACACCGCATCGTCGCCGACGCCATTCGCGGCGCGCTGGCTCCCGTTTCCCTGGAAGTGACGGCGCCCGAAGAAGCCTCGGTGCTGAGGCTTCCGGAAGCTCACCACCTCCACACTCCCGTGCGCGCCCGGCTCGCGGAGCCCGGGCGCTGCGGCCTGTTCGAACTCGCGGCCCGCCTTCATCCCACGCCGGCCGTGTGCGGCTCGCCGCGAGAGGAAGCCTTCCGCCAGCTGGCCGCCGAGGAGCCCGACCGCGGCTGGTACGGCGGCGGCGTCGGCTGGGTGGCAGGCTCGGGCGACGGCGAACTGGCCGTCGCCCTGCGCGCGGCCCTTCTCGACGGCCGCTCGGCCCACGTGTGGGCGGGAGCCGGCATCGTCGAGGGTTCCTCGCCCGAGCGTGAGTTCGACGAGACCGAGCGCAAGATGAGCAGCATCCTTCCCTACTTCGAGCGCGGCAAGGACGAGCGCGCGGCCTGAAGGGCCCTCCAACCCGCGATGAACACCAGCCCCGCCCTCTTCCGTGCGCGCCTTCTCGTCGATGAGCTGCTGCGCGGCGGCGTCCGCGTTGCCTGCGTGGCGCCGGGGTCGCGCTCGACACCGCTGGCGCTGGCGGTGGCCGAGCGCAGTGAACTGACCAGCTACGTTCTCACCGACGAGAGGAGCATGGGCTTCTTCGCCCTCGGCATCGCACGCGCCACGCGCGAACCGGTGGCGGTTGTCTGCACGTCGGGCACCGCGGTGGCCAACCTGCTGCCGGCCGTGGTGGAATCCTCCCTCGGTGGCGGCGCGCTGCTGCTGCTCACGGCCGATCGACCGCCGGAGCTGCGCGACTGCGGCTCGCCCCAGACCATCGACCAGGTGGGCATCTTCGGCTCCCACGCGCGCTGGGCGGCCGACCTGCCCCTGCTCGACGTCTCGACGAAGTCGGCCCGCGTGCTTCGCTCCCTCGCCTCTCGCGCCGTGGCAACGGCCATCGCCGGCGAAGGCGGCCCCGTCCATCTGAACGTGCCCATCCGCGAGCCCTTCGTGGACGACAGTTTCCCCTCGACGCAGCCGCTGGACATCGCGGCCCGCGAAGGAGGACGGCCCTTCACGCAGGTGGCCGGCCTCGCCGGCGTGGCTGACGAAGACATCCGCGCCCTGGCCGCGAGGCTCGGCGGCGCGAAACGCGGCGTGATCGTCGCCGCGGGCACCGAGCTGCCGGCCGCCGCGCTGGCCAGCCTGGCCGCGGCCCTCGGTTGGCCCATCCTCGCCGATCCGCTGAGCGGGATGAGGTTCGGCGGCCACGACCGCTCGCGCGTGGTGGACGCCGTGGAGCCCCTGCTGCGCGACGACGCGCTGAGGCGTGAGCTACTCCCCGATGCCGTGCTCCGCTTCGGTCTGACCCCGGCGCCGCGATCCGTGCAGACCTGGCTGGACGAGGCCTGGCTGGCCGAGCACGTCGTGGTGACGGCGGCCGACGCATGGCCGGATGCCGTCCACGGAGCCGCCGCCATCGTGCGCGCCGACCCCGCAAAGTTCTGCGATGCCTTGGCCTCTGCCTGCGCCCGTCCGAATACCGACGCCGACGCCTGGTGCGAGCGCTGGCTTTCCCTGTCGCGGCGCTCCCGGGAAGTTCTCGACGACGGCCTGCACGCCGCGACGACCCTCTTCGACGGCATCGTGCTGGAGGCCGTCGCCCGCGCCCTGCCGGGCGGCGCCACCCTGGTCGTCGGCAACAGCATGCCGGTGCGCGACGCCGACGCCTTCCTCGGCGGCAGCGCCAAGGAACTTCGCGTGCTCGCCAACCGCGGCGCCAGCGGCATCGACGGCCTGCTGTCCACCTCCCTCGGCGTCGTAGCGACGCGCCGGGCGCCGACGGCGCTGGTGGTAGGCGACCTCAGCTTCCTCCACGACGCGGCGGCGCTCGCCTTCGCCGCCCGCGAGCGCATCCCGCTTCTCGTGGTGGTGGTGAACAACGACGGCGGCGGGATCTTCTCGTACCTTCCGCTGCACGACACCATGGCCGCCGACGCGGCCGGGAAACAAACCTTCGAGCGCTTCTTCGGCACGCCCCACGGCGCCGACCTCGGTCGCCTCGCGGCCGTGACCGGCGGCTTCTTCGCCTCGGTGGACCGGCGCGAGAGCCTCGACGCGGCGCTTGCCGCCGCGCTCGAGGCCGCTGCCACCGGAATCGCCGTGCTCGAAGTCCGTACCGACCGCGAGGCCGGCGTCCTCGCCCACCGCGGAATCGTCGCTGCTGCCCAGTCGGTGGCGACCGCATCCCAAGCCGCGGCCTGCCTGCATCCGACAACGTCCCCAAGGAAAAGCGCGTGAACGAAAAGCCCGACGACATCCCCGTGCTGATGCTGCACGGTTTTCTCGGCTGCAGCTCGTTGGTCGGTAAGGTGGACAGGAACTCCCTCTGGGAAAATCAGCTCTCTCGTCTCATCAGGCATGGCGATATTATTTTGTTGGAAAGCTCGCATG
>JBHEPB010000173.1:0-3070 GCA_046260515.1 Binatia bacterium
GGTTTCGACTCGCGCATCGGCACCATCAACCACCGCTGGAACGAAAGGCGCCGTCTCGAAGTGCACGAGATCGGCCGCGTCAACCGCCGCGTGGAAGAAGCCCGCCTCGCCGTGCGCGGGGCCGAACGCCGCTTCGGCCGAGGCTCGCCCGAGCACGAGGCCGCCCTCGAAGCCGCGCGCGGCGTGGAAGAGGATACGGCCGACGAGTTCGCTGCGCTGAGGGCGAAGATCCAGGCTCTCGATGCCGAGAACGACCGTCACGTCCTCGTGCTGCGCGCCGCCGACGGCCGCGACGTGAAGCTGCCCCTGTCCACCATCGTGAGGGCCTATCCGGCCAACCGCCTCGGGCTGGCCGACAAGGTCGGGATCTACCTGTCGCGGTGGTGGGAGTTCCTCTCGGACGATCCGCGCGAGGCCAACAGCGAGGGCGGCGTCTTCCCTGCCATTTTCGGCACCGTGGCCATGACCCTGCTGATGTCGCTCATGGTCACCCCCTTCGGCGTGCTGGCGGCGCTCTACCTGCGCGAGTACGCCCGCGGCGGCCTCGTGATCAGCGCCGTGCGGATCGCGATCAACAACCTCGCCGGGGTGCCGAGCATCGTCTTCGGCGTCTTCGGCCTCGGCTTTTTCTGCTACATCGTCGGCGCAAGCCTCGACGAACTGCTCTTCGCCGACAAGCTGCCGACGCCCACCTTCGGCACGGGCGGCATCCTGTGGGCCTCCCTCACCCTGGCCCTGCTCACCCTGCCGGTCGTGATCGTCGCCACCGAGGAGGCGCTGTCGGCCGTGCCCAACTCGATGCGCGAGGGCTCCTACGCCTGCGGGGCGTCCAAGTGGCAGACCATCCGCCGCATCGTGCTGCCGAGGGCCATGCCGGGCATCCTCACCGGCATGATCCTGGCGATCGCGCGCGGCGCCGGAGAAGTGGCGCCGCTGATGCTGGTGGGCGCCGTCAAGCTCGCTCCCGAGCTGCCGGTGGACGGCGTTGCGCCCTTCGTCCACCTGCAGCGCAGCTTCATGCACCTCGGCTTCCACATCTACGATGTCGGCTTCCAGAGCCAGAACAGCGAAGCCGCCAAGCCCATGGTGTTCACCACCACGTTGCTCCTCATTTTCATCATTGCGTCGCTCAACCTGGCGGCGATCTGGCTGCGCGGGCGGCTGCGGCGCCGCTTCGTGACCAGCCAGTTCTGAGGCCTCCATGAGCGACGAAGAAACCCGAGACCCCCCGATGTCGATTCCCGAAAGCAGCGAAGCCGCCACCGAGATCCACCGCACCCTGGCCGACGAGGAAGCTGCGGTCGAGATCGAGGATTTCAGCCTCTGGTACGGCCAGACCCAGGCCCTCTTCGACGTCTCGATGATCGTCCCCAAGGGCAAGGTGACGGCGCTGATCGGCCCCTCGGGCTGCGGCAAGTCCACGCTGCTGCGCTCGGTGAACCGCCTGAACGACCTCGTCGAAGGCGTGCGCATCCGCGGCGACATGAAGCTGGCCGGCCGGTCCATCCACGACCCGGCGGTGGACGTGATCGAGTTGCGCAAGCGCATGGGCATGGTCTTCCAGAAGCCCAACCCCTTCCCCATGAGCATCTACGAGAACATCGTCTATCCGCTGCGCATCGACGGCGAGAGGGACCGCCGCGTGCTGGACGAGGTCTGCGAGAGGAGTCTGCGCAGCGCGGCCCTGTGGGACGAGGCCAAGGACCGGTTGACGGCCAGCGCCCTCGGGCTGTCGGGCGGCCAGCAGCAGCGCCTGTGCATCGCCCGCGCCATCGCCGCCGACCCCGAAGTGCTGCTCATGGACGAGCCCTGCTCGGCCCTGGATCCCATCGCCACCGGGCGCATCGAGGATCTCATGGCCGAGCTGCGCGGCGAGTACACCATCCTGATCGTCACCCACAACATGCAGCAGGCCTCGCGCACCAGCGATTTCACGGCCTTCATGTACCTCGGACGCCTGGTGGAGTATGGGGAGACCTTCGAGATGTTCAGCCGTCCCCACCTGAAGGCGACGGAAGCCTACATCTCGGGACGCTTCGGCTGACCGCGGGCGCGGCGGCACGGGAACTCAGGAGAAAGTCGAGAACATGCCCAAGCACCTGGACCACGAGATCGAGAGGCTGAAAAAGCAGATCCTGTCGCTGGCGGCCGACGTGGAGGAATCCGTGGTCCGCAGCGTGGCGGCCATCCAGGACCGCGACGAAGTGGTCGGGCAGCAAGTGGTGGATTTCGACTCCCACATCGACGCGGTGGAAGTGGAAGTGGAGGAGGAGTGCCTCAAGCTGCTGGCGCTCTACCAGCCGGTGGCCCACGACCTGCGCTTCATCGTCGCCTGCATCCGCCTGAACAGCGACCTGGAGCGCATCGGCGACCTGGCGGTCAACATCGCGGAGCGGGGGATCTTCCTGGCCTCGGTTCCCGAGCCCAGCGAGAAGCCCCTGGATGTGGGCGCCATGGCGCGGCACGTGCGCAGCATGCTGTCGGGCGCGCTGGACGCGCTGGTCAACCTGGATCCGGCCCGTGCGCGCGGCGTTTGCGCGATGGACGACGAGGCGGACGAGATGCACCGCAGCACCTTCCTGCGCGTGGAGGAGGCGGTGCGCCGCCACCCGGACGAGTTCGCGGTGATGACGCACTACCTGTCGGTGTCGCGCTACCTCGAAAGGATCGCGGACCACGCCACCAACATCGCCGAAGACGTGATCTACATGGTCGAAGGCGACATCGTCCGCCACCGCGGCGAAGTCTAAAACCCGGGACAGGTACAGGTTTCCGGAAACCCGGGACAGGTACGGGTTTCGGGGGTCGCGATCGGTCGGGCGCGGGGGCATTCGTTCGGCCGCTGTCCTCGCTCGCTGCGCTCGCTGCGGAGGCGACCTCACGAACGCCCCCGCGCCCGACCTCCAAGACGGTGTCGTCTGCTTGGGCTGCGCTCGCTGCGGAGGCGACCTCGCGAACGCCCCCGCGCCCGACCTCCAAGACGGTGTCGTCTGCTTGGGCTGTCCTCGCTCGCTGCGGAGACGCCCGCACGAACGCCCCGGCGCCCTCCCTTCAAGACGCGGTTGTGGGG
>JBHEPB010000176.1:0-43243 GCA_046260515.1 Binatia bacterium
CGTTTCCTTCGCGATCCATCCCCTGCAGGGCCTCGATCGGACGCTCGGCGTAGCGATACTCGCTGGCGTAATCGTCCTCGAGCACGTAGGCGGAGTTCCGATGCGCCCAAGCCAGCAACTCGAGACGACGGCGATGGGCCAGAACTACGCCGGTCGGAAACTGATGGGACGGCGTGACGCAAACGAGTCGAGCTCCGGCACCCAACTCGTCGAGCAGATCGGTTCGTATCCCTTCCTCATCGACGGGCACGATGGCAATCTCCGCCGCAGCGGCCTCCATCGCCCTTCTCGCGGCGGGATAGTGAGGAGATTCGAGAACCACTCGGTCGCCGGGGTCGACCAGTGTCGCAGCCGTCAGCACGATGGCCTGCTGCGTGCCCGTAACGATGACGACTCGCTCCGGAGTGCAGGTGACGCCGCGGGCTCGCCGCAGGTACTTCGTGAGCTCGGTGCGCAATTCGAGGGAGCCGGCGGCGTCGCCGTAGTCGAGGGTCCGGATGGACGCGCGACGCGCTCGCGTGCTCCAAGCGCGAATCCAGGCAGCGATCGGCACATCGGTTGCCGAAGGACGGCCGTAACGAAAATCGAAGCGAAGTTTCGGCCGAGCCGGCCCCCATGCCGTTCCCAGCGCAGCCAGTCGCCGGCCGTACTTCGACAGTCGGACCGGTCCCGGAGCTGTCGGCGTCTGGTCCCGGGTGTGGTGAGCCTGGCCGTGGCGAGCCACCGTCGTCGCTTCGTCAGGGAGAGTCGCGGCAACGAAAGTTCCCGAGCCGTGACGCCCGGACACGTACCCTTCGGCTCGCAGTTGCTCAAAGGCGAGCACCACCGTGTTGCGCGACAATCCCTGCTCAGCGGCCAAAGCCCGGGTCGAGGGGAGTCGCGTGCCGGCTCCCAACGCGCCGGTCTCGATCGCACGGCGAAGCCCGAGATAGAGCCGCTGATACATGGGCCCGTCGCCTTCCGTCTTGATCAGCATTTGCGTCCGGATAAGGCGTTGCCGCTCGAGGAAAAGTCAAACGCGGTCGACCGTGCGGTCGCTCGCGTTGTCGACCGTTCCGACCCGCCCGATTGCGGAGTGGTCCGGGGCACGATCGCGCGAGTGGACCTTGAGCGCCTGCGCCTGCGAGTTCATGCTTACCGAAGTCCAGCGATCTGAGTCGGAGTAGACCCATGAGCACTCGCCAGGCAATTCTTTGGCCCGTCCTGTTGGCGTTCCTCGCGCTGACTGGCTACGTGGTTCTTGTTCACGGATTCACAGGTTTCTATCAGCGAGTCGCGACCGACGCGGTGACATTCCTGCTGTTCGTCGATCTCTCGATCGCGCTCGGCATCATCCTCGTCTGGATGATGGAAGACGCGCGGCAGCGATCGTTCTCTTTCGTTCCATACCTTTTCGTGATGCTGGTCGTCGGTGTGGCGGGTCCGCTTCTCTACCTGATCCGACGCGAGAACGACGTGACCGCACGAGCGCCGGTGCGCTGACGCAGCCCACGATGCCGTCTTTCTCGCCGATCAGCTTCTGGATGGACCCGGTGCACAGCGCGATCCCAACGCTGCAGCACGACATTTCCGTAGACGTCGCCATCGTGGGTGGCGGTCTCACCGGGCTCTCCACCGCGCTTGCACTGCGCAAAGACGGGCTCTCGGTAGCTCTGCTCGAACGCGACGTGGTCGGTGCCGGAGCGAGTGGTCGCAACTGCGGCCAACTCGGTGCGGAAATCGGCAAAAATCTGCCAACGCTCCAACTTCATCTTGGAACCGAACGCGCGCAGATGGTGACCGATGTGCTGAGGCGGGCGATCCATCATGTTCAGTCGACCATTGCATCGGACGGGATCGATTGTGGCTGGAATGCAACAGGCAACATTTTTGCAGGAGTGCATGCAGGCCAGATGCGCTTCTTCGAACGCGCGGTTCGGGTAGCGGAGAATCTCGGCATTCCGGTTCAGCTTCTCGACGAACACACGTTGCGGGAGCGCGGGGTCCCGCGATCGATCGCCTGCGGCTACCAGGAAGGACTCGGCGGCGCCCTCGACCCGGCTCGCTTCGTGCGCGGGCTGCTTGACGCCGCGATCCGCTCCGGGACTCTCATTTTCGAGCAAAGCGCCGTCACCGGGATCGTCGATGGACGACGTCTCCGCCTACAGACAGCCGCCGGCTCCGTGACCTGCGATCGCTGCGTACTGGCGACCAACGCATACTCGCCGCAGAACGGATGGCTGAAACGTTCGATCGTTCCGGTCTCGGTATCGGTCATCGTCACCGAGCCGCTAAGTCCCGCGCAGCGTGCGCGGATCGGCTGGCCCGGCGGCGAACCGATCTACACGGCGCACCAGATTCTCGAGAACCTGCGCCTCACCGCAGATGGGAGGATTCTGGTGGGAACGAAGAAAGTCCGCATGGGCTTCGGGGACGCGGTTCCAACTCCGGACGATCCACGCATGCGCCGTGTCCTCGAAAGAACCCTGCGCGAGCGTTTCCCGGAGATCCCCGATGTACGAGTCGATCGCATTTGGACCGGGCAAGTCGCGATGACGATGGATTTCCTGCCCATCTTCGGTCGAAAGGGACGCTACCAGAACATCTACTACGGCGCTGGCTACTCCGGGCACGGCCTAGCCATGGCAAGCTACGCCGGCAACATCCTCTCCGACTTGATGATGGGGCGCGACCCAGGTTCAGCTCGTGCGCTCATCGATCGACGCACCATCCCGGTTCCACCGGAACCGTTTCGATCCCTTGGCGGCCGATTGCTTTTCGGGGCCCTCACCGCGCTGGACCGACGGCTCGATCGCAAAGTTCGCCGAGCCCAACTGCTTCGTTGTTCGAGCGAGTAAGCGCATGATCGAAACCACCGTCAAGGCGGCGATCCTCAGCAATGCAGACGAAGCTGACGCGGTCGTTACTATTCTCGATGCCTACGCACGTGAACCGATCGCCGGCGGCTCGCCCTTGAGCGGTGAGGTCAAGGAACGACTCATCCCTGTTCTGCGCGATCACCCCGGCGCCATCGTCGTCCTGGCGTCGGTCGCAGATGCGAAAATCGGCCTCGCCATCTGTTTCCTCGGTCTCTCCACGTTTGCAGCGCGCCCTGTCCTCAACCTGCAGGATCTCGTGGTTGTGCCTGAGTATCGCGGCCAAGGGGTCGGCAGGCTCCTCCTGCGTGCGGTGGAGGAGGAGGCGCGGTCACGAGGATGCTGCAAACTGACGCTGGAGGTGCGCGCCGACAATCTTCGGGCGCGAACGCTCTACCGGAGTTGGGGTTTTCGCGACTGCGCGGCGGCAGGCGCGCAGCTTCCCGTGTACTTCCTGGACAAGCCGCTCTGATCGCGCGCGGCCGATTCGGCTGCGCGCACAGCGCAATCTCGCAGCACAAAAACCGTAGCGCCGGGTTCGAACCGCGAAGCTGCGCCGTTACAGCGCCACCCACACCGCTTTGGTCTGGGTGTGGAGATCGAGAGCCTGGGACCCGAGTTCGCGGCCGATGCCGCTCTCCTTGTAGCCGCCGAACGGAACGCCCGCGTCGAAGACGTTGTAGGTGGTGACCCACACCGTGCCCGCCCTCAGCGCGCGCGCCACGCGATGCGCCTTGGAGATGTCGCGAGTCCAGACCGCCGCCGCTAGGCCGGAGTTGGTAGCATTACCGGCTGCCACGACTTCGTCGACGCTCTTGAACGTCAGCGTCGGCACCACGGGACCGAAGATCTCCTCGCTGGCGATCCTCATCTCCGGCTTGACGCCGCTGAAGATGGTCGGCTGCAGGAAGTAGCCCTTGTCATGAGCGCGCTTTCCGCCCGTTGCCAACTTGGCGTCGCCGCTCTTGCCGGCTTCAATGCAGCCGAGGATCTTCGTGAACTGCTCCTCGCTCACCTGCGCGCCCATCTGTGTGGTCGGGTCGAGCGGGTCGCCCACCTTGATCGTGCGCGCATGCTCGGCCAGGCGGCTGACAAAGTCGGCGTGGGCCGAGTCCTCGACGAACAATCGTGAGCCGGCGCAGCAGACCTCGCCCTGGTTGAAGAAGATGCCGGTCATCGCGCCCTTGACGGCTTGCTCGAGGTCGGCATCGGCGAACACGCTGTTGGGGGACTTGCCGCCGAGCTCGAGCGACACGCTCTTCAAGTTGCCCGCGGCCGCGCGCTGGATGATACGGCCGACTTCGGTGGAACCGGTGAACGCGATTTTGTCGACGTCGCGATGCTCGGCGAGAGCCGCGCCGGCGTTCGGGCCGAAGCCGGTGATCACGTTGACGACCCCCGGCGGCAGGTCGGCCTCGAGCAGCAACTCGGCCAAGCGAAGTGCCGTCAGCGGCGTCTGCTCGGCCGGCTTGAGCACGCTGGTATTGCCGCAAGCCAGGGCCGGCGCGACCTTCCACGCTGCCATCAGCAGCGGGAAGTTCCACGGAATGATCTGACCGCAGACTCCGAGGCATCGCGCGCTTACGGGCGGGTCTATTCGGCCGTCGTCGCCTCAAGACGCAAGGCACGCGGCGCAAGGGCGGTTGATCTCCTGATCGCCGCAACGGCGTGTTCTACGGGACTGCCGCTCTACACCCGAAACCCGGAGGACTTCCAGGCGCTGGGCGACCTCGTCGAGGTGATCAGCGTCTAACCTGCGGTCGGGCAACCTGGGCAGGTATTGGGCTCTACGCATGAGGCGAACCCACCGCCGCGTCTGCGCCGCCATCGCTTCCTGACGACCTCCCGCGTACTCCAGCCTATGCAGGACCGCGCCATGCGGCCGGCGCCCTCGCCCGAAAATCGTCCTCGTAGATGTTCGTCGGGAGCTCCCTTCTTTCCAACTCCGCCTCGATGAGCGCCCGCTGTTGGTCGTGGGGAGGGTAAGGATTTCAAAGGCTCTCTCCCAGGTGCCGGCCGTGTCCGATAACTTCCTTATCGGACGCCGCGGCCGAGAGGAGACAGGCTCTTGAATTGCCTATCCGCTCATCCCAAATGCCGTGGATGAAACATTCCAAACATCCACCGCTCGATCCCGCCACACTCTCCGTACCCGAACTCGAGGAACTCAGTGGCCGTATCACCGCACGGCTCACCGGGTCGCGCGAGCTCGAGCTCGCGCACGCTTTCGAGCGCCTCGACGAAGTGGCGAAGTGGCGAAGTGGCGAAGTCGCTGGGCCTCGACGAGGAAAAGCTCCGCTCCCATTTCGCCCGGCCGCGGCGCAAGCCTGGCCGGGTCAAGCAACTCACGCGGTCGGCGTTAGAGGTCCAAGCCGTCGGCGAGATCGGGGCGAGAGTTGGGCGAGAGTCGGCGTGGAAGTCGGCGTGGAAGTCGGCGCGGAAGGCCCGCAATCGCAGGGGAGTAGGCTCAGAAGGCCAGGATGCGCACGCCCACCATCAGCGTCGCGATTCCCAGCGCTCCTTCCAGGCAACTCGTCGCTCCGGCCAGGCGCGTGGCCATGCGAAGCGGGAACGACAGGGCCAGCGAAAAGAGCATCATGCCGGCGATCGATCCCGCGCCGAAGGTCGCCAGGCAGGCGACCGCCGCGAGCCCCGACTCGGCCTGGGGCACGACCAGCAACAGCAGCGCAGCCGATCCGGCCACGCCGTGCAGCGTGCCCATGGCCAGGGCGCGGCCGGTGCCGAGGGGGAAATGCTGGTGCCCGTGGTCAACGGAATGGTGCGCGGCGTGGGCGACCTGCTCGTCGTGGGCGTGCAGGTGAAGGTGGCGTTCTCCGTCGCCATGTTCGTGCACGTGCAGGTGCACGTGGCGGGCCAGCGCGCGGCGCACCACGTCGATGCCCATGCCCATCAGCACCAGGCCGACGACACGATCGAGGACGGCCTCGCTGCCGAGGGGCAGGGTGATGCCCAGCGCAATCACCGCCGAGCCGACGACCAGGATGGTGAGGCTGTGCCCGACTCCCCAGCCCGCCGCCAGACGCAACAAACCCTGTCGCGACGAGGCACGCGTGGAGAGGGCGGCCACAGCGGCGACGTGATCGGCCTCCAGGGAGTGGCGCACGCCGAGGAGGAAGCCGAAGATGAGCATCGAAGCGATCATGTCCGGTTGCCGTCCTGTCCGCGCGCGGCTTCGCTGCGACGCTCGTCCACCCACCAAAGGGTCGGCGCCTTGCGCTTGTCGCGCCGACGGTGGGCGGCGCCCCATTGCTGCAACTCGGTGAGGACGGCCTCTGCGGCGCGGTGGGCGGCGGACGTTACCGAAGGGCTGAGCCCCACCCCTACCTCCACCGACTCCGGAACCACGCCCACCAGCAGCACGCTTTGCGGGCCGTCACCGACCAGGCGCGCGATGGCCAGCGCTTCGGCCAGGGCCGGGTCGTGGGGACTGACCCGCGGCTTCAGGGCGAGCGCACCCTGCAGTTCGCCGTCGCGGTAGAAGCGCAACGTTCCGGGTGCGGCGGTGGCCGCCACCGAATCGACGAAGACGACCGCCTGGCGCCCGCACAGCAGCCCGGCCAGGTCGAGCCCCGGCGTTCCCGCGTCGATGAGCTCGACGTTGTCGCAGAACTCCCATCCGGCCGAAAGAATGCCGACTACGCAGGGCCCGAAGCCGTCGTCGCCGAGCAGCACGTTGCCCATCCCGATCACGGCGATCGGCGCCGGCGTCAGGGGATCCCGCGCTTTTGTGCCGCCGGTGTTCACAGCACCTTCACCGTGGCCAGGGTGTTGCCCTCCACGTCGAGAGTGTGGCAGGCGCAGGCCATGCAGGGATCGAAGGAGTGCACGGTGCGCAGCAACTCCAGGGGTCGCGTCGCGTCCGCCACCGGATTGCCGAGCAAGGAGGCCTCGTAAGGCCCGCGCACTCCGCTCTCGTCGCGGGGACTCGCGTTCCAGGTGGTCGGCACCACGGCCTGGTAGTTCGCGATCTTGCCGTCCTCCACCACCACCCAGTGCGAGAGCGTGCCGCGCGGCGCCTCGTGGATGCCGAGCCCTTCGATCGATCCCTTGGGGAAGGTGGGCGGGTTGCAGACCGCCAGATCCCCGCCGGTGATGTTGGCCACCAGCAGTTGCCAGTGGCGCAGCGACAACTCCCCGAGCACCGCGCAGCGGATGGCGCGAGCCACGTAGCGCCCCATCGTGGATTGCATGTGGTCGATGGTGATCGGGCGCTGGGCGATCGCGGAAACGCGCTCCAGCGCGAGGTCGGTCCACTTGCGCGTCAGTTCGTGGCCCTGCGCGTAGGCGACCAGGATGCTCGCCAGCGGTCCCACCTGCATCGGCTTGCCCTCGAAGCGGGGCGCCTTCACCCAACTGTACTTCCCGTCGTCCTGGAAGTCGGTGTAGTCGGGGACGGTCTCGCCCTGGAAGGGAGCCTTGGCCCCCTTGCCCCGGTACCAGGCGTGGGTGACATCCTCGACCACGCCATTTCGAAGATAGGGATCGCGCGAACCCGTGATCGGATGGACGCCGCCCAGATCGCCGTCGAAGATCGTGCCGCCCGGCAGGTCGAAGACCGTGGAAGCGCGGTCGGTGGGCAGGTCGGGCACCGCGAGGTAGTTGCGCACGCCGGAGCCATACTCGAACCATTCCGGATAGAAGCCGGCGATGGCGCAGGCGTCGGGCAGGTACACCTGGTTCACGAAGGCGATCACTTCGGAGAGCAGGTCCTTCAGTGCGTAGATGCGGTCCATGTTGAGGGCTACGCCGTCCAGGTCGATGGCGTTCATCACGCCGCCGACGGTCAGGTTCTGGATGTGCGGGGTCTTGCCGCCGAGCATGCCCACCACCTGGTTGGCCTTGCGCTGGAACTCGAGGGCCTGGAGGTAGTGGGACAGGGCCAGCAGGCTGACCTCGGGCGGCAGCTTCATCGCCGAGTGCCCCCAGTAGCCGTTGGCGAAGATGCCGAGTTGCCCGCTCTCGGCCAGCCCCACCACCTTGGCCTGCACGGCCTTCATCTCCTGGGTGGAGTTGCGCGGCCAGTCCGACAGGCTCTGCGCGATGGACGCGGCCTTGGCGGGGTCGGCGTTGGGGATGGTCAGCACGTCGATCCAGTCGAGCGCCGACAGGTGGTAGAAGTGCACGATGTGATCGTGCAGCCCGTGCGCCACCAGGATCAGGTTGCGGATGAACTGGGCGTTGAGCGGCACTTCCAGGTTCAGGGCGTCCTCTACCGCGCGAACGGAAGCCATGGCGTGGACGGTGGTGCACACGCCGCAGAAACGCTGCGTGAAGAACCAGGCGTCGCGCGGGTCGCGACCGAGCAGGATGGGCTCGATGCCCCGCCACATGCTGCAGGAGGCCCAGGCCTCGTCCACCTTGCCGCCCTCGACGACGGCGTCGATGCGCAGGTGCCCTTCGATACGGGTGATCGGATCGATGCTGATGCGGGTCATGACACACCCCTTGCGACGGCCGGGTGCACCGCCGACTGCGTCGTCTGCGGCCGTCCGGCCAGGATGGGGAACATCCGGACGAAGACGATGTAGACGCCGATTTCACCGGCCACGAGGCCGACCGTGATGAGGATTTCGTTGACGTTCGGGAAGTAGCTCCAGTGAGCCCCGGGATCGAAGGCCAGCAGGAACACGTCGAAGCGATAGAGCGCGCCCGCGAAGAGCAGCAGCAGGGCGGCGCGGAAGAGGTTGCCGAGGTCGCGGCGCAGCCCGTCGCTGGCGAGCAGCGTCGCGGCGGCCACGAACAGGGCCACCTCCAGCAGCCACATCAGGGCAGGCGTGTCGAAGGCCAGCAGCGCGCCCACCTGCCCGCGCACGGCGAGGTCCACGAAGCGGATGCCGAGGTAGAGGCCGATCAGCGGCAGCATCACGCGTCCGAGTCCGGCCAGCATGTCGGTCTCCGCGCGGCGACCGAAGAACCTCGACGAAAGCGCCCCCTCGATCACCACGGCGCCGAAGCCCATGAACACGCACGAGACCAGGAACAGGAGCGGGAGCACCGGCGTGTTCCACAGGGCGTGGAGCCTCGGCCCCGACAGCAGCAGCAAGGCGCCGAGGGAGGACTGGTGCATCGTGGGCAGCAGCAGGCCGAGGGCCGTGACCCACAGCAGGCTCTTGCGGACGATGGGCAGGAGGCGGCGGCCGAGGTTCTGGAGGCGCGGCGACTCGCTGGCCTCCGCGCGCTCGAGGAAGGCGGGCGACAGCTCGTACCAGAGCACCATGCTGTAGGCCATGATGCACAGCGCGACTTCGAGCAGCACCGAGTCACCGTTCCACTGCCAGAAGAACACGGGGATCTTCCACGTGAGCCAGGGCCGGCCGAGGTCCAGCAGCACCGAGAAGCCGGCGATGGAATAGCCGAGGGCGCTGGTGAGCAGGGCCGGGCGCACCAGCGGGTGGTAGCGGCCCTGGTTCAGGATGTAGACGAGCAGGGCGATGGCGTAGCCGCCGCACCCGAGGGCGGTGCCCGTCACCACGTCGAAGGCGATCCACAGTCCCCACGGGTAGCCGTCGTTCATGGCGGTGGTGGCGCCGAGGCCGGCAACGGCCCTCCAGAGGATCAGTACGCCGGCGAGCGCGGCCAGGCCGAACATCGCGAGGACCGCCGGGGTGAGGATGGGTCCCCCGACGGCGACAGGACGAGAGGTGGTGCTCATGACCCTTCCTCCTTGTTCCGGGACTTGCCCTCGGGAGCGTTCTCGTCGTCGGCGCCTTCGCGCTTGCGATTGCGCAGCATCACCCCGGCCAGTACCGCGTAGAGGGCCACCGGAGCGACGAAGCCCTGGTAGATGGTGTGCTGCACGCTGCGCACGGTGCCCGGCACCGGCTCGTCGCCGTAGGCCGGCAGGCCGAGCTTCTCGAAGTCCACGCCGGACAGGTAGAGCACCTGGGTGCCGCCCGCTTCGTGCTCCCCGTACACGTGGGGCAGGTAACGGTCGGGGGTCTCTTCGAGGCGCCGGTGCGCTTCGGCCAGCAGTTCGTCGCGCGTGCCGTAGATCACGGCGTGGGTGGGGCACACCTCGGTGCACGCCGGTTCCTTGCCCACCGCCACGCGGTGCGCGCAGAGCTCACACTTGACGATCTTCGGCGCGGCCTTCGACCATTCGAACTTGGGCACGCCGAAGGGGCAGGCCATCTCGCAGTAGCGGCAACCCACGCACAACTCGGGATCGTAGGTGACGATTCCGTGCTCGCGCTTGGCCAGGGCGCCGATCATGCAGGCCGCCGTGCACGCAGGATCCACGCAGTGCATGCACTGGCGCTTGACGAAGCAATAGGCCCCGCTCGCGTCGTCCTTGTAGAGCTTGATGATGTTCTTGGTGTGCTCATTGAGATCGAGCGGCATGTGCCAGCGGTCGCCGGACGCCGCCGCGTCGGGCGTCAGGTCGTTGGCCTCGTTGCACGCCACCATGCAGGCCTTGCAGCCGATGCACTTGGTGGCGTCGAAGAGCATGCCGTCGTAACCGCCGGCCCGGGCCTTGGCGTCGGCCGCGGAGGCGGCGCAGCGGGGCGGCCGCAGGGCCGAAGCCACGAGGGCCCCGGTGGCCCCGGCGAGCGCTTTCAGTGCTGAACGTCTGGAGATGCCCATGGCTCACTCCTTGCCCGGTGCGCCGGGCCTCCGCCCGGGACCGGACTCGGGCGGCGCCGCCTCGGCCGCCGCCCCGATCTTGCGCGAGGCCACGAAGCCG
Source organism: Binatia bacterium (assembly GCA_046260515.1). Classification (GTDB taxonomy): domain Bacteria; phylum Desulfobacterota; class Binatia; order UBA1149; family CAITLU01; genus DATNBU01. The sequence continues at coordinate 10,561 of JBHEPB010000176.1, forward strand.
CCGCCGAGCACCGCACCCACCACCGCGCCTCCGAGCGCGATGCCGACCTTGCTCGCGCTTCCCTGGGGAGTGAAGACGGGGGCGTAGGTTGCCGGCGGGACGATGTCGTGGGGTTTCACGGTGTCGAACAGGGGCGCCTTGAATGCGACGCTCTGCTCGGTGCAGCCGTAGCAGGGCGCGCCGATGCCGATCGGCCAGCAGTCGGGCACCTCGTTGAAGTGCCGCGTGGAGCACGACGCGTGCGTGACCGGGCCCTTGCAGCCCATCGGGAACAAGCACCATCCCTTGCGGTGCCCTTCGTCGCCGAAGGCCAGCACGAACTCGCCCGCGTCGAAGTGCGCGCGGCGGGGACAGTGCTCGTGGATCACGCGGTCGTAGGCGAACAGGGGGCGCGCGAGTTCGTCCAGGGCCGGCAGCGTGCCGGCCACCGCGTACTCCAGCACCGTGGCCAGCAGGATGTAGGGGTTGGGCGGGCAGCCCGGCAGGTTGACGACGGGCTTGTCGGTGACGAGGGCGCGGACGCCGACAGCGTCGGTGGGATTCGGCCCCGACGAGGGAATGCCGCCCCAGGAAGCGCAGGACCCGATGGCGACGATGGCCGCGGCGCCCTTGGCCGTGTCGGCCAGCAGGTCGAGGCCGGTGCGCCCCGCCACCTTCAGGTACACGCCGTCGTCCTTGCGCGGGATCGAGCCTTCGACCACCAGCACGTACTTGCCGAAGTTCTCCTTCATGGCGGCTTCGAGGGCTGCCTCGGCGTCGTGGCCGGCGGCCGCCATCAGCGTCTCGTGGTAGTCGAGGGAGATCAGGTCGAGGATCAGTTCGCCAAGGTCCGGTGTGGAGGTGCGCAGCAGGCTCTCGGTGCAGCCGGTGCAGTCCTGCATGTGCAGCCAGATCACCGACGGGCGTCTCGCCCTGGCGACGGCCTTGGCGACCTCGGCGGCGTGGACCTTGCCGGTGAAGCTCAGTCCGGCTGGCGCCACCACCATCAGCTTGAGGCAGAACTCGAGGAACTGGCGGCGCGTGACGCCGGATCGCAGGAGTTGCCGTCCGATGCTGTTCGGCTTGTTCCCAAATTCGAAGTCCTCGAACGCCATGGCACACCTCCGTGGCAGGTATCGAAGTGATGCGAAGCTAAGTCGTCATCGGTGCTCCTGCCGGTTCTTTCGATCCTTTTGATGCTGCCGCTTGTGTCGATGCTGTCGCTTGTGTCGATACCGCCGGCTGGGACGACGCCAGGCCGCGCAGGCGCCGCATCCACGTCATCCATTCGTCCACGCCCTCGCCGCTGCGGGCCGACACCGCGATCATGCGCGGAACGGGCATCACCTGGGCCAGCGCTTCCTCGAGGGCGCGCCGGTCGAAGTCGGGCAGGGCCGCAAGCAGGTCCACCTTGGTGAGCAGCACCAGGTCGGCGTTGCGGAACATGGTCGGGTACTTGAGCGGCTTGTCCTCGCCCTCGGTCACCGACAGGGCGACCACGTTGGCGTCCTGGCCGAGGTCGTAGATGGCCGGGCACACGAGGTTCCCGACGTTCTCGATGAAGAGGTAGTCGGCGTCGTGGGCGATGTCGTGGTGCAGGGCGTGGTGGACCATCTCGGCGTCGAGGTGGCAGGCCGAGCCGGTGGTGATGGCGCGGGCGCGGATGCCGGCGGCCCGCACGCGGTCGGCGTCGCGCTCGGTCTCGAGGTCGCCCGTGATGGCGGCCATGCGCTCGCTGCCGGCAAAGGCGCGGGCGGTGGCCTCCAGCAGCGCGGTTTTTCCTGCTCCGGGCGAGCCCATCAGGTTGATGGAGACCACGCCGTGGGCATGGAGATGCTCGCGGTTGTGGCCGGCGGTCCGGTCGTTGTCGGCCAGCAGCCTTTCGTGCAGCTCGACCGGGACGATGCGCACGTCTCCGCATCCACAGGCATCACACATGACCGTCCACCTCCAGGTCCAGTCTCTCGAGCACCAAGGCATCGCCGGTGGCCATCCGTGCGGGCCATCCGCAGGAAGGACATGCAAGAACGCGGCCGGGCGGAATGTCGCCGCCGCAGACGCTGCACTCCCAGCGCACCTCTTCGGTCTTCACTTCGAGCTCGGCGTGCTCGCACAGGGTGCCCACGCGGCTCATCTCGAAGGCCGTCGCGAACAACCCGGGCTCCACTCCGCCCAGGCGACCGATCCTCACCGTCACGCGGTGCACGCCGCTGGCGGCGCGGGCCCGCGCTTCGGTTTCGATGCGGTCGAGCAGGGCCTGGACGAGAGAGTATTCGTGCATGGCGGGCCTCAGCAGATTCTCGGGAGCTGCTCTCCGGAGAGGCGCTCCAGGCGGCGGTGGCTCCCAAGGCCGGTGCGCAGCAGCACGCGGCCGGCCGGTCCTTCGGTGACTTCGCCGATGCGGCAGGCCGCGTCGCCGTTCGGCAGGGAGGCGAGGGCGGCCAGGGCGCGCTCGGCGTCCTGCTCGGGAAGGATGGCGAGAAAGCGACCTTCACAGGCGACGTACAGGGGATCGAAGCCGAGCAGTTCGCAGGCGGCGCTCACCTCCCGCCGCACCGGCACCGCGCCTTCGTCGATGGAGATGCCCACGCCGGAGCTGACAGCGATCTCGCAGAGCGCGGTGGCCAGCCCGCCGCGGGTGGGGTCGCGCAGGGTGCGCGTGGCCGGCGCCGCGTCGAGCAGCGCGCGCACCAGGGGCAGCACGCAGGCCGAATCCGAGAGCAGGGCGGTGTGGAACTCGAGGCCGCTGCGGGCGGCCATCACGGCGATGCCGTGGTCGCCGACGGGCCCGGACACGAGGACGGCATCGCCGGGGCGGGCGCGATCGGGGCCCACGCGGATTCCTTCGCGCACGTGCCCGACTCCCGAGGTGTTGACGTAAACACCGTCGCCCTTGCCGCGGTCCACCACCTTGGTGTCGCCGGTCACGATCGGCACGCCGGCCTCGGCAGAAGCCGAGGCCATGGCCGCCACGATGCGGCGCAGGTCGTCCATGGGGAAGCCTTCCTCGAGAACGAAGCCGGCGCTCAGCGCGAGGGGCTCGGCGCCGCACATGGCGAGGTCGTTCACGGTGCCGTGCACGGCCAGCGAGCCGATGTTGCCGCCCGGGAAGAACACAGGCTGCACGACGAAACTGTCGGTGGAGAAGGCCAGGCGCTGGCCGTTCACTTCGAAGACGGCGCCGTCGCCGAGCTGGTCGAGGACGGGGCTGGCGAAGGCCGGCAGGAACAGGCCCTCCACCAGGCGCGCGGTCTTGCGCCCGCCGCCGCCGTGGGCGAGCTGCACGATGCTGTCTTCCTCGATGGGCAGGGGACAGGCGAGGCCGGCGGCCATGCTCTCGAGTCCGGTGAGTTTCATGCGCAGGCCTCCTCCGTCTGATGCGGCCGCTGCACCTGCGGCGGCAGGGTTTCGCGTCCGTAGTGGAAGTAAGCGGCGCAGGCGCCTTCGGCCGAGACCATGGGCGCGCCGAGGGGATGGTCCGGCGTGCAGCGTCCTCCAAAGTGCGGGCAGGCCGTCGGCAGCAGCCTTCCCTGCAGCACGAGGCCGCTCGGGCAGTCGTCGGGCTCGTCCACGCGCAAGTCGGCCAGGCCGAACACGCGCTCGGCGTCGAGGTGGGCGTAGGCGGGCGCGAAGCCGAGGCCGCTGGCCGGGATCTCGCCGAGCCCCCGCCACTTGCGATCGCAGACTTCGAAGACCTCGCGCACCACCCGTCTCGCCGCGGCGTTGCCGTCGGGCAGCGCGACGCGCTCGTAGCGGTTCTCCACGCGGGCTTCGCCGCGCGCGAGTTGCGTGACGGCGGCGAGCACGCCGGCCAGCAGGTCGAGGGGTTCGAAGCCGGTGACCACGATGGGGAGGCGGTAGCGGGCGCTCAGGTCTTCGTAGTCGCGCTGGCCGGTCACCACGCAGACGTGGCCGGGGGCCAGCAAGGCGTCGATGCGGCAGTCTTCAGCTCCCAGCAGCGCTTCCAGGGCAGGCGGCACCAGCACGTGGGAGACGAGCATGGAGAAGTTGGCCAGGCCCTCGCGGGCCGCCGTGAAGGCCGCCATCGCGTTGGCCGGCGCCGTGGTCTCGAATCCCACCGCGAAGAACACGACCCGGCGCGCGGGCTCGCGCCGGGCGATCTCCACCGCGTCCATCGGCGAGTACACGATGCGCACGTCGGCGCCGCGGGCCTTGGCCAGCAGCAGGTCGCCGCTGGAGCCCGGCACGCGCAGCATGTCGCCGAAGGAGCAGAACACGACATCCGGCGAGGCGGCGATGGCCAGGGCGCGATCGATCTGTTCGAGGGGCGTCACGCACACCGGGCAGCCCGGCCCGTGAAGCAGGCGCAGGCCGTCCGGCAGCAACTGGTCGAGACCGAACTTGAGAATGGCGTGGGTCTGCCCGCCGCAAACCTCCATGATCGAAGCCGGCCCCGCCAGGGCCTCCTCGATGCGACCGAGCACGGCCCGGATCGCCCCGGGATCCCTGTACTCCACCAGGTGCCGCATCACCGTCCTCCCCCCGAAACCCGGGACAGGTACAGGTTTCCAGAAACCTGTACCTGTCCCGGGTTTTTCGGGTTTGCGGTGAGGGCTTCGAGGGTTTCGCGGGCTACTTGCTCGTCGATGACGGCCAGGGCGAAGCCGACATGGACGAGCACGTAGTCGCCGACGGCGGCTTCGGGCACGAAGGCGAGGTTCGCCTCGCGCGAGACCCCACCGAAATCGACTTCGCCCACGCGCAGGTCGCCTTCCCCGATGATCCCGACGAGCCGTCCTGGAATCGCCAGACACATCTCAGTGCAGCCTTGCGCCGAGGGCGCCCTCGCCGAGGGCGCTGCGCTCGCCGCGCAGTACCGCGGCCGCGATCATGGCCTGGCCGAAAGCGATGCCGCCGTCGTTGGGAGGAACCTTGGCATGGCGGTACACGCGCGTGCGCTGCGAGAGCCGCCCCGATACGTCCGCCAGCAGCCTTTCGTTCTGGAAGCAGCCGCCGCTGAGCACGACGGGAAGGGCACCGAAGGCGCGCAGCCCCGCCGCCACCATCTCGTCGGCCACGGCCGCCAGGGTGGCGTGAAAGCGCCCGGAGACGCTGGCCGCCGACCGGCCGGCCAGAACATCCTCCACCGCCGCACGCAGGGCCGGCCGAAGGTCCACGCTGGCCGTCTGGCCGGCAGCGGCTGCCGCCGCGCTCTCGACGTGGAAGGGGTAGGGGCGCCGCTCTGTCAAATCGGCCACGAAGCCGAGGCCCATGGCCACCTCGCCTTCGTGGCGCGACACCGCCGTGCCCAGGACGACGGCGCCGAAGGCATCGAAGTAGCGGCCGGCGCCATGGGCGAGCGGTGCGTGAAAGCCCGTCGCGATCATGCGCCGCACGATGGCGATGCTGTCGCGGGGAATCGCGGAGAACAGGGCCAGCCTCTCCAGCGGAGGTTCTCCGTTGAAGGCGTCGTCGAGCAGGGCCAGCGCGATGCGCCACACTTCGCGCATGGCGACGTCGCCGCCGGCCAGGGCCACCGGCCTCAGCGTGGCCAGGCGCCGGAAGCCCGCGAAGTCGGCGGCCAGCAGTTCACCGCCCCAGGCCGTGCCGTCCCCGCCATCGCCGGTGCCGTCCCAGGCAAGCCCGAGCACCGGCCCTTCGAGGCCGTGCTCGCCCATGGCGCTGGCGACGTGGGCGTGGTGGTGCTGCACGGCGACGCGCGTGCAGTCGCCGCGCGACATCGCCCAGTGGGTGGAGAAGTAGTCGGGGTGAAGGTCATGGGCGATCACGTCGGCGTCGATGCCGACGAAGCGCGAGAAGCGCTCGACCGCTTCCTCGAACCCCGCGCAGGCCTCGTCGGTTTCGAGGTCGCCAACATGGGGCCCCATCCACGCGAAATCCCCCGCGCCCAGGCAGAAGGCGTTCTTCAGGTGGGCGCCGCAGGCGAGAACGCGCCGGGGGAAAGCGCGCGGCACCCGCAGGCTCTCCGGGATCCAGCCGCGCCCGCGTCGCAGCACCACGGCTTCTCCGTCGAGCACGCGTGCGATGGAGTCGTCGCAGCGGGCGGCGATGGCGCGGTCGTGGCGCAGCAGCGCGTCGGCCACGCCTGCGCCGAGCCGGCCAAGCGCGCCGTCGTCGTCGATGCACATGGGCTCGTCGCTGAGGTTGCCGGAAGTCATCACGAGGGGGCCGCCGAAAGCCGACAGCAGCAGCTCGTGCAGGGGAGTGTAGGGCAGCAGCAGGCCGACCAGCGGCGTGCCGGCACAAACGCCGGCCGCGAGCGGACAGTCCTTGCGGCGCTCCACCAGCACGATGGGGCGGGCCGCCGACGCCAGCAGCTCGCGATCGCGATCGCCCAGCCGGGCCAGGCTCTCGGCGTCGGCCAGCGAGGCGACCATCACCGCGAAAGGTTTGGTGTAGCGATGCTTGCGCGAGCGCAGCCTGGCCACCGCGGTGTCGCAGCCGGCGTCGCAGGCGAGGTGGTAGCCGCCGAGGCCCTTGACCGCGACAATCTGGCCGCGCTGCAGGAGGCGGGCTGCTTCCTCGATCGGATCGCCCTCGAGCGCGCCGCCGTGCCCGTCCACCAGCTCCAGGCGCGGCCCGCAGGCAGGACAGGCGTTCGGCTGGGCGTGGAAGCGTCGGTCCCCCACGTCGTCGTACTCCGCGCGGCAGTCCTCACACATGGGGAAGGACGCCATCGTGGTGCGCTCGCGGTCGTAGGGAACGTCGAGGGCGATGGTGTAGCGCGGCCCGCAGCGCGTGCAGTTGGTGAAGGCGTAGCGATGGCGGCGGTCGCCGGGGTCGAGGACTTCGCGGAGGCAGTCCGGGCAGGTCGCAAGGTCGGGAGGGATGGAAGGCCGCTTCTCGCTACCCTCGCGGCTCGGGACGATGGCGAAGGTCTCGACGGACTCGTCCGGGATCGGCTCGGAACGCAGGGCGAGGATCCTGGCCGCCGGCATCGGCGGCCGGCGAAGCCCGGCCACGAAGCGACCGAGGCTGGCCTTGTCGCCGAAGGCCTCGATGGTGACGCAACCGCAGTCGTTCCAGATGCGGCCACGCACCGACTGGCGGCGGGCGAGGCCGTGGACCCAGGGGCGGAACCCCACGCCCTGGACCGAGCCCTCGATCCGTATCCTGAGTCCGCGAGTCGTGCGCTGGTGCTGGTCTAGCAACGGCGTGCCTCCGGGCGCGAAGCCAGGGAGGAAACAGTTGGTCTCGCGCTGATCCGGTGGTGCAGGATCCGCGCCAAACCCGCGCCGCCGCAAAGCCCTGAGCCGGCTGGAACTCCCGGCCCTTGTCCTGGCCGCCTTTCTCACATCTGCGCGAGCGGACCTCCGTTTCCCCAGGAAAAGGAAACTCGATCGAGCGATGACGCGTCGCGCCGACAGCGTCGCCGGTTATGGTTGCGATGGCGCCGGAGCGTCAGCAGCGTGGGGCCGCTGGCCAAACCCCGAAGGAGAATGTCATGAGAGCTTGGCCCCCTTCCTCCGTCCCGTCGGGGCCATCGGCCTCCCCTTCCCACGCTCGCCTGGTGGTCGCTGTGCGACCGCCCTGCTGCTGGTGACCGCCGGCACGGCGATGGCGGTGGTTGCGGCCTCCATGACCAAGGGCGTCAAGGCCACCGACAGCGACAAGCTGGTGATGAAGGCCTACAACGACAAGCTGTCGGCCGAGGAACTCCAGGCCCTCACGGACCGCCCTCGCGTTCAGAATCGCGGCGGGAACGGATCGAGTCCGTTCCCGCCGCCTCTTGCATGCAGCTGCGCGCCGCACGCCCCTTGTCACTTCGGGAGGACGTAGTCCCGCGCCTTCGCGTAGACGCTCGACGAGCCGAGCAACGCGAGGTGCCCGATGCAGCCCACGTGCACACTGGAGCCGCACTGCGCGCTCGAGTCGGGATTGATGATCTCGTCGCAGCTGGACCAGAGCGAGCGCTCGCACTCCTTGCTTCCCAAATTCTTGAGGAACGTCGACCCTGGACGCATCTCGAAGCAGGCGGGACTCAGGCAGAGATAGGCGGCGTCGGTGCCTTTGTGCGGGGTTCCGATTGCGACGAACTGGTTCACCTTCGCCGAACCCCCGAGCTTGGCCATGTACCAGCGCGCGACCAGGCCGCCGTTCGAGTGAGCGATGATGTCGACGCGGCTCGCGCCGGTCTTGACGAGCACGTTCTGGATGTAGGTACCGAGCTTGGAGGCGCTGGTCTGGTTGGAATCTCCCGTCGAGTTGTAGCTGAACTGATACAGTTCGTCCGACACCCAACCGTCCGCCTTGAACCAGTTGACGAACTGGCTCCAGTTGCCGCCCCAGCCCGAGTACCCGTGCACGAAGACGATCGGGTCGTGCGGCAGCACCGCGTGTGCGCTGGCGGCCGGCAACAAGGCAAGCGCGCCGGCAAGAACCAGCTTCTTTCCCATCGACGAAATGTTCAGCATTGGATCCTTCTCCTTTTGGTGGCGCCCAAGTGGTCGCGCCATGGTCGGCCTGGAAACTATCCGGCCGGACCGGCGCCGCACCATCGGGAAAGGCAGAATCGTCGGTAGGGATAGGCTGGGCGTTGCTGGGAAAAACCCCAGGGAGGATAGGACGCGCCCTACCTGCAGGGCCGGGCGACGCTCGTCGGAGGTGCGGATCGAGACGGGTTGGTCAGGGCAGCCCGCGTGCGATCGCGTAGCGGATCAGGTCGGCCGTGCCCTGCAGTCGCAGCTTGTCCAGAATGTTGGCGCGGTGCGTGCTGACGGTCTTGGCACTCACGCCGAGTTGCTCGGCGACCGCCTTGATGCGCAGCCCGGAGGCGATCATCGTCAGCACCTGGAACTCCCTGTCGGACAGGACGCTCAGCGGACGGTCCGTCTCGCCACCGCTGCTGTCGATGAGCAGCTGTTCAGCGACAGCCGGAGTGATGTAGCGCTTGCCCCTCGAGATGTGCTGGATGGCTTCGACCAACTCGGTCCGGGCTGTGCGCTTGGTCAGGTAGCCGGATGCGCCGCTCTTGAATGCCCGCACCGCATACTCCGCTTCACCGTGCATGCTCAGGATGAGAACGGGAAGTTTCGGGTACAGCGCCTTGATCTGTTTGAGCAGGTCGAGCCCGTTGCGATCGGGCAGCGAGATGTCGAGCACGACGAGGTTCCAATCCTGTTCGCGCAGTCGCGCAAGCGCCTCCATTCCGCTCTCGGCCTCACCGGTTTCGGCTTCGCAGGGTGACGTAGCGACGATCTGTCGCAATCCTTCGCGCAGCACCGCATGGTCATCGACAATCAGCATCTTCATGTTCGCACTTCGCCTCGCGCCTCGCGGCGACGCGGAGCCGCCGGGATGGTGAACTTCAGTTGGGTGCCGCGTCCTGTAGCACCCTGGATGTGCATTGTCCCGTCGCACATTCGCACTCGCTCGCGCATTCCCAGCAGGCCCAGCGATTCGTGGTGCTCGATCTCCTCCTGGCGAATGCCACGCCCGTCGTCCTCCACGGTCAGGAGGACCTCGCCGCGCCCACGTTGGAACGCAATCCGGACGACGTTCGCCCCGGCATGCCGGGCAACGTTTGTCAGAGCTTCCTGGACGAGGCGGAAAACGATCGTATCCAGCTCGCGGTCGAGGACCACTCCTCGCGACGGGGCCGTCAGCACGCAGGGGATTCGAGTGCGTTGCTGGAACTCGCGCGCCATCCACTCGAGCGCGGGGATCAACCCGAGATCGTCGAGCAGCAAGGGCCGGAGCTCGCGCGCGATGCGCTGCACGGAGCCAATAGCCGCTTCGAGCATGTCCCCGATCTTGCTCACCTGGTCCATCGCAGCGACATCGTTCTTCACGTGCGCCGCAAGCCAGCCGACGTCGAGGGAGAGGGCCGTCAACGCCTGCCCAAGCTCGTCATGCACCTCGCGAGCCAGATGCTTGCGCTCCTCTTCCTGCACGGCCAGCAGGCGGCTCGACAGTGCGCGCAGTTGCGTGCGCGATTGTTCGAGTTGTTCCGCCGCGTGCCTGCGCTCGGTGATGTCGCGCGCGGCCATGAGGAAATGCTCCTCGTTTCGGACGTCGATGCGACTGACGCGCAGCTCCACCGGGAAGACCGAGCCGTCCTTGCGCCTCAGGCGTCGCTCCAAAGCCAGATGCCCCTTGTCGCTGATCCCGGCAAGCAGCCGTCCTGCTTCGAGTTCGCTCAAGTCCGGGTCGACCTCGTACACCGAGAGATCGAGAAGCTCTTCACGCGTGTACCCAAGGAGCTCGCAAGCTTCGCGGTTCGCTTCCACGATGCGGCCTCCTTCGCCGCACACGTACAGCGCGTCGGCCGCCTGCGCGAGGAACTGGCGAAAGCGTTCGTCGCTTTCGCGCAAACGACTCACGGCATCGTCGCGGTCGGCGGCCGCCCGGGCCGCCTCGAGGCCGATGGCGACGTGGTTTCCGACGGCCAGCAGGATCTCGGCATCCGCAACCGTGAACGTGGCATCGGGGGACGCGAAATGGTCCACGCAGATGACGCCGAGCAGGCGTTCTCTCAGAAGCAGCGGCACAGCAAGGGTGTTGTAGGTCCCGGATACCGCGTTCTGCGGAGTGGCTTCGGCGATCTCGGCTTCGCCTCGCATCAGCGGCAACCGGCGCGCGGAGGTTTTGGCCGCGAGGGCCCGCACGCGAGGATCGATCGAGTCGAGGTCGCGGTGGTCTCCATCGCGACCTGCGAGAAGTTCCAGTTCCTGACCGTCCGGTCGGCACAGGAGAAGGAAAGCGCGCTGTGCACCGAGAATGCGCACGATTTTATCCAGCGCCGAGCGGACGAGGCTCGCGGGTGACCGCTCGTTGGCCGCGGCAAGACTGACGTGCAGCAAGGCATCGAGGTGGCGCTGGAGCACGATGTGCGCGGCATCGGTCTCGCTCTTCGCGAGGGCGAGCTGCCGGGTCTGTAGCGCCAGACGCTGCTCGCTCTCCTCGATGGTGGCCACGTAGCGGTCCATCACCTTCACGGAAGTGATGGCGAATCCGCACAGCGCCGCCAGCAGCAGAAGCCGCATCATCACGACGAGATCGGGCGGTTCGACCGCAAGGTCGCGCACGAACCACCAGTGCGGGTCCACCACGGCAACGAGGCAGACCGCCACGGCAGCCACTACCGTCCAGAGTGCGGTCTCCCTGGCACTGCCTTGAGGAGCGACCAGGAGCGGGATCAGCGACAAGTACCAGAGTCCGGAGCCGTTGACGCCGCCGTTGAGGAGAGCCGTCACTACCAGATCCAGCACCGTCGCGCCCAGGATGAGGTGCTGGGCCAGCATGGCGCGCTCGCGCGGCCGACGAAGTGCCCACTCCCAGATCGCGGCAACGACCAGACCGAAGCAAGTGTTGACGACAGCGGTCGTGTGCTGCGGCCTGAGAATCTGCGCGACGATGATGATGGGCAGCAGGACACTGAGGACGAGGATCCACGACGCGGTGCGCCGAACGCGGGTCGCCTCGGCATCCGTCAGATCCTCGGTTCCGCGCGCAACGTACCACTCCGCCGCGGTGCGAAGGGTAGTAAGGCTCGTTCCCAAGCGGCTGTTTCCGCTGGCGACCATGCTGTCCACGCGCTGAAGAACCAGACTGGCAGAGGTAACGCAAAATCCGCGAGCGCGGCGGGGGTTCCCGAGACCGACCTCGCAACCCGAACTGCCGCGGGGTTTCCTCAGGACCTTCTTCGACGCGCGGCGTCGCCGTCAAGAGTGCTTCGTCGGACTCTATCGAGGTCGCGGGCCAGGTCGGCGATGTCGGCCAGCGAGGCTACGTCGCTGTCGCGCGCGGCGAGCGTGAACACGGGCGGCGCACCATCCTCTCCGAGTCCCGCGGCCAGCAGCGCGAGGGCCTCCCCTTCCGCGGAGCGCAGCGCCTCCATGTCCTCTTCCATGCGCCGGATTGCGCGCCACAGGTACTCGGGCAGTTCGGCGCGGGCTTCTTCGCCGGCGGGTCGCGGCGACCGGGCCGGCGTCACCCGGTTGACCAGCACCGCCGCCACGGGAATCCCGAGTTCCGCCAGTTCCACGCGAAAGGCCAGTGCGTTCTCGATGTCGCCGCGGCGCGGCCGCGTGACCAGCACGAAGGCGGTCCGGTCCGAACGCAGCAACGCGTCGATCTCCCGGGAGCGGTCCTCGAGGCCGCCGACGATGTCGCCGAAGAGGGCGGCGAAGCCGGCCACGTCGCGCTGGAGCGAGGCGCCGGTGACCCTCTCCAGAGCAGCGAGCAGCACGGAGAAGGTGGTGCGCGCCAGAGCGGCGCCGAGGCGCGACGCGGCCGTGCCGGCGCGGCCGAGAATCGTCGCAGGATCGCGCAGCACGGCCAGCGCGCCGGTGGCGACGAGCCCCGACAGGCGTTCGGGCGCCGCCAGGAGCTGGGAAGCGTTGACGGCCGGCGGCGTATCGACGACGAGGCAGTCGTGGCCGCCGGCGCCCACCAGTTCGTGGAGGCGCTGGAAGGCCATGTAGTTTTCGGTGCCGCCGAGCTGGCCCGAGACGGCGCGGTAGATGGGGTGGGTGAGCAGCGCCGCCGCGGCCTGCGGCGACGGCGAATGGCGCTCGACCATGCGGTCGAAGGTGCGCTTGCTGTCGAGGCGCATGGCCGTGAGGCGGCCTGGTCCTCGGCCTCCGGCAGTCGCGGACTCCTCCGGCATTGCAAACGCACCGAGGTCGACGTTCCGCGGTTCTTCGTCGATGGCGGCGATGCCGAGCGCGTCGCCGAGGCGGGGCGCGGGATCGATGGTGAGAACGGCCACGTCCTCTCCCTGCGCGGCCCTGGCGTAAGCGAGGGCAGCGGCGGCGGAAGTCTTGCCCACGCCGCCTTCGCCGACGAGGACGAGCAGTCGCTTCTCGCGCAGCAGGACGGCCAGCGAGGTTGCGGTCACGCCGCTTCTCCCTCGAGGAGTTCGAGCAGGGCGCCGATGTCGGCCGCCGGCGGCCGGCCGCTGCGGAACGAGAAGCCGAGGCGCGTGCAGGCGCCCACTCGGGCCTCGAGGGCCGTCACCAGGTCGGCCTGACGGCGGTGGCGTCGCCAGTGCGTCGTCGCGTCCGACGACACCGCGGCCGCGGCAAGGCGCTCGCCGTCGGCCTCGGACACGTAGGCGGGCCACACGCCGTTGACGACGACGTGGACACAGGCCACTCCCGCCTTGCGCACGTCATCGCGCAGGGTGAGGACTTCGCTGACGGCCAGTTCCTCGGGCGTGGTCACCAGCAGGGCCGCGAAGGCGCGGCGGTCGCCCACCATGGCCAGGGCTCGCCTGGCCTCGCGGGCGACGGGGCCGACGGGCGCCAGTTCGAGGACGCGGGCGGCGGCCGTCAGCAGGGGCACGCTGTGGCCGCTGGCCGGTGCGTCCACCACCACGAGGTCGCGGCGGCGACCGGCCTCGGCTGCGATGGAAGAGAAGGCGACGAGGTCGGCGACGCCCGGCGCGGCGGCGGCCACCGCCGAAAAGGTGCGGCTCTGGCCGAGGCGGCGCGCGAGCAGCCCGAGTCCCAGCACGCGGGTGAGGAAGGCCTCGAGGTCGCGCTTGCCGTCGAGGGTCTTCTCGACCAGGCGGCCGCCGTGGAGGTCTCTTGTCGAGGCCGCCGTCCCGGCGGCCTTCGCTGCGGAGGCGCCGGCCATGCCCAGCAGCAGTACGCGCAGGCCCTGGCGGGCGGCCTCGTGGGCGAGGGCGGAGGCGACGCCGGATTTGCCGGTGCCGCCCTTGCCGGTCACGAAGAGGACGCGAGCTGTCACGGCGGCGGCTCTAGTACGCCCCCGGTCCGCCATCAACGGCGGTCGCGCCGCCGTCCGACCCGGAGTGGCTTTCCGGGGCCATGCCCGGGGCCCTGCCTGGGCTTGCCGCGGCCAGGATTCCCACGCGCAGCGCAGGCCGGGCCGTTGCAAGACCGGGAAGGGAAACCCATGATCGCCCCGTGGCCGGCGGCAAGGAATCGAGCGCGACCGAATCGGCGTCGGACGGGGCGCGGGGGCCGGCGAGCGCTCGCGGCGCCACCGTCAGCGACATCTTCCTCTCGCGCCTCGGCGATCTCGAGAAACGCGTGGAAAGGGAACTCGGCCGCCCCCTTCCCGGCGGCGGTCCCGCGGCCGCCTTCGTCGGCGATCTTGCGCGCGAGGCCTGGCGGGCCGGTGCCTCCTTGCTGGATTCGGCCGCGACCGCGGCCGGGCGCGGCGGCATCCTGGCTTCCTGGACAGCCGGCGACCCGGTGGACGAACTCGGCTTCGACGCCGGTCTTTCTGAAAGCGTGCGCGAGATCGTCCGACCTCTGGCGCGGCGCTGGCTGGGGCTGCGCGAGCATCGCAGTGCCGCCCTGCCCGAACGCGGCGGCGTCCTCATCCTTCTCAATCGCAGCGCGTGGCCGCTTCCGGTGGAGGCGATGGTGCTCGGCTCCTTCCTCTGCGACGGACGTCTCGGCGATCGCCGCCTCGCGACGCTTTGGGACGAGGATCTTCCCGAGCTTCCGTGGGTGAGCGATTTCCTGCGTCGCATCGGCGTCGTCGCAGCCAGCGAGGACAACGCCCGCGCCCTGCTCGAACGCGGCGCCGTGGTGGTGGCCTTCCCCGAAGGACGCGCGGCCCACGCCAAGACCTACGACCGCCGCTACCGTCTCACCCGCTTCGACGGAAAGGGCCTCGTCGCCGCCGCCCTCGAAGCCGGCGCGCGCATCGTCCCCGGAGCCGTGGTCGGCAGTGAAGAGAGCTACGCCCTCGTCGGCCGCGTGGCGGGCTTTCCCGTGACGCCGCAGTTTCCCCTCCTCGGCCCCCTCGGTCTCCTGCCCCTGCCCGTCCACTGGACGCTCAGGCTGGGCGCGCCCGTCGAGTACACGACGATGGAGGCCGACGTAGCTTCCGTTGACGCCGTGGCCGACGCGGTGCGGGCGCGCATGCAGGCCCTCCTCGGCGAACTGCTCTCGCAGCGCGACTCGATCTTCGGCGGCTGAAGCCTCTTTTCCCCGTCCCCGAGCCGCTTGGAACCGGCGGCCGTTCGCCGCTACAAGCGCGAACGCCGGGCGCCGCCAATGCGCCTGCCGCTTACGGAGAACCAGAATGGCGAACGAGGCATGGATCATCGACGCGGTGCGCACGCCGCGAGGCATCGGCAAGCAGGGCAAGGGCGCCCTGTCCCACCTGCATCCTCAGCGCCTCGGCGCCACCGTCCTCAAGGCCCTGGCCGAGCGCAACGACATCGATACCGCGGAAGTGGACGACGTGATCTGGGGCTGCAGCGCCCAGGTGGGCCGCCAGGGAGCCTGCATCGGGCGCATGTCGGTGTTGGATGCCGGCTGGGACACTCGCGCCAGCGCCGTCACCCTCGACCGATTCTGCGGCTCGGGCATCACGGCGGTGAACCTGGCCGCCGCCAGCCTCATGTCCGGAATGGAAGACGTCGTCGTCGCCGGCGGCGTCGAGATGATGTCGTTCACCGCGACGCTGCCGCAGGGTCTGCTGGACGCCGGCAACCTGCATCTTCGTGATCTGCATCCCCAGCCCCACCAGGGAATCTGCGCCGACGTGATCGCCACCCTCGAAGGCATCACGCGCGACCAGGTGGACGACCTTGCGCTGGAGAGCCAGCGCCGCGCCCAGAAGGCCATCGAAGGAGGCCACTTCGACCGCAGCGTGGTGCCCGTGCACAACGAGGACGGATCGCTGGCCCTCGGCCACGAGGAATTCCCGAGGCCGCAGACCACGCGCGAAGGCCTGGCCAAGCTGCCGGCCGTGTTCTCCAACTTCATGAACATGCCGGTGGATGCCGGCGGTGAGACCTTCGACCACCTGGTGCGCCGCACCTTCCCCGACATCGTGATCAACCACATCCACCACGCCGGCAACTCCTCGGGCGTGGTGGACGGCAGCGCGGGCCTGCTGCTGGCCTCGCCGGACTACGCCAAGGGCAAGGGCTGGAAGCCGCGCGCCCGCGTGGTGGCCATGGCCAACGCAGCCGGCAGCCCCGAGCTGATGCTCAACGAGCCGGTGCCTGCTGCGCGCAAGGTGCTGGCCAAGGCCGGCATGACCCTGGACGACATCGACCTCTTCGAGATCAACGAAGCCTTCGCCGTGGTGGCCTACAAGTTCATGCGCGACCTCGAGATCGACCCGGCCAAGTGCAACGTCAACGGCGGCGCTATCGCGCTCGGCCACCCGATCGCGGCGACGGGATCCATTCTGATCGGCACCCTCCTCGACGAACTCGAGAGGCGGGGGCTTACGACCGGGCTGGTGACGATGTGCGCCGCCGGCGGCATGGCGCCGGCCATCATCATCGAGAGGATCTGACGGGGGCGTCTCCAGCAGGAGCGTCTCCAGGAAATCTCCAGACTTCCTCCGACGGAACCTCCAGCGGGGCGCGGCCCGGAGTGCTAGCGTTCCTCCGTGCCGCGGCCGAACGGGTCGGCGGCCAACGATGCCGCGCCCGGACGGAGCGGCTGACGACGGAGGACGCCGTGAGACAGGAACGCAACCAACTTCCCACCCGCCTCGAAGCCGGCGGGGTCTGCATCCAGGCCCAGGACTGGGGCGACACCAACGTCGCCCGCATCCGCTTCCCCAAGGGCGCCGACGCCACGCCCCTGCTCGAGGGGATGCCCGGCAACCTGTGCCAGTGCCCGCACTGGGGAACCGTGCTGAAGGGGTCCATCCACGTCCGCTACGCCGACGGCGCCGAGGAAGTGGTGCGCGCCGGCGACGTCTACTACTGGCCTGCCGGTCACACGGTTTGGGTGGACGAGGACTACGAGGCCATCGAGTTCAGCCCCAGCGGGCCGATGGGCGAAGTGATCGAACACCTGAAGTCGAAGCTCGGCTGAGCGCCGGGAGCGCTGCTCAACGCTTCGGCAGGCTGATGTCGAGGCCGACGTCGCGGGCTGCTTCGCCGCCGGCCGGCACCTCGACCACGGATTCGCCGCGGTCGTCGAACTCGGTGCGCAGGGCTCGCGACATCACGGCGTGCTGGAGGTAGAGGGCGGTGATGTAGGTGAGCTCCAGCATCGCCTCGTCGCCGAGTTCGGTTTTCAGGCGGTCGAAGAGGGCGTCGGGGACACGCCCGCGGTCGAGCACGAGGCAGTCGGCGTAGGCCAGCACCAGCTTTTCGACTTCCGCGAAGCAGCCGGCCGCGGCCCAATGCGGGACGGCGGCGATCTTTTCCTCCCCCACGCCGAGGGCCCTCAGCGATTTGCAGTGCTGGGAGAAGACGAACTGGCTTCCCGCCGTCCAGCCGGCCCGCGTCTGCGCCAGCTCGCGCAGCACGGGGTCGAGCTTGCGGCGGCTGCTCTGGTAGAGGCCGAAGCCCTGCACGGCGTGCTCGAGCACGTCGGGCACCAGCGCGAACACCGTCCACCAGTCTCCACGCGAGCCGGTGGCGGTGCCGGGTTCGCGGACGGGATCGCGGCCGTCGAACAGGAAATCGTACATCGTGGTGACGATGCCGGCGGCGGCTTCGGAGCGGGGAACCTGTTTCAGTCGGGGCATGGCGGGACGTCTCCTTCAGCGCGAAGCGGGAGAGGCGAGGGGACGGGCTGCGCCGGCAGGCTCGTGGGCGACGTCGTCGGCGGTGAGATCACGCGTCCAACACGAGAACTCCAGCAGGATGCCGTCGGGGTCCTGGAAGTAGATGGAGCGGACGAAAACGCCGTCGTTCAGGTCGGCGCTCACGCCATGGGGGCTATCGTCGTGGTTGATGACGTCGCTGCAGTCCACGCCGGCCGCGCGCAGGCGGTCGCGGTACTCCTCGATCCTGTCGGCGGGCACCGAGAACGCGACGTGGTTCATGGAGCCCGTGGCGCTGCGGGCGTCGCCCTGGTCGGGCCTCGCACCCGGAGCCGAGACTCCCGGCACGGCCTCGGCGGCCTCGGCAAACCAGAAGAAAGCCACCTGGTCGCCGCCCCCGCAGTCGAAGAAGAAGTGCTGGCCCATGCCCATCGGCAGCTCAATGGTTTTTGTGAGGGGCATGCCGAGGACCTTGGTGTAGAAGTCCACGGTTCGCGACATGTCGCGGCAGACCAGGGCCAGGTGGTGGACGCCGCCCAGTTGGAAGGGACTGTCGTTGCTCATCGGTTTCGTCCTTTGCCGGCGTGATCGCGGTCGCAGCCGCCGGTCAGCCGGCGGGTGGATTCTGCCTCCGGCTTCGGGGGCGGGCAGCACACGCGTCACGCCGTTTTTTGTGCATTGGCGGGGCAGACGCGAACGGGTAAGGGTGAAGAAGTCAGAATTGCCCCAGCGGGTGAGGGCGCCGGTTGCGCGGACGGGGTTCCGCGCTCATCGTCGGGCCATGGAACCCTTTTCCGAGCGTCGGACCCCTCGTCCCGGGAGGACCCGTCCACGGATTCAACCACGGAGTTCATCTTGAAAGCGTCAATCTTCCTTCCCATCCTTGCCCGTCCCTTCTTGGCCGCCGCGCTGTTCTCCCTCGTGCTCCTGCCCGCGGCGGGCTGCACGGAGGACCCGAACGCCCCGGCCCCCGAACTCATCCAGAGCAACGAAGCCGGCGAGGCCCCCGAGGCGGAGCAGGCCGCCGCCTTGGAGGAAGCTCAACAGGAGGAGAAGGATGAGGCGGCCGCGGAGGCTTCCGAGGCAGAGGCGCCCGCCGAGAGGGAGACGTTCGCTGCCGACCGTCTCGAGCAGCTGGTCGCGCCGGTGGCGCTCTACCCCGACACCCTGCTGATGGAGATCCTGATGGCGGCCACTTATCCGGCCGAGGTCGCCGAGGCGGCGGCGTGGCGGAAGGAACATCCGGACCTCATGGGCAAGGAACTCGACGCCGCGGTTGCCGACAAGGGCTGGGACGTGAGCGTCAACTCCCTGGTCCACGCCACCAAGGCCCTCGAACTGATGGCGGCCGACCCGCAGTGGACTCGCGATCTCGGTGACGCCTTCCTCGCCCAGCAGGACGATGTGCTCAACGCCGTGCAGGTGATGCGCCTCAAGGCCTGCGACCTCGGCAACCTGGAGACCACGGCCGAGCAGGAAGTGATCATCGACGATGCGCCGGCGGAGCCCGCGCCGGTGCAGCAACAGGCTCCCCTGGTCGTCCAGGCGCCGTCCCGCATCGTGCGCATCCTTCCGGTGCAGCCCCAGGTGATCTACGTGCCGGTCTACAACCCGCGCGTCATCTACGGACCGCCGCCTCCGGTCATCTTCTATCCGCGCGTGATGCTCTACCCGTCCTTCCAGGTCGGCATTGCGCCGGTCATCTCCTTCGGCATCGGCCTGACCATCGGCAACTTCCTCTGGGGCGACGTGGACTGGCGCTACCGCAACGTGTACGCGCGGCCGTATGGCGGCGGCTACCGGGGCGGCTATCGTCCGGACTATTACCGGGATGCGAATCCGTGGCGGCACAATTCCCACCATCGCCGCGGAATCGACTATCGGGACCGCTACGTGGCCAGGACCTACGGTTATCCTGAGCCTCGCCCGGGCAAGCGGCCGGATCACAGCTACTACCCTCCGGGAAGAGACAAGGACCGCGACCGCGACGATCGACGTGGCGACTACGGGGACCGTCGCGGGGATGACCGACGTGGAGATTACCGCGACCGTCGCGACGATTCCGGCGATCGATCGGGACGTCCCGGTGACGACAGGTATGGCACTCGCGACGGCGACGGCAGCTCGAAGCCGTCCATGGACAGGTCGGGCAAGCCCTCGGGTGGCTCGACGGCGAAACCGCCGTCGTCCTTCGGCCGCGAGGACCGCGGGCGCGGTGGGCCGCCTCCGAAGTCTCCCGGCATGACGAAGCCTTCGACCAAGGGCTCGCCCGGCGCGGCGCCGTCCAAGCCCAAGGGGGGCAGCATGGGCAAGCCCTCCGACAGGTCGCCCAGCCGGGGCGGGGGCCAGGCTCCTCGCGCCGGCAGCAGCGGCAGTCGCGGAGGCGGATCCTCCAAGGCCCACGGCTCTTCGAAGGGCGGAAGCTCCATGAGGAGCGGCGGGTCGTCGAAGAGCGGCGGCTCGTCGCGACCCGGCGGTCCGCCGAAGAGTGGCGGTTCATCGAAGGGCGGCGGTTCTTCGAAGGGCGGCGGTTCTTCGAAGGGCGACGACAAGGACCAGCGCGGCGGTTCTTCGAAGGGCGGCGGCCCGGGCAACAAGGGCGGACGCTAGGCCGCGCTCGACGAACTTCGCGCTTCGCGTCGGGCGTCGTCGGCGGCTTCGCCGGCCGCGAGGGCGAAACCGGGATCGGCTTCGCCTCCGCGGGGGAGAAGCCGCGTGCGGCTTCCCCTTGGGCGGCGGTCCCGACATCATCGGCGCCCGGAGGTTCCGAGATGCCGCGCTACATCCTTGCCATCGACCAGGGCACCACGGGTTCGACCGTCATGGTCTTCGACGAGAAGGGCCGCGTGCGTTCGCGGGCCTACTCGGAGTTTCGCCAGCACTATCCCAAGCCGGCCTGGGTGGAGCACGACGCCGAGGAGATCTGGAAGGTCACCCACGCGCTCATCGCCCGCGCTCTCGCGTCCGCGAAAGTAAAGCCGGCCGCTCTCGCCGGCATCGGCATCACCAATCAGCGCGAGACCACGGTGGTGTGGGACCGCAAGACGGGAAAGCCCGTCCACCGCGCCATCGTCTGGCAGGACCGCCGCACGGCCGACGTTTGTGAAAAGCTGCGCAAGGCCGGCGCCGAGAAGGAGGTCCGCCGCAAAACGGGTCTGGTCCTCGATCCCTACTTCTCGGGCACCAAGGTCGCCTGGATCCTCGACCACGTGAAAGGCGCGCGGGCCAGGGCCGAACGCGGCGAACTGGCCTTCGGCACCATCGACTCCTGGCTCATCTGGAAGCTTACCGGTGGCGCCGTGCACGCCACCGACTACACCAACGCTTCGCGCACCATGCTGTTCAACATTCGCACCCTGCGCTGGGACGACGCGTTGTGCCGCCTGCTCCGGGTACCGGCGGCCATGTTGCCCGAGGTCCGCGCGTCGGCCGGCGTGTTCGGTCATACGGTGCCGGGCCTGGTCGGGCGCACGTCCATCGCCATCAGCGGCGTCGCGGGCGACCAGCAGGCGGCCCTTTTCGGCCAGGCCTGCACGGCGCCGGGCATGGTCAAGAACACCTACGGCACCGGCTGCTTCCTGGTGATGTACACGGGAGAAACGCCCATCGCCTCGAAGCACGGGCTTCTCACCACGCTCTGCTGCCGCGCCGACGGTGGGCCGGCGTATGCGCTGGAGGGGTCGGTCTTCATCGCGGGCGCGGCGGTGCAGTGGCTGCGCGACGGGCTCGGCCTCCTCAAGAAGGCTTCCGACAGCGAGGCGGCGGCGCGGCGCGTGGACTCGACCCTCGGCACCTACGTGGTGCCGGCGTTTGCGGGACTCGGCGCGCCGTACTGGGACGCGGAGGCGCGGGGGGCGGTGGTCGGGATCACGCGCGGTGTCACGGCGGATCATCTCGTTCGCGCGACGCTCGAGTCGCTGGCCTACCAGACCCGCGACGTCGTCGATGCGATGGCGGCCGACTCGAAGAAGAAGCTGCGCGTGCTGCGCGTGGACGGCGGCGCCGTCGCCAACGACTTCCTCATGCAGTTCCAGGCCGACATGCTCGGCGTGCCCGTGGACCGACCCACTGTCATCGAAACCACCGCCGCAGGCGCGGCCTTCCTGGCAGGCGTGGGTTCCGGATTGTGGAAGAGCGCCCGCGACCTCGAGGCCGTGCGCAAGGTGGACCGCGTCTTCAAGCCGAAGATGAAGCCCGCCGAACGCGAGTCCCTCTACCAAGGCTGGCAAAAAGCCGTCACCCGCGTCCGCTCCTGAAAAACCCGGGACAGGTACAGGTTTTCGGAAGCCCGCGAAACCCGGGACAGGTACAGGTTTTCGCCGCGGCGTTGCGATCGGTCGGGCGCCGGGGCCTGCGCGCGGGTGGCAAGGAAGCGCCGGCGGCCACGACACCATCACCGGGGCCCTCTACGGTCATCACTCCGACGGAAGGTCGCGAAAATCCACGCCGAACAGCAACGAGTAGAGCACCGGCACCACGGCCAGCGTGAGCACGGTGGCGAACAGCAGCCCGAAGATGACGGTGACGGCCATCGGTTCCCACATCGGACCGCCGCTGAACCACAGCGGGAGGAGGCCGCCCACCGTGGTTCCCGTGGTCAGCAGGATGGGGCGCAGGCGCCGCTGCGCCGACTCGAGGACGGCGCGCGCCGGGTCGAGGCCGTTCTCCTCAATCTCGATGCGGATGCGGTCGAGCAGCACGATGGCGTTGTTGATGACGATGCCGGCCAGGGAGATGACCCCGAGCAGCGTCATGAAGCCGAAATAGGAGCGGGCCAACAGCAGCCCGCTCGCCACGCCGATCAGCGCCAGCGGCACGGTGGAGAGCACGATCACGGTGCGGCGGATGGAGTCGAACTGGGCCACCAGCAGGAAGACGATGAGCAGGCCCGCGATCGGGAGTTTGTCGGCGATGGCCTTGTTGGCCTTTCCCGACTCTTCGGCCTCGCCGCCCAGAGTCCAGGTGTGGCCGGTCGGCCACGAGGGTTGCACTTCCTCCAGCCACGGGGCGAGCGCGGCGTTGACACCGGTGGCGGTGAAGCCCGGGTCGAGGCCGGCTTCCACCGTCACCGTGGTGCGGCGGTTGTAGTGACGCACGCGGGCCGGCTGCCATTCCACCCGCACATCGGCCACCTGCTTCAGGGGGATCGCCGTGGACGCGACGGCGGAGTACACGGCGAGAGTCTCGAGCTTGTCCATGTCCTTGCGCTCGCTCTCGGTGGAGCGCAGCGTTACGGGAATGACGTTGTCGCCCTCGCGGTACTCGGTGGTGTCGAAACCCGACAGGAAGGTCTGCAGGGAAATGGCCACGTCCTGGCTGGTCACGCCGGCGCGGCGCGCCCGGTCCTGGTCCACGTCAACCACGATCTTCTTCGAGCGGGCCCCCCAGTCGTCGGTGATCAGGCGCGTGCCGGGGATGCTCGCCAGGCGGTCCTTGACGCGATCGACGATCTCGAAGATGCGGTCCTCGTCGCTGCCCGAGATGCGAACGCGGATCGGCGGCCAGGTCGGGGGGCCCGACTCGAGGGGACGCACGCTGGCCTGCAGGTCGGGGAAGCGGTCCTGGAAGAAGGCTCCCAGGCGCGGCATCAGTTCGTCGACCATCTCCCGGGACGTCGTGTTGACCAGCAGGAAGGCGTACTCGGGAGCGCCCATCTTCGGATTGTAGGAGAGGAAGAAGCGGGGGCCGCCGCGTCCGACGAAGGTCGCCCAGTTGGTCACCCCGGCGTCGCGCTCCGGACCCACCGCCAGTTCGTCAGCGAGGAAACGCTCGACCTGCTCGACCACTTCCCCGGTCTGCTCGATGGGGGTTCCCACCGGCAGGTCGAGGTCCACCATGAACATGGCGCGGTCGTTCGGCGGGAAGAACAGGACCGGGATGAACAGGAACGACCACATCGCGACGACGAAGGTGGCCGCGACGACACCCATCGCGGCCCCGCGGTGGCGAAGGATGGCGGTCAGCACCCCCCGGTAGGTGCGGTAGAAGCGGGAGTCGAAGCCGTCCTCGCCGGCGACAGCCTCGATGCGCAGGAAACGCACGCAGAGCAGGGGAACCATCGTGATCGACAGCAGCCACGACGACAGCAGCGTGATGGTGACCACCTTGAACAGCGGCGCCGTGTACTCGCCGGCGCTCGACTCGGCCATCACGATGGGCAGGAAAGCCGCGGCGGTGGTCAGCGAAGAGGTGAGCAGGGGGATCTGCAGTTCGCTGGCGGAATCGACCGCGGCGTCCACGGCCGCCTTGCCCTCGCGCATCTGCACCATGATCGACTCGGACATGACGATGGCGTTGTCGACGAGCATGCCCAGGGCGATGATGAGCGAAGCCAGCGACATCTGGTCGAGGCCGACGCCGAAGACCTGCATGCCGGCCAGCGACATCAGCATCGCCGAGGGAATGAGGCTGGCCACCACGAGGCCGGTGCGCAGGCCAAGCGTGAGCAGCATGGACAGCGCCACGATGGCCACCGCCTGGCCCACGCTGGCCATGAACTCGTCGATTTTGCGCTGCACCTGACCGGGCTGGAACTGCACGAAGTCGAAGTCGAGGCCGAGGGGGTGACGGTCGCGCAGAAGCTCGACCTTCCCGCGCACTTCGCGCCCGAGGCGGATGATATCGCCGCCTTCGCGCATCGAGATCGCCAGTCCGAGGGCGGGGGAGCCGCTCGCACGCAGCATGGTCTGCGGCGGGTCGATGTAGGCGCGGCGGATGGTCGCCACGTCCTCCAGGTACACCAGCTCCGGACGCCCCGGAAGCTGCAGGATGGCGCGGCCGAGATCCTCCAGTGACTCGAAGTTGCCCGACGGCTCCAACACGATCCTTTCCTGCCCCGTGGAGATGTCGCCGCCGGACAGCACGATGTTCTGGGCTTCGAGGGTCTGGCGCAGCACCATCGGCGAGAGCCCGAGTTCGGCCAGGCGCGCGTTGCTGTATTCGACGAAGATGCGCTCGGGCTGTGCGCCGTAGATTTCCACCTTGGCGACGTCCTCGACCAGCAGGAGGTCGTCGCGGACCTCGTCGGCCACATCCTTGAGCTCGCGGTAGGAGAACCCGTCGCCGGTCAGCGCGAGGATGATGCCGAACACGTCGCCGAACTCGTCATCGACGATGGGCGGCATCGCACCGTCCGGGAGCAGGTGACGGATGCGCTCGATCTTCCGTCTCAGGCGGTCCCAGACAGGCTGGAGGTCGGTGTAGCGGTCTTTCAGCTTGACCAGGATGATCGAGACGCCGGTCTTCGATTCGCTGCTGACGAAATCGAGCTCGGGCAGCTCCTGGATGGCCTTCTCGATACGGTCGGTGACCAGTTTCTCCACGCGGCGGGGGCTGGCCCCCGGATAGTGCGTGATGACGCTGGCGACACGGAAGGTGAAGCCCGGGTCCTCGCTGCGCGGAAGGCTGCTGAAGGCGGCGACGCCGGCCAGCAGCAGGGCGATCACCGCCACCGCCGTGATGCGCTTCTTCTCGATGGCCAGGCGGGTGAGACTCATGGCGACGTCGTCGTCCCGAGCAGGCGTACGCGCTGCCCGTCCTCGATGCGCCGCACTCCGGCGGTGACGAGGAGATCTCCGGGAGTCAGTCCGGAGAGGATCTCGAGACCCCGTTCGGTGAGGTCGCCCACGATCACCGCACGGCGGCGCACGACTCCCGTCGGGGAAGCAGCGGACGCGGTTGCCGTCGCGTTGCCGTTGCCGGCGGCGCCGGACACAGGCGCCGTCGCACTTTCGGTCGCGCGGTCGTTCGCGGGCACGCCGGCCCGGGGGGCCTGCCCGGCCGCATTGCCGGCCTCGGGCTCCACCACGAACACGTAGCGGCCGTGGCGGTCTTCACCCACGGCCACCGACGGCGCATGGATGCGTTCGACCTGGCTGGCGCTGCCGAAGACGAAGGTTACTTCGGCCGCCATGCCCGGGCGCACGAGAGTGGTGGGTTCTACCAGGCGCACGGTCACCGGGAACGTCGTGGCCGTGCCCGTGGTCGCCACCGCGACCTCGGTCACGCGGGCGTCGAAGGCACGACCGGGGATGGCGGTGAATCGGGCCGAGACAGCGTCGCCGGCGCGAACCTCGCCGATCAGCACCTCGGGCATCGCCACGCGCACCTCGGGCGACGAGCCGCTCGTCAGTTCCATCACGGGCTGCCCGGCGGCGACGTTCTCGTTGACCTCCACGTTGACGCCGGCGATGGCACCGTCGACCGGAGCCTGGAGGACGGTGTAGCGCACCTGGAGCTGGGCCAACTCGCGCCGCTTGCCGAGGGAGCGCACGGCGGCCGCCGCGCCCTCGGCCGCGGCGCGGGCCCCGTCGAGCTCGGTGCGGGAGGCGTTGCGGTTCTCGTAGAGCGCGCGAACGCGCTCGTACACGGCGGCGGCATTGCGGGCCTCGGCCTCGGCCTGGGCCAGCGAGGCCTCGGCGCCCTGGAGTTGCAGTTCGTAGTCGCGAGGGTCGAGACGGGCCAAGGCCTGGCCCGCCACCACGGTGTCGCCGGCACGGACGTCCACCGCCAGCACCGCACCGCCGACGCGAAAACTGAGCCGCGAGCGCACGCCGGCGCGCGCCATGCCCGAAAACAGGCGCACGCGACCCCGCGAGGAGATCTCCACCTCCTGGTAGCGGACCGGACGCAGCACCGGCTCGACGGGGACCGGATCGCCGGCGCAGCCGCCCAGGAGCGTGACGAGCAGGAGGAAGCCCGCCGCCACGGCCCGGCCGCGAGCGCCGGCGGGTCGTCGCGGGGCCGCGAGCAGGCAGGACGAGGGCCGCCGCGTCATCGCGCGACCGCCTCCCCGGACTGCCGGAAGTGCTCGTCGAGCGACGCGAACCAGGCCGTCAAGGCCTTTTCGTCGAGGAAGAACTCGAAGATGTTGGCGGCACGCTCGACGCGCATCAGGTCGACGAGGAAATCGTACACGGCGTTGGCCGCCGCGCGGTCGGCCACCAGCGCTGCGTTCTGGGCATCGAGGAGGTCGAGGATGGAGACCACGCCGCGGGAGTAGGCATCGGTGACGAGATCGAGGTTCTTCCTGGCCGCTTCCGCGGCGTCGCGAGCGAGATCGATGCCCTGCCAGGAA
The DNA here is from genome assembly GCA_046260515.1 of Binatia bacterium. Classification (GTDB taxonomy): domain Bacteria; phylum Desulfobacterota; class Binatia; order UBA1149; family CAITLU01; genus DATNBU01. Next base: position 37,043 of record JBHEPB010000176.1, read on the forward strand.
GCGTTGGCGGCATACATGCCCGCGCGCAGGCGTCCCTCCACCCTCTCGCCGGCGGCCTGGCGCTCGACCTTGATCTGGCTCAGGCGCTCGCGGGTCTGGTCGCGCACGGCGATTCGGCGGCCTCCCGTGCTGAGCGGGATGGTGATCCCGAGGCCGAGGGCCCAGCGCGTGTTGTCGCCGCTGTCGAAGCCGGCGGCGTACTCCGGTGGCAGGCCGAGGTCGGTGTCGCGGGAGCCCGCGCCCGACTCGGCGAGCTTCTGGTCGAGGTCGGCGCGAAAACCCACCACCGGCGCCCAGAACGCGCGCTCGGCGCTCTTGATGGCCCGCTCCTGGGCCGCGATGGCGTGGCGGAACTGTGCGAGCTCGGGCGCGTGGGCCAGCGCGTAGCGGGCCAGGAAGTCGGAGAACAGCGCGAAGCTGCGCGGATTGTCGGTGTAGGGCAGCAGGCTGTGGGGTCCGGAGGACAGGCGTGCGGTCGTCAGCCCGGTATCGACGGTGTCGAAGAGCTCGACGAGGGGACGGTGCAGGACGCGGTTCAGTTCGAGTTCCGCCTGCAGGCGGCGCGCGTTCGTCTCGACCACGGTTTTCTTGCGGAACGCGATCTCGCTCTCCCACCGATAGACCTCGGCCGGTCCGGCGGCGCCGACCACGCGCCTGGTCTTGGCGATCTCGAGGTTGGCCCGGGTCAGCTCGAGGTTGTTGCGCTCGATGTCTTCGCCCGTCCTGGCACGCAGCACGTTGAGGTAGGCCAGGGCGGCGTCGAGAGCGATGTCGAGGACGGCGGTGTTGACCTCGGCCTCGAGCTTGGCCTGGAGGGAGCGCTGGATCGAGACGTTGCCGAGGGCCGCTTCGGCGAAGACCACCTGCGACAGCGCGACGCCGCCGGTCAGCGTGCGCTCGGCACGGGCGAGTGGGCTGGCACGGTCGGGGTCGATCACCGCGCCCTCGATGGCGCCCCGGACCTGGGGCAGGAGTTCCGACCACGCGATGGGGATGTTGCTGGCGCCGGCGGCCAGGGCCCGCTTCCTGGCGGCGAGGTCGCGGTTGGCGGCCAGGGCCTCGGCGACGACGCCGTCCAGGGTGAGCTTGCGTTCCACGCCCCCGCGTTCGTCACCGATCAGCTCGGCCTCGGCGAGCACGGTCCAGGGCGGCGAGTAACCGATCTCGCGGGCGGTGCGCAGGTTGAGGCTCATGCGCTGGCGGCTCGCGAAGTCCACCGCCTGCAGGCCCGCGTCCTCGCCGAGCAGGATGGCCTGCACCAGCAGGGCCACGCGCCTGGCCAGCTTGACCGGATCGCTCTCGCGAGCGCCTCCGGCCAGGGCGCCGCGCTCGACCTCCGGACGGCCGCTGTAGGCGAAAGAAGGAAGCCGGCGGCGCAGCAACTCGGCGTAGAGCGCCGCGATGGCCTCGGGGGAAGCCTCCATCAGCGGGGTGAGGAAGACCGCGTCGGTGCCGGGGGGGAGGTGGGCGAGCACCGTCACGGGATCGGCGCCGGCCGTGACCACGTGGGCCTCGAGGCCGAGGTCGGCCGCTTCCCGGTCGATGCGCGCGTGAAGATCCGGGACGGTCCGCACCAGGGCCTCGCTGAGGATCACGAGGGGGCGCTCGAAGGGGAGCAGCTTCAGGAAAGCTTCGAGCTGCCCGCGCACGTCGGCCTCGGAGGCCACGTAGGCGAGGTTGCGGACGCCGCTTCGCCCCTCGGTGTAGGGCAGGCGCTGCAATTCGCGATCGATGACGAGGGGGGCGATGACGGGCTTGGGCGGGGAGGCGAGCGTGGCCAGGGTGTGGGAGGCCAGGATCCCGGCGCCGATCACGATGTCGACGCCGGGATCGGCGAGCAGGCGGTTGGCGTTGCGGCGCACGGCTTCCGGATCCCATCCCGCGTCGAGGACCTTCGCCTCGGGGAAGCGGACGTCGAACTCGCCCTTGGTCAGGGCAAGGATCTCGGCCCGGACCTGTTCGCGGAACTCGACGAGGACGGGCCAGGGGCCATCGACCACGAAGCCGATGTGCACGGGCTCACCCGCGGCCGCTGGATCGGGCGACAGGACGCCGAGCGCGCAGAGCAGGAAGGCGCCCGCCACGTGCCGCCGGGCACGGCGCGGGGATCTCGCCGGCCGGGATGCCTGGCGGATGGACGCGCCGAAGCGCCCCAGGGTCCGTTCCTGCAGTTCCATGTTCTCAATGTCTTCGATGGTGGCTCGCCGGCATCGTTCTGGATCCGCGCCCCTCCGTCAATCCGCTCGTCCGCGCTGCATCGAGCCGCGACCACGTCCTTCTCTCCCGGTGCACCGGAGGCTGCCGGCACGCCGTAGACGAACACGTCGGTCACCTGAGGATGCTCGGCGACCACCTTCTCGACGAAGCCCGGATGGACGAAGTCGCCGTTGTGGCGGATGCCGCCTCCCTTGCGGCAGTCGAAGTAGAACCATCCGTCAGCGTCGCGATGGCAGATGTCGTCGCTGCGCAGCCAGCCGCCGCGGGTCTTCGCACGCGAGGCTTCCTCGTCGCGAATGGCACGAAAGACGGAAGGGCAAGGTTTTGGTTGACAGGGTGTCGGCAATCGACGATATGTCGAATATCGACATGGTGTCACATTGAGAACGGAAACGGACGACAGGGGAGGGGAAAGGCCGGGGCGGCGCAGCCGCCGCACCCGGGGCGAACTGCTTCAGGCCGCGCGCGCCGTGCTCGAGCAGGACGGCCTCGCCGCTCTCACCGTCAAGGCCGTCACCGAACGCGCCGATGTCGGCCACGGCACCTTCTACCACCACTTCCCTTCCACCGAGGCTCTGCTGGCCGCCGCCATCGGGGAGTCGATGCGCGAGCTGTCCGAGGCGATGCAGGCCGGCTTCGCCGACGCCGACGACAAGGCCTGGGTCTTCGTGGCCAGTCTCACGAGTACCTTCCGCATGCTCGCGGCCCATCCCGCTCTCGGCTGGATGCTCGAAAGGCCGCATCTGTTGGCCACTTCCCTGCGCGAAACCTGCGGACCTTTCGCGCGCCGCGACCTCGACGCGATGATCGCGGCCGGCGACGTCCCGGCCGACGGCCTCGGCCGCGCCGCCCGCTACTGGGAATGGATCATCGTCGGCGCTCTCGTCGACGCGGCCGCCCATCCCGCCGACGTTCGCCGCATCGAAGAATCCCTGCTCGGCTTGATCCTGCGCGTCGTCGGGCTCGACGCGGCTCGCGTCTCCACGCTGATCGCGCGCAGCCGCAAGGACGGCATTGCGGACGCCGCCGCGAAGAAGGGAGGCGCGACGACGAACACAAGGACTGCGAATGCCGACGTCGTCCCGGAGAAACGGGCCGGCCGCCCCGCGAGAACCAAGGCATGAACTACGACGTTCTCGTCATCGGCTGCGGCCCGGTGGGCGCCGCGGCGGCCCTCCTCCTGGCCCGCGAGGGACTTCGCGTGGGCGTCCTCGACCGTTCCACCGCCGTCTACGATCTCCCACGTGCCGTTCTCCTGGACGGGGAAGCCGTGCGCGCCTTCCAGCGCGTCGGCCTCGAAAAGGGCATCGCCGGCCTCCTCCAGCCCTGGCGAGAAGGCGACGCGGCTTTCTTCACCGATTCGCGCTTCCAGAAGCATTTTGGCCTGGAGATGCCGCCCCAGGGCATGAACGGCTGGCGCGACGGCGCCTTCTTCGACCAGCCCGAACTCGAAGGCCACCTTCGCGAGCTGATGACGAGGGAGCCTGGCATCGAGACGCGCTTCGGCCACGAAGTGACCGCTATCGACCAGGATGAAGAGGGGGTGCGCGTCGCCGCCACGGATCTCGCCAGCGGCGCGGCACTGGAGTTGCGCGCGCCGTACCTCATCGCCTGCGACGGCGCCTCCAGCTTCGTGCGCCGCAGCCTCGGCATCGCCTGGCGCAGCCTCGGCTACGACCACGACTGGCTTGTCGTTGACGTGGTGATGAAGGACGGCGCCGCCCTGCCCAAGGTCACCATGCAGGTCTGCGATCCGGCCCGCCTGACCACCTACATCTGCGGCAAGGATCCGTTTCGGCGATGGGAGTTCCGCCTTCTTCCCGGCGAGACCCGCGAAGCGATGGCGCAGCCGGAAAACGTTCGCAGCCTGCTCGCCGCCTGGATCCGGCCCGAGCACTACGAGCTTCGCCGCGCCGTCGTGTACCAGTTCCACGCCGCCACCGCCGGGAGCTGGCGACGCGGCCGCATCTTCCTCGCCGGCGACGCAGCTCACCAGACGCCGCCCTTCCTCGGCCAGGGCCTGAACGCCGGCATTCGCGACGTGGTGAACCTCGGCTGGAAACTTCCCCTCGTGCTTTCGGGAAAGGTTTCCGAGTCCTTCCTCGACACCTACGAGACCGAGCGCAGCCCCCACGCCTCCGAACTCGTCGAATGGGCCGTGGCCATCGGCCGCCTGATGGACGCCCTGGCGGATGCCGAGGCCGGACGCCCGAGCGAATCTCCCCTGGCCGAGCTGATGAGCTCGGGCTACGGGCAGGGCCGCACGGCGCCGCCCCTTCGCGACGGCCTCGTCGTGGCGAGCCAGGTGGGCGACGCCCGCGTCACCGGTTACCTGTTTTCCCAGCCCACGGTGCGAACGCGCGAGGGCCGCGAGGCCAGGCTCGACGAGCTCCTCGGCCAGGGTTTCGCCATGGTGGCCCGCGACGCGGCGTCGCTGGCGATGAGCGACCGCAGCCGCGCGGCATTGGCCTCGGTGGGCGCCTCGATCGTGGATCTTTCCGCCGTCGAGTACCGCGAGGGCCACCCGGACCGCCTCTTCGCCGCCCACGCCGCCGCCGTGGTGAGGCCCGACCGTTACGTCTTCGGTGTCACCGACGACCACCATCCCCTCGACGATCTCGTCGCACGGCTCGCCGACGGACTCGGCGTCGCTGCCGCTCCAGCGGCCTCCGCCCGCCAAGGAACAACGTCATGAAGCAACCCATCGTGAAGATCCGTGACATCGCTTACGTTCGTCTCCAGGTGCCCGACCTCGACCGGATGGAAAAATACCTCCTGGACTTCGGCCTCCACCGCAGCGCTCGCACTGCCGCGGCCCTGTACATGCGCGGCGACGGACCGGCCCATCACGTGCACATCAGCGAGAAGGCCGATGCCGCGGGGCTCGCTGCCTTCGGTTACCTCGCCGCCGGTGCTGCCGATCTCGACGCCCTGGCCAGGGTGCCGGGCGCTTCGGCTGTCCACGACATCGACGAACCCGGCGGCGGGCGCCGCGTGACCATCACCGATCCGTGGGGGACGCGCCTCGAACTCGTCCACGGCATCACAGCGCTCGAGCCGCTGCCCGCGGGCGAGGGCGAGCGTTTCAATTTCGGCGAGCGCGTCGAGCGCCGCGGCTCTCTTACCCGCGTGGGTCGACGGCCCGCCCGCGTGAGAAGGCTCGGCCACGGCGGCATCAACGTGGGCGACCCCGATGCGGCTTTCGAGTGGTACCACGAGCATTTCGGCATCCTGAAGAGCGATTCGATCGCGATGGGGGATTTCACTCTCGCGCACTTCTGCCGCTGCGACCGCGGCGAGGAACACACCGACCACCACACCTTCCTGCTGGCGCGTTCGATGGACGGCTCGACCGGCCTCAACCATGTTTCCTTCGAAGTCGAAGACCTCGACGACGTGTGGGTGGGGCACGAGCACCTGGCCACGCAGGGCTACCGTCACACCTGGGGTGTCGGCCGCCACACCCTGGGCAGCCAGATTTTCGATTACTGGCGCGATCCCTGGGGCCAGATCCACGAGCACTTCACCGACGGCGATCTTCTCGACGCGGGCGTGGCGCCCGGCGTGCATTCCATCGAAGAAGGCGGCAGTCAGTGGGGCCCCGAGATGCCGCCGGACTTCGGCCAGACCATTCCCGGCTGATAACGAAACTCTCGAAGCGCGCCGATGGCGACACGGCCGCGGCGCACGCGGCCCGAACAGACCAGGCGGGACAGCATCCGCGAGGAGACAGGACATGAAACTTGCAACGTTTACCTACCAGGGAGCAACTCGCATCGGGGCTGTCGTCGGCGATGAAGTTGCCGACCTTACTTCCGCGGGCCTGCCGGCCACCATGCTCGCCCTGCTCGAAGGCGGCGACGCGGCCATGGCTGCCGCCCGCGCGGCCGTCGCCAAGGCCAAACGGCTCGCGCTCGCCGACGTCCGCCTCGAGGCGCCGCTGGCGAGGCCGCCGAAGATCCTCGCGGTGGGGCTCAACTACCG
>JBHEPB010000192.1:0-5152 GCA_046260515.1 Binatia bacterium
GCTCCGCGCCGAAGAACACGACGTCGCTCGCCGCCCCCGTCTCCCGCGCGAGTTCCGCAACAGCCAGCCCCGGAAACAGGTGCCCCCCCGTCCCCCCTCCCGCCACCGCCACCCTCACGACAAAACCCGGGACAGGTACAGGTTTCTCCGGCCGGCCGACGAAACCTGTACCTGTCCCGGGTTTCCCGGGTTTCCGGAAACCTGTACCTGTCCCGGGTTTTCCGTCATTGCTCGCGCAGCTCGCGGGAGAGGGAGAGGAGGAGGCCGCTGATGCCGAGGAAGGCCATGATGGAGGAGCCGCCGTAGCTGATGAAGGGAAGGCCGATGCCCTTGGTCGGAAGCATCCCGAGCACCACCGCCATGTTGATGGTCGCCTGCATCACGATCAGCAGCGTGAGCCCGGCCGCCAGCAGCTGGGCGAAGTGCTCGCTGTGGCGGTGGGCGATGCGGAAGCCCCTCCACGCGAGCAGCGCGAACAGGATGACGATGGCCGTGCCGCCCACCAGGCCCCCCTCCTCGCCGATCACCGCGAAGATGAAGTCGGTGTGGGGCTCGGGAAGGTAGCCGGACTTGGACGTGGAGGCGCCGAGGCCCAACCCCGTGACGCCGCCCGAGCCGAAGGCGGCGAGCGCCTGCAGAAGATGGTAGCCCGCGCCCAGCGGATCCGCCTCGGGATTGAGGAAGGCCATCACGCGGTTCCAGCGGTACTCCGACGACCAGATCAGGGCGAAGGCGGCCCCGCCCAGCGCCATCGCCGGCACGAAGAGCTGCCACCACGGCACGCCGCCGAGGAAGAGCATCAGCACCGCCAGCACGCCGAGCAGCGCGGTGGTGCCGAAGTCGGGCTGCCCGAGCAGGAGGCCCGCCACCAGCGCGAGGGCCGTGAACACCGGCAGGATGGTGCAAAGCGGATTGCGCACGCGGGCCGACACCATGTCCATCCAGGCGGCCGTGGCGATCACAAAGGAAATTTTCAGGAACTCCGACGGCTGCAGGTTGAACAGGCCGAAGGGAATCCAGCGCCGCGCCCCGTTCACCTCGATGCCGACGCCGGGAAGAAGCGTGGCCGCCACCAGCGGAAGCGAAGCGGCGAAGATCCACCAGGCGCTACGACGAAGCAGGTCCGAAGGGCAGCGCGAACAGACCCACAGCAGCACGGCGCCGAACGTCGCCGACACCGCATGCTTGATGACCATGCGGTAGCCGTCGCCGAAGTGATAGTTGGAGATGTAGGTGCTGGAATCGTAGACGAAGATCAGCCCGAGCACGGTCAGCAGGGCGACCAGGCGGATCACCCAGGGATCGGCCCGGTCCGACATCCGCACCGACACGCGCGGCAGCGCCATCGCCGCCTCGATCGATCTTGCGTCCGAGCCGCTCCAGTTCATCCGCCCACCTCCTCCTCACTCTCCACGCCCGGCCCGCATCCCAGTTCCTCTACCCAGCGCTCGAAAGACGCCCCGCGATCCGCGTAGTCGCGGAACTCGTCGAAGCTCGCACAAGCCGGCGCCAGCAGCACGCTGTCGCCGGGCCGCGCCTCGCGGGCCGCACGGCCGAGGGCCGCGTGCAGTCCCGCCTCGCGCACCACGCGAATGCCCGAGCCGGCCAGCGCGGCCTCGATCTCGGGCCCGGACTCTCCGTAAGCGACGACGAGTGTAATGCGTGCAGCCTCGCGGGCCAACGCGCCGAAGTCACAACCCTTGGAAATTCCGCCCGCGAGCAGCACCACGCGCCCCTCGAAGGCCCTCAGACTGCTCACCGCCGCGCCGACGTTGGTGGCCTTCGAGTCGTTCCAGAAGCCGACGCCGCCTACGTCGGCCACCCGGGCCAGGCGATGGCGAAGGGGCCGGAAAGCGGCGACGGCCTTCTCCACCGCTCCGGCCTCCACGCCGAGCACGCGGGCCACCTCGACGGCGGCCGCGACGTTCTCGAGGTCGTGGGGAAGCTCGGGCCAGCCTTCGGCGGGCAGCTGCACCCTGTAGCCGTGGCGGTCGATACAGCGCGAACTTCCCGCACCGGCCGCGTCGAAGGTCGTCACGCGAGCGGGAGTGGATGCCGCCGCGCGCGAGGCCCAGTCGGCTCCTTCGGGGAGCACCACGACGTCCGAGGGGGTCAGGCAGGCAAAGAGGCGCAGCTTGGCGGCCAGGTAGCTCTCCATGTCGCCGTGGCGGTCGAGGTGATCGGGCGTCAGGTTGAGCATCGCCGCCACGTGGGGATGGAAAGTGGTCGCGTGCTCGAGCTGGAAGCTGGAAACCTCGGCGACCACGAACTCGTCGTCGCGGCCCACCGCATTGGACAAAGGGTCACCGAGGTTGCCGCCGGTAAAGACGCGCCGGCCGGCTGCCTCCAGGATGGCGCCGAGCAGGCTCACCGTGGTGCTCTTGCCGTTGGTGCCGGTGACGGCGACCAGGGTGGCGCCGAGGCGGTCCGCGGCGAACTCGATCTCGGGCGCCACCGCCACACCGGAGGCCTTCGCGGCGACCAGCGCCGGATGCGAAGCCGGCACGCCGGGGCTGGGGATCACCAGGTCCACTTCGGTCAGGCGCCCGGCGGCAGCGGCCGCGTCCAGTCTCTCCACCGTCGCCGGCAGGCCCTCGGTCGCCACCGGCATGTCGTCGGCGACCAGCACCTTCCAGCCCTCGCGCGCGGCGAGGCGGGCGACCGCGACGCCGCTGCGGGCCAGGCCCAGCACCAGCATGGTCTTGGGCGCCGGGGAGGGAGAAGCAGCCACGGCGCCGCTCAGCGAAGCTTGAGGGTGGCCAGGCTCATGATCGCGCACAGCAGGGAGATGATCCAGCAGCGCACCACCACCTGGGTCTCCGGCCAGCCGGCCTTCTCGAAGTGGTGGTGGATAGGCGCCATCAGGAACACGCGCTTGCCGCGCAGCTTGATGGAGGCGAGCTGGATGATCACCGACAGGGCCTCGACCACGAAGACGCCGCCGGCCAGCAGCAGCACCAGTTCGTTCTTGGAAGCCACGGCGACCATGCCGAGCACAGCGCCGAGAGGCAGCGAGCCGACGTCGCCCATGAACATCTGGGCCGGGTGGGCGTTGAACCAGAGGAAGCCGAGGCCGGCCATGGCCGTGGCCGCACAGATGATGGAGAGCTCGCCGGCGCCCGGCACCCGATTGATGAGGAGGTAGTCGGCGATGTAGGCGTGACCGGCGCAGTAGGAAAGGATGGCCAGGGTCGCCGCCGTCGTCATCACCGGGCCGATGGCCAGCCCGTCCAGGCCGTCGGTGAGGTTGACGGCGTTGGAAGCGCCCACCACCACCAGGGCCCCGAAGGGCACGTAGAACCAGCCGAGGTCCGGCCTCAGGTCCTTGAAGAAGGGCACCGACAGGTGGGTGTCGAAATCGGGGCGCAGGCACAGCAGGGCCATGGCGCCGCCGGCGATGAGGAACTGCCAGAGCAGCTTCTCGCGGGCCGAGATGCCGGCGTTGCGTCCCTGCCGCACCTTCTGCCAGTCGTCCAGGAAGCCGATGCTTGCGTAGCCGAAGGTGACCCCGAGGGTGGTCAGCACGTAGATGTTGGTGAGGTCGGCCATCAGCACCGACGCGATGAGCAGGGCCGACACGATGATGAGCCCGCCCATAGTCGGCGTGCCCTTTTTGGCGACGTGGGACTCGGGCGCGTACTGGCTGACGGGCTGGCCGAAACCGGCGCGCATGCGGCGGATGAAGACAGGGCCCAGCATCAGCGAAATGGCCAACGCGATGAGAGCCGCCAGCATGCTGCGGAACGTGATGTAGCGCAGGACGTTGAGGAAGCCGTAGGTGGACGCCAGCGGGTAGAGCAGGTGGTAGAGCATCTGGATCAGCGGCTCCTCGCGGCGGCGGGCGCCTCGGCAGCGTCCCCGGCAGGCGCGGCGTCCGCTTGGACGGGCGCGGCCAGGACGCGCAGCGCCTCGACGACCTTCTCCATCGCCGATCCCCGCGACCCCTTCACCAGCACCGCATCTCCCGGGCGCCAGACGCTGGCAACTTGGGCAGCCGCGTCCTCGTGGAGAGCGCACACGCACACCCTTTCCGCGGGCAGGCCGGCCTCGCGGGCGCCGGCAGCGAGGTCGGCGGCGAAGCTTCCGTAGGCGCACAGCAGCAGGGGCGAGATGGCGGCGGCGTCCGCGCCGATGTCCCGGTGCAGCTCGGCCGCGCGCGGTCCCAGTTCCAACATGTCGCCGATCACGACGATGCGGCGGGCGTCGAGGCCGCCGAGAGTGGCCAGGGCCGCGCGCAGCGACCCGGGATTGGCGTTGTAGGCGTCGTTGACGAGGGTGACCCCGTTGGCCAGCGTCTCGGCCGACATGCGCATGGGCGGCGGCTTCATCCGCGACAGGCCCAGCGCGATGGTGGCCGCGGGAACCCCGGCGGCCAGGGCCGCGGCCGCGGCCGCCAGCGCGTTCTGAACGTTGTGACGGCCGCCGAGGGGCAACTCCACGCGAAGTCGCTCGCCGCCCGAGCAGAGGTGGAAGGAGGAAGCGTCCACGCGCCTGCAGGCCACGTCCTCGGCCCTCACCTCGCCGGCGGCGCCGAAGGTGAGGCGGCGACCGCCAAAGCGCGAGGCCTGCCCCGCGACGTTCGCGTCGTCGGCGTTGACGACGGCGACGGCTTCGCCGGGAAGTCCTTCGAACAGCTCGCCCTTGGCCCTGGCCACGCCCTCGATGGAACCGAGGCCTTCGAGGTGGGCCTCGGCCACGCAGGTGATGAGGCCCACGGTGGGCTGGCCGATCTCGGCCAGCCGGGCGATCTCGCCGGGCGCGTTCATGCCCATCTCGACGACGGCGGCGGCGTGGTCGGCGCAGAGGCCGAAGATCGTCAGCGGCGCCCCGATCAGGTTGTTGAGGTTGCCCTGGGTGGCCAGCACCCGCCCCTCGCCGAAGTGGGCGAGGAAGATGGCGCGCAGCATCTCCTTGACGGTGGTCTTGCCGTTGGAGCCGGTCACCGCGACCAGGGGGCCGTTGAAACCGCGCCGGTGCCAAGCCGCCAGGTCGCCGAGGGCGGCCAGCGTGTCGTCCACTTCGAGGACGGCGGTGGTCGCAGGCGCCGCATCGCCGTTGCCGGCGCCTGCTCCCGATGCCTGCGCCCGAACGGCGTCGAGGGCGGCCAGGGCCCGGCCGCGCTCGCAGACGATGCCGGCGGCCCCCGCGCCAG
>JBHEPB010000218.1:0-2809 GCA_046260515.1 Binatia bacterium
CTGCAGGTGCACCTGATCACGCCGATCGCGATGGACGAGGGCCTGCGCTTCGCCATCCGCGAGGGCGGCCGTACCGTCGGCGCCGGCGTCGTTTCGAAGATCACTGAGTAAGAGAACGGGCAGAAGGACGCTGATCCCATGATGTCGGAAAGAATTCGGATTCGCCTCAAGGCCTACGACCATCGCGTGCTCGACCAGTCGGTGCGCGACATCGTGGACGCCGTGCGCCGCACCGGCGGCCGCGTCGCCGGCCCCGTCCCCATGCCCACCCGCATCGAGCGTTTCACCGTGAACCGCTCGCCGCACGTGGACAAGAAGTCGCGCGAGCAGTTCGAGATCCGCACCCACAAGCGGCTCCTCGACATCCTCGAGCCGACCCAGCAGACCATCGACTCCCTGGGCAAGCTCGACCTGCCCGCCGGCGTTGACGTCGAAATCAAGCTGCACTGAGAGCGGAGAGGAAACGGACATGCTCGGCCTCCTAGGCAAGAAAGTCGGAATGACCCAGCGATTCGTGGAAGGCGGGAACCTCGTTCCCGTCACCGTGATCGAGACGGGTCCCTGCACCGTGGTGCAGGTTCGCACCACGGACCGCGACGGTTACGAGGCCCTCCAGATCGGCTTCGGCGCCCGCCGTGAAAAGAACCTTCCCAAGGCCACCCGCGGCCACATGGCGAAGGCCGGCCGCTCCAATTTCGCCTGGCTCCTCGAGTTTCGCCTGCGCGAGGCGGGAGAGTGGCAGGTGGGCCAGGAGATCCGCCTCGCCGACCTGTTCAAGGCCGGCGACCAGGTGGACGTGACCGGCACCAGCAAGGGCAAGGGCTTCCAGGGCGTGGTCAAGCGCTACGGATTCGCCGGCCAGACGGCCACCCACGGCACGCACGAGTCCTTCCGTGGACCCGGTTCGGTGGGTTGCCGCTCGTACCCCGGCCGAATCTTCAAGGGCAAGCGCATGGATGGCCACATGGGCCAGCAGAAGCGCACCACCCAGAACCTGCGCATCGTCGAGGTCCGCCCCGACGAGAACCTGCTGATGATCAAGGGCGCCGTCCCGGGCGCCGCCGGCACCCAGGTCGTCGTTCGTCCCGCCGTCAAGCGCCAGCGCACCCAGCGCCGCGTGGTCGCGGCGGAGTAGGGAGGAAGTGATGGAAGCCCCTGTCGTCAATCGCAGCAACCAGTCCGTCGGCAACGTCACGCTGCCGGCGGTGTTCGAGACCCGCGTCAACGACGCGGTACTCTTCGACCAGGTGCTGGCCCAGCTCGCCTCGCGGCGCGCCGGCACCCACGCCACCAAGACCCGCGCCTTCGTCAGCGGCGGCGGCAAGAAGCCGTGGAAGCAGAAGGGCACGGGCCGTGCCCGCGCCGGCTCCAACCGCTCGCCGAGCTGGCGCGGCGGCGCGGTGATCTTCGGACCCCAGCCTCGCTCGTACGAGTACCGCCTGCCGTCCTCGACGCGCCGCCATGCGCTGAAGAGCGCGCTGGCGCAGAAGGCCCGCGACGGCCAGCTGAAGGTCGTGGACCGGGTCGAGCTCGACCAGCCGAAGACCCGCGACATGGCGGCCCTCCTCCAGGGCCTCGGCGTGCCCGACAGCACGCTCATCGTGATGGCCGGTCGCGACCGCAACGTCGAGCTCGCCGCCCGCAACCTGCCGCGCGTGCTGGTGCTGCCGGTCGAGGGCATCAACGTGTACGACATCCTGCGTCACAAGAACCTAGTCGTTTCCCAGGACGCGCTGGCGGCGATCGAGACGAGGCTGAGCTGATGGGCAGCGAACTGAGAGTGTTGCAGGCCCCGATCATCACCGAGAAGGGCACTCTGGTGGCCGAGTCCGGCCAGGTCGTGTTCAAGGTTCCGCCTTACGCGACCAAGGGCGAGATCCGCCGCGCCGTCGAGACCCTGTTCTCGGTGAAGGTGTCGGCCGTCCGCACCGCGAACTTCCTCGGCAAGAAGAAGCGCACCGGAAAAATCCTGGGCACCAAGCCCGCATGGAAGAAGGCCTACGTGACGTTGGCCGACGGGCAGGCTGCCGACCTGCTCGAGAAGATCTAGGGAGCCTGATCCGTGGGAGTCAAGTTTTTCAAGCCGACCTCGCCCGGACGCCGTTTCATGACGGGTCCCGACTTCGTCGAGGTGACGGAGACGACACCCGAGAAGTCGCTGCTGCGCCCGATCAAGAAGAGCGGCGGCCGCAACTCGAACGGGCGCATCACTTCGCGACACCGTGGAGGCGGGCACAAGCGCCGCTACCGCCTGATCGACTTCCGTCGCATCAAGGACGGGATCCCGGGCCGCATCGCAACGGTGGAATACGACCCGAACCGCTCGGCGCGCATCGCGCTGCTGGTCTACGCCGACGGCGAGAAGGCCTACATCGTGGCCCCCGAGGGCGCCAAAGTGGGCGACGCTGTGGTCTCCGGGCCGGAGTCGGACATCAAGCCCGGCAACACCCTGCCCCTGGACCGCGTGCCCGTCGGCACCACGGTGCACTCCATCGAGATCAAGCCGGGAGCCGGCGGCAAGATGGCGCGCAGCGCCGGTTGCGGCGCCCAGCTGGTCGCCAAGGAAGGCGACTACGCGCTGCTCCGCCTGCCGTCCGGGGAACTGCGCAACGTGCGTCGCGAGTGTCGAGCCACCATCGGTTCGGTCGGCAACGCCCAGCACGAGAACATCACCTTCGGCAAGGCCGGCCGCTCGCGCTGGAAGGGCGTCCGCCCCCAGACCCGCGGCATCGCCATGAACCCCGTTGATCACCCGCACGGCGGCGGCGAAGGCCGCGCCAAGGGCAACCATCCGCAGACGCCGTGGGGC
>JBHEPB010000219.1:0-10880 GCA_046260515.1 Binatia bacterium
TCCTCCGTCGAGCTGCCACCACATGGTGGAGTGCGGGAAGACGTCCGAGAACGCACGGAACAGTTCCTTCTCGCCCTCGATGGGTCCGTTGGCCGTCGGGATCCACTGCATCATCACGCCGTCCGGGGCCAGGCGCGCGATTGCATCGCGATAGAACTGGGTAGTGTACAGGTTGATGACGCCGGCCGTGAATGTCTCGGGCGGCTCGAGAAGAATGACGTCGTACGTCTCCGACGCGGTCATCAGGAAGTTGCGACCGTCATCGATCACGTGGCGAACCTTTGGATGATCGACGACGTTGTCGTTGCTCCAGAACAGGCGACCCGCGTCGAGCACGTGCGGACTGAGTTCCACGCTGTCCACGCGTTCGAGCTCCGGGTGGGCAACGACGGCCGAAAGGCTGTTGCCCACGCCGAAGCAGATGTGCAGCACCTTCTTCGGGGTTCCCGGGTGCAGCATCATCGGCAGATGACCGAGGAACAGATTGACGCCGAAGCTCGCCGTGGACGCGGTGCCTCGCTGATCTTCGTAAACGATTGTGCGCTGCCCCCATGCCTGGCTTACACCCACCGTGTCCGTGGGCCCTTCGGCATAGAACTCGAGCTTTCGACCGTCCGGCGGAAGAAAGGTCGAGCGGAACACGTCGGGCGGCGCCGCCACGGTTGCCAGGACCGCCAGCGCTGCTGAACCGAACGTGGTGGCGAAGCGCGCACGGGGATGGGTCATTGCCGCGGTAGCCACTGCGCCCGCGCCGAGCAGGCTCAGGATCACGAGCAGCCGGTGCGTTCCCCACATCCCGAGCCATGGGATGAGAAGGAACGCGCAGCCAAGAGATCCAAGAATGGCGCCGAAGGTATTGGCCGCGTAGGCGCGGCCAACCGCATGCCCGAGATCCTTGCGTCCGGTGGCGTAGAGCACCGTCGTCATCGGGAAGATCGCACCGAGGAACACGACGGGCGGCAGCAGGATGACGGCGGCCTTCGTCAGCATCATCAACACAGACGTGTGGAAGGAATCGACGATCTCGGACCCGAAAACCTGCGCAGTGATCGCCGGGATGCGCGGCAGCATCATCACGCTGATCGCGAATCCGGCGCTGACGGCAACCTGCAGCCCGGCCAGCCACAGCAGCGGCGCCTTGCGGCGGGCCAGGAAACCCGTGAAGAACGCGCTTCCAAGCACGATTCCGAGCAGGAACACCGAGAGCATCGCCGTGAAGGCGTACGTGGAGTTGTAGAGGTAGCGCAGCAGCGCCCGGCTCCACAGCACTTGGGCAGAAAGCGCGATGAATCCGGACAACGCAGAACAGAAAAGAACCAGCGCCGCCGTGTTCGCCGAAAGCGGGGAAAAGCTGGCGGCCGGCATCGGCTTGTCACCCGCGGGCGGCGACCAGGAATGCGATCGCGCGAGGAGCGCCGCGAGGGCGGCCAGTCCGATGTTCGTGAACGCGGCCAGCCAGTTGGTACCGGCGAGGCCGAACCTCTCGATGAGGTAGAAGCCGGCCAGGCTGCATCCGACGATGGCTCCGGCCGTATTGATGAAATAGAGCACGCCGGTTCCGCGCTGCATTCCACCGCCGAGGCGAACCCACTGCCGGACGAGCACCGGAAACGTGCCGCCCATCATCGTCGTCGGGATCAGAAGGACCACCACGGTCATCATCGAACGCATCAGCGAGAAAACCGGGTACGAGAGTTCGAGATGCGCCAGGCCGACGTACATAGGACGCACCGCCTCGAGCAGGGCCGGCACCGCGAGAGCGTAAAGGCCGATCCCGAGTTCCAGGACGGCGTAGAGCATCAGCGGATTGTCCACCTTGTCCACGCGCTTCCCCATGAGGTAGCTGCCAAGGGCGAGGCCGCCCATGTACGTGGCCAGCACGGTGGAGACAGCGTAGGTGGTCACGCCGAAGATCAGCGCGAGCTGGCGGGTCCAGAGAACCTCGTAGATGAGGCCCGTCGCACCGGACAGGAAGAACAGCAGTAGCAGCGGAATCGCGATCAGCATGGCCCGGGGGCGCGTATCAGACGGGACGGGCACGGCGCAAGCCAGCAGCGTCGTGTCGTTCTCGTGCAAGCGGCGCGGGGTCTGCAATTCGTGTGGTGGCCGGCGGATGGCCGAGACTGCTGCGCATCTTGTCGATTGCGTACTGCCTGCGGTGCCGACGCGGCAGTGGGTGTTGTCGCTGCCGGAAATCTGTACCTGTCCCGGATTTCCCTTCAGCGTAGGGCTTCGGTCAGTACTTTTCCGGTTGCGCCGGAGGGCGTCTGCACGCCGAGCAGCGCGGCGATGGTGGGCGCGACGTCGATCGTCTCCACGCGACGCTTCACCACCGTGCGCTTCACGCCGGGCCCCGCGAACACGATCGGCACCCACGTGTCGTAACGCCAGGGCGTGCCGTGGCCGGTCGCAAAGCGGACCTTCGAATCTCCCTCGTACGCGATCTGCCACCCCTCTTTCGGCACCACGTGGATGTCGCCCGAACGTTCGGCGTGGAAGTTGCGGCGAACCGCGCGCGCGACGTCGGTGTTCGGCAGCTTGTTGTCGATGATCTGGCCGCGCGTGAAGGCCGCCTCCACGCCCGGCGCCTTCTGGATCTCGACCGCCAGCTCGCGCGCGGCATCCTCGCGGTCCACGCCGTGGGCGCGTAGCGCGTCCACGTCGAGATAGACGTAGGGCGTCCAGCGGCTGCGCACGAGTCGGCCGCCGAACTTCGCGTTCAGTTGACGGACGCCTTCGGTGCGCTCGATGGCCGACAGCCACACGAGTCCCGCGTCGCGGCCGGCGGCCATCAGCGCCTCCGGTGCCTCGGCGATGCCGTGATCCGAAGACAGCACCACGAGCGTGCGGCCGGGACCGGCCACCTCATCCGCGGCCCTGAGCAGCGCGGCGATCGTGCGGTCGATACGCACCACGGCGTCTTCGTACTCGAGGCTCGACGGTCCGAAGCGATGACCGATGAAGTCGCACGACGAGAATCCCACCGACAGGTAGTCCGTAACGTCATCGCGACCGATGTCTTCGCGCGTGAGCAGCTCGCGCGTGAACTGCAGCAGCAGGTCGTCGCCGAAGGGGCTCGCGCCGACGGCAGAGTAAAACCCGAGGCCGAGCATGCCGCGGTCGAGACGGTGCGGAAACATGCGCGACATGCCGACCGGCGGCTCTTCCCACGGCATGTCGTCGTGAACCGTAACGTAGTCGTCACGATCGAGCAGCAGCTTCCAGGACCGCCCGTTGAGACGATCGGCAACTTTCGTGCGGTTCCACGCCTGCACCCAGTCCGGCAGGCGTGCTTCGGGATAGTAGTAGGTACTCGACACGAACTCGCCGGTGGCGTCAGACCACCAAAGCGCTTTTCCGGAACGGCCGGCCATCGGCACCGCGGCCCTGTCCTTGAGCGACACCGCGAAGACCTTGGCCTGGCCGCCGCCCGCAGCAGCGATCGCGTCGGCGATGGTGGGCGCGAGCAGCGCTTCGGGGGAACGACCGCGCGAGCTTCGTGCCTGTCCCGGGTGCCCGCCGTCGGCGTTGCTGGGCGTGGGATCGCCGATGGTCGCGAAGCGCGCGTCTTCCACGTTGGTGCGCAGCAAGTCGGTGCCGCGGTCGAACCAGACGTTCCCAATCATGCCGTGCACCGCCGGGTCGGCGCCGGTGGCCAGCGTGGCGTGCCCGACGATGGTCTCGGTGTTGGCGTGGGCGTGATGGGCGTTCGAGAAGACCGCTCCCTTGTCGTACAGCCAGCGAAACCCTCCCGGGGACCAGCGGTCGCGAACGCCCAGCGCGAGGTCGGCACGCAACTGGTCCACGGTAATCTGGAGCACCACGCGCACGCTGTCGCGGGGCCCTCGGTCGCCGAACCACGACATCGTGGCAGCGCAGCCGCCGACGACGAGGGTTGCGAGGCACGCCGCCCCGCCTGCAGAAAGTCTGTTCACCGGGCCTCGTTCCTTTTGCGCCAGAAGTCGTCGCCGCGGGAGGTCAGGCCCGAACGCCCTGGCGAGCCATGGCCAGCAGAAGTTCGACGCGCTCGTCCGTGGACGGATGCGTGGAGAACAGGCGCGACAGGCGCGCACCGCCGGCCAGGGGATTGACGATATAGAGGCTGGCCGTGGCCGGCACCACGTCGGCAGGCACGGCGGCGACGAAACTCTCGAGCTTCCTCAGCGCCGAGGCCAGGGCCGCCGGTTCCCCCGAAAGCCGCGCCCCGGCCTCGTCGGCCAGGTACTCGCGCGAGCGTGAAATGCCGAGCTGCACGACCGTGGCCGCCAGCGGCGCCACCAGCATCACCAGCAACCCGGCGACCCCCGATCCGCCCTCGTTGTCGTCGCGGCGTCCCCCGAACATGCCGGCGAACATCAGCGACTGCGCGAGGTAGCCGATCGTTGCAGCCATCACCGCAGCGATCGACGCGATCAGGATGTCGCGGTGGGCGATGTGGCCGATCTCGTGGGCGAGCACCCCGCGCAGCTCGCGCTCGTCGAGCAGTTCGACGAGGCCGGTCGTCACTGCCACGACGCCGTGGGCCGGGTTGCGACCGGTGGCAAAGGCATTGGGCTGGTCCTGCTGCATCACGCAGACCCGCGGCTTGGGGATGGAGGCCCGGCGCGCCAGGTCCTCCACCATGGCGTGGAGTTCTGGGGCCTCTGCCACGCTCACTTCGCGTGCGCCCGACATCTTGAGCACCACGCGGTCGCTGAAAAAGTAGGCCCCGAGGTTCATCACGGCCGCGATCGCCAGGAACGTGGTCATGTGCCCCGGCGACAGCACCGAGCCCACGCCCACCAGCAGGGCGGTGAGCGTGCCGAGCAGGAAGATGGTCTTGAGCTGGTTCGTCATGGCGATGTTCTCCGTCCCTCCGCTGCGTTGGCGCTCCAAGGTAGCACCGCCGGCCGGCGCGGCAAGGTGGAAGTCCGGGCGAAGCCCGCAGGCTCCTCCCCGGTCGGGAGGGCGCCGACGCGGCGCCGCGTCGCCGTCAGCCGCTGACCCACCCCTTCTTGCGGAACCACAGCAGCAGCACCGACGGCAGCACGGCCATCGCCAGCAGCGCGAGCACCAGCAGGCGGTCGTCGTCGAAGGGGAGATGGGCGAAGTTCATGCCGAAGAAACCGGTGAGGAAGTTGAGGGGCAGGAACACCGTGGACAGCACGGTCAGGCGCTGGATCACCTGGTTTTGCTGGCGCTCGACGATGGAGAGTTGGACCTCCATGACGCTCTGGGCGAGCTCGCGCAGGGACTCGATCGACTCGTACTGGCGCTGGATGTGGTCGGAGATGTCGCGGAAGTAGAGCATCGACTTCGCGCTGATGAAGCCGTGCTCGCGCCGCGACAGGGCGCCGATCACGTCGCGCTGGGGAGCCAGCGACCTTCGCACCCTCACCAGCGCGCGCCTCAGGTTGACGACCCTGCCGACATCGCTTTGCCCGTTCTCCTTGTTCGCCAGCAGGCTGAGGTGCTCGAGGCGGTTCTCGATGGTGCCGAGCACCGGGCCGTGGCCGTCGATGACCAAGTCGAGGAGGCGGTAGAGTTCGCCGTCGGCGCCCGACGGTTCGCGCGAGTGGCCGCGCAGGAAACCCTGCCAGGCTTCTTCCACCGGCGCGATGCGCCGGTCGTCGTATACGGTGGCCAGGACGTTGCGGCCGAGGATGCAGTGCAGTTCGTGGGGCTGGGCGGTGTTGTCGGCGCTCGCGAACCAGTGCAGCACCAGGAAGAGGTAGCCCGGGTACTCCTCCAGCTTGGCGCGCTGGTTGCGATGGGTGAGATCCTCGACGGTGAGCGGGTGGAGACCGAAGGCCTTCTCGAGGGCCTCCAGTTCGTCCGCGGCCGGGGCCCCGCAGTCGATCCATAGGAACTGCCCCTCCGTGCCGGCGTCGGCGACCAGCCAGGCCAGCGCGTCCTCGAAGGGAAGGTCCCGGGCGGGAGCCCCGGGATGGTCGCAGAGGGCGGCTCGAATCATCGCGGGATGGCCTGCGTCACGTCCCCTCCAAAGACACCCCGCGCCGCCGCTTGGCAAGCGCCGGCGTTGTGCGATGGCCGCGCCGCAGCCAGGCCGTTCACGACTCCCCGGCCCGGCGCCCTTCGAGAAGGGAGCGCAGCAGGCGCCATTCGGCCTCGCGAAAGACCCTGAGCGCCGCGACCGCGGCGATATAAATCACCAGCGTGACGGCGAGTCCGGCCCAGCCCCCGGGTCCCACCGCCGCCGCCAGCAGCACGGTAACGAGCACCGCCAGCGCCGGCCTCAGCGCCGAGCGCAGCGCCGTCCTCACGTAGTCGCGAGTGGAGGGCAGCAGGGCCAGGGAGACCTGCGAAGCTGCGCTCGTGGCCAGCGTGGCCACGGCCGCACCGAGGGCGCCGTAAGCCGAGATCGCCATCCACGAAGCCGCCGCTCCCACCGCGGCGAAGAAGAGCGTGTTGCGCGACAGGGCCTTCTCGCTGTGTGTTGCCACCAGCAGGTTGAGGATGACGGTGCCGGTCGCGCTGAGAAGCGCCGTGAACGCCAGCACCGACAGCAGGGGCCCGGCTCCCGCGAAAGCCGGCCCGAAGAGCAGGCGCATGATCTCGGTTCCGTGTCCGGCGCACAGCACCACCGGGATGCCCGTGGCCACCATCAGATAGCGCGTCGAGCGCTCGACGGTGGAACGCAGCGCGCGGGTGTCGCGCGCGTGCAGCCCCGCCATCAGCGGATAGACGCTGATCATCAGCGCCTCGGGCAGCAGCGTGAAGGCCTCGGTGACGCGTGAGGCGGCGCCGAGCTGGCCCACGTCCACCGGCCCGCGCAGCGACATGAGCAGGATCTGCCCGATGCGCAGGCTCACCGTCATGGCGAAGGCGTTGACCATCAGCGGCACCACGCCGCCGGCCAGGCGCCGCCAGCGCACGAGGTCGAAGCGGATCACCGGCCTGACCGATCCGCGAAGGACCCAGGCCACGACGAGGAAGGTGAGCAGGTTGGCCACCGACATGGCCGCGAAAATCCCCACCAGGCCGCTGCCCCCGGCCACCGCCACCATGACGCCGACGGCCAGCAGCACCGCCCTCAGCGCGGCCTGCGCGAACAGCAGCGGAATCTCCAGCCGCGCCCGGTGCCAGGCGCGATAGGCGCCGCCGAGAGCCGTCGGCAGGTTGAGGGCCGCCACGAACATCAGCAGCGGCGGCGTCTGTCCGCCCGAAGCAATGCCGACGAAGGCCACCGCCACCACCACCGACACCAGCGCCATCGCCAGCTTGAGGCCGAGGCCGGCCTGCAGCAGCGCGTCGCGCTCGGCGGGATCCTGGCTCATCGTGCGCACCAGCACGGTGTCGATGCTGTAGTCGGAAACGATCTGGAAGAAGGCCAGGTAGGCGATCACGAAGGAGTAGACGCCGAAGGCAGCGGGCTCCAGCACGCGCGCCAGGTACAGAAGGATGAGGACCGGAAGCACCTTGTCCACGGCCTGGGTGAGCAGGCCGTACCAGGCGCGACGCGCGACGTGACGCGGAGCATGCAGGGCGGCGTGCGCGGCCGCGCGGGAGTCCGGCGCTCGCGTGCCGACGGCCGCGGCTTCTTCGTCGAGCCCCGGCGCCTGGACCTCGGTGAAATCCGAGACGCCCATTTCGCTGAAGGCGGGTCTTTCGGGTTCGCTCATTCGGAATGTTCGCCACCGGCCGCCGGCCGGCAAGCGGTCCGCAAGCGGTCCGCAATCCGTCCGCAGGCGATCCGCAAGCGCTCCGATGGATCGCACTTAGCACGGTCGAAGCAAGCCGCCCCGGCCCCGGGGCGGGCATCCTGTATTCCTTCGCTGGCGGGCCTGAGCTACCCTGCCGGACTTCGCCATGGTGAAACTGGAGAATACGCTGCTCGAGTATTCATGGGGCTCGCGGACCATGATCGCCGAGTGGCTGGGACGCCCTTCGCCGTCGGCGCAGCCCCAGGCCGAAATGTGGATGGGGGCTCACCCCGTGGCTCCCTCCCTCGTGGCCGCCACGGCTCCGGGCCAGGGCCGGGTGACCCTGGCCGACCGCATCGCCGCCGCGCCCGCGGCCGAGCTGGGCGAGGCGGTGTGCCGCCGCTTCGGCGGCAAGCTGCCCTTCCTTCTGAAGGTAATCGCGGCCGATTCGCCCCTCTCCCTGCAGGCTCACCCGAACCGGGAGCAGGCCCGCGAAGGATACGCCAGGGAAGAAGCGGCCGGCGTTCCGATCCGGGCCCGCGAACGCAACTACAAGGATGAGAACCACAAGCCGGAGTTCCTGCTGGCCCTGGCGCCCTTCGACGCCTTGTGCGGCTTTCGCCCGGCATCGGAAAGCCGGGAGTTGCTGGAGGCGCTGGGCACGCCGCAGCTCGACCCCATCCTGGAACCGCTGCGCAGCCTGCCCGGCCCCGAAGCCGTCCGCGGCGCCTTCGAACGCATCATCACGATGGAAGCGGCCGAGCGTCCGGCCTTCGTCGCCGGCGTGCTCGCGGCCTGCCGAGCCGGCATGGAAAGGACCGGCCCCTGGCGCGAGGCATGGAAATGGGCCGTCGAGCTGGGCGAGCGCTATCCCGGGGATCCGGGATCGGTGAGTTCCCTGCTCCTCAACCTCATTCACCTGGAAGCCGGCGAAACCGTCTTCCTCCCCACCGGCAGCCTGCACACCTACCTTCGCGGCATCGCCGTCGAGGTGATGGCCAGTTCCGATAACGTGCTGCGCGGGGGCCTCACGCCCAAGCACATGGACGTGCCCGAGCTGCTGCGCGTCCTCGATTTCGGCGGACACCTGCTCCAGGCGGTTGAAGTCCGAGCGCTGTGCCGACACGAGCGCGCTTACCTCACGCCCACGGCGGACTTCCGGCTTTCGGCCATCGAAGTGGGCGCGGGAACCTCCTGCGCCCCGGAGCGCCGGGGCCCCGAACTCCTCCTCTGCGTGGCCGGCAGCGGCGAGGCCGTCATCGAAGGTTCGTCTCCCGAGCCGCTCTCGCGCGGGGAGTCCCTCTTTGTATCGGCCGGCGAGGCTCCTTACCGCCTGTCGGGAAACGCTACCTTTTTCAGGGTCACGGTCGGAGACCTCGACGAGGCGACGCCCGCCGCGGCGCCCGGATAGCTCCTTGCCATGAGGGTAGGCCCTCGCCATAAGAAGGTGGACGAAGGCGTCGCCAGGACCGTCGTCGGGAGATTCGCATGAGCAGCAGCGCCGCAGCATCGAACATCGACTCCACGGTCGGCCCTCCGATTTTCGACTACGAACGTTACGAGGCCCGGGCCGACGAGCTTGCGGCCAGCTACCGATCCAACACGCCTTTTCCCCACCTCGCCCTCGACGACTTCCTCGTCACGGAAGCCGCCGAGCAAGCCGCCCGCGACTTCCCATCCCACGCCGACGAACACTGGGTCCACTACCGCCACGTCAACGAGAACAAGGCCCACACCGACCGCTGGGAAGACCTGCCGCCGAGCATCGCGGCCATCATCCGCGAGATGAACTCCCCGCGCTTCCTCGCCCTTCTCGGCCGCATCACCGGCATCGAGGGCCTGCGGGCCGACCCCGACATCGAGGGCGGCGGCATGCACCAGTCGTGGACCGACGGCTTCCTCAACGTGCACAGCGATTTCACCATGCACCGCAAGAACCCCACCTGGCGGCGGCGCTGCAACCTGATCCTCTACATGAACAAGGATTGGGACCCGCAGTGGGGAGGAGCCCTTCAGCTGTGGGACTCCCACATGAAGAACAACGTCGAGACGGTGGACTGCCTGCTCAACCGCGCGGTGCTCTTCAACACGCCGGGCGCGCTGCACGGCTTCCCGGATCCGCTCACCTGCCCCGACGACCGCAGCCGCAAGAGCGTACAGTGGTACTTCTACACGGTGGACGAGGCGGCCGACGCGGTGCCGGTGTCCACCACCTACTACGCGAGGCCCGACGAATCGCCGCTCAAGCACCTGTTCGTGAAGCTCGACAACCTGGCCCTGCGCCTCTACTCGTGGGCCAAGCGCAACCTCGGGCTCTCGGACGCTTTCATCAGCCGCGTCATGTCGCTGCTGCCTTCACGCAAGGGACACTGACGCCATCCTCGGGCCGGCGATCCTCGGACCGCCGGCCCCAGCCTCCTTCCAGGTACCCACCATGTCCGGCCCGACGCTGCTCATGCTCGTCCTGTTCTTCCTGTCCGGGGCGACGGGGCTCGTTTACGAAGTCCTGTGGACCCGCCAGCTGGCGCTGATTTTCGGCGTCACCACCTACGCGGTCTCGGCCGTGCTGGCCACGTACATGGGCGGCCTCGCCCTGGGCAGCTGGCTGGTCGGACGTCGGGTGGACCGCGTACGCAATCCCCTGCTGGTGTACGCCCTGCTGGAAGCCGCCATCGGCGCCTACGCCCTGCTCGTTCCCTGGCTGCTGACGGCCCTGAGGCCACTGTACGTGGAACTCGCGCAGCTCGGCCTCTCCTATCCGGCCTTCTCGCTGTGCCGTTCGCTGTTGGCGGTGCTGCTGCTGCTGCTCCCGACGACGCTCATGGGCGGAACCTTCCCGGTGCTGGTCCAGCACTGGTCCCGGCTCGGCCTCGGCGTGAAGAGGGGCACGGGCATTCTCTATTTCGTCAACACCGGCGGCGCGATCTTCGGCTGCAGCCTGGCCGGCTTCCTTCTCCTCGAAACGCTCGGGCTCACGGGCACCAACCGCCTGGCCGCGGGCACCAACCTGTTGCTGGCCGGCGCGGCCGTCCTGGTCGCTCGCCGGCTGCCCGAGACGGCAACCTCCAGCGAGGACCAGGAAAGCCACGCCGGCGAACAGGCGCTGGCTCCTCCCGTCGCACGCCTCGTGCTCCTGTGCGCCGCGCTTTCCGGCTTCATCTCGCTGGTGGCCCAGGTGCTGTGGAGCCGCGCCCTGCTGCGCTACCTTTACAACTCCACCTATGCGTTCACGGCCAT
>JBHEPB010000221.1:0-3395 GCA_046260515.1 Binatia bacterium
CCCTCATCGTCTGCATCACCGAGGGCATTCCCGTCTCCGACATGGTGCGCGTCAAGCGCGCCCTCGAGGGTAGCCCGGTGCGACTGATCGGCCCCAACTGCCCGGGCATCATCACGCCGGGCCAGGCCAAGGTGGGCATCATGCCGGGCTACATCCACAAGCCCGGCCGCGTCGGCGTCATCTCCAAGAGCGGCACGCTCACCTACGAGTGCGTGCACCAGCTCACCCTGCGCGGCATCGGCCAGTCCACCTGCATCGGCATCGGCGGCGATCCCATCATCGGCACCGGCTTCATCGACGCGCTGAAGCTCTTCAACGAGGACCCGGACACCGACGCGGTGTTCATGCTCGGGGAGATCGGCGGCGCGGCGGAAATCGACGCGGCGGCCTGGATCAAGGCCAACATGAAGAAGCCGGTCGCCGGCTTCATCGCCGGCAAGACCGCCCCCGAGGGCAAGCGCATGGGCCATGCCGGCGCCATCGTCTCGGGAGGCAAGGGCACGGCGAGCGAGAAGATCGAAGCCCTCGAAGCCGCCGGCATCAAGGTAGCCCCCAGCCCCGCCGAGCTCGGCGAGACTCTCGTCGCCGTCATGCGCGGCTAGAACAGCAACACAAGGAACAGGACCAGAAATGAGCGAAAGAACCCTCTCCATCGTCAAGCCGGATGCGGTCGCCAAGAACGCGATCGGCGGCATCTTTTCCATCTTCGAGAACGGCGGTCTCCGGATCGTCGCGACCAAGATGATCCACCTCACGCGCGCCCAGGCCGAGGGTTTCTACGCGGTGCACAAGGCCCGTCCCTTCTTCGGCGACCTCTGCACCTTCATGACCGAAGGCCCCGTGGTCGTCTCGGTGCTCGAGGGCCCCAACGCCATCCTGCGCCACCGCGAACTGCTCGGCGCCACCGACCCGGCCAAGGCCGACGCCGGCACCGTGCGCAAGCTCTACGGCACCAACATCGAGCGCAACGCCGCCCACGGCTCGGACGCGCCCGACACGGCTGCCTTCGAGATCGGCTACCACTTCAGCGCCCTGGAGATCCAGGGCCGTTGATCCGACGTCGAGGGTGGAGGGGACCGCGGTGACCGCCGACCAGGACCGGGTCGAGCCCGCAAGGGCGGCCAGGGTCGTCGGCTCGCGCCGCCGCAACATCCGCTCGCTCACCCTCGACGACCTCGGCGCCTGGTGCGCGGAGCGCGGGCTGCCCGCCTACCGCGCTTCCCAGGTGGCCGGCTGGCTCTACAACCGTCCTCCCTGCGACGTCGCCGACATGCACAACCTGCCGGCGGCGTTGAAGGACGCCCTCGAGGAAGACTTCGACACCTCGCGGCCGGTCACCAACCTGCTGAGCGAGTCGAGCGACGGCACGCGCAAGCTGCTGGTGGGCCTGGCCGATGGTCGCGTGGTCGAGAGCGTGGTGATTCCCCGCGACGAGAGGATCACGCTCTGCATCTCGAGCCAGGTCGGCTGCGCCCTGGATTGCGCCTACTGCGCAACAGCCCGCCTCGGGCTGGTGCGCAACCTCGAGCCCTTCGAGATCGTCGGCCAGGTGATGATGGGCCGCGAAGCCGCGCGCCCCGATCCCCTGACCAACTACGTGTTCATGGGCATGGGCGAGCCCCTGGCCAACTACGACCGCCTGATGAAGGCCCTGGAGATCATGACCTCGCCCTGGGGGCTGGGGATCTCGCCGAGGCGCATCACCGTCTCCACCGTGGGGCTGGTGCCCCAGCTCGAGCGCCTCGTGCAGGACACCGACGTCCACATCGCGATTTCCCTGGGCTCGGCCGTGAGCGAGGTCCGCGACGGCCTGATGCCGATCAACCGCCGCTATCCCCTCGAAGAACTGATCGGGGCCTGCAGCCGTCTCGGCCTTCCGCGGCGCAAGCGCATCACCTTCGAGTACACGCTGCTGGCCGGCGTCAACGACGACCTCGCGGCGGCCGACGCCGTGGTCTCCCTGCTGAGGGGCCTGCCGGTCAAGCTCAACCTCATCCCTTTCAACGAGTGGGAAGGTTCCGGCTTCCGCCGTCCCGAGGAGGCCCGCGTGGTGGCCTTCCAGGAACGCGTCCTCGGCGCCGGGATCCACACCACGGTGAGGGCCAGCCGCGGCCGCGACATCCAGGCGGCCTGTGGGCAGCTGGCCGCCAAGGCCGCCTCTGTAGCGGTCGCCCCCGCGGAAAGCTGATCGCGCCGTGGCCGGCATCGGCGTCATCGTCAATCCGCGGGCTTCGGGCAACCGCGGGCGCCCCGACACCGCCGCGCGCCTGGCCGCGGTGGTCGGCGGCGACGGCGAGGTGGTCGAGACGGCCAACCTCGATGCCCTCGACGACACCTTGCGCCGATTCCGCGAGCGGGGCTTCGAGGTCCTGGCGGTCAGCGGCGGCGACGGTTCCCTCTGCCATGCGATCTCGCGGGCCGTCGGCGTGTGGGGAGAGGAAAACCTGCCCCTGTTCGTGGCCCTGCGCGGGGGCACCATCAACAACGTGTCGCGCACCATCGGCGGCCCGGTCCGCCCCGAGGCCTTCCTCGGCAAGGTGATGTCCACCTACCGGTCGCGGCGGCCCTTCGTGACGATGGACCGTCCCTTGCTGAGGGTGAACGGCGAGATCTACGGCAGCATCGTCGGCGCCGGCCTCATCACCCACTTCCTCGAGGAATACTACGAGGGCAGGAACCCGGGCCCGGCCAGCGCGGCCGCCCTGCTGCTGCGCTGCGGCCTGTCGTGGATGGGCGGCGGCTCCTTCATCCGCCGCATCGTGCCCACCCTCGGCGGAAGCGCCGAGTGCGACGGCGAAGCCTTGCCCTACAAGGAGTACACCCTGGTGCTGGCCAGCGCGGTGCGCCACATCGGCCTCGGGGTGAAGCCCTTCTACCTGAGTGGCCGCAAGCGCGGCTTCTTCCACGTGCTGGCGGGACCTCCGAGCCCGGGGCAACTGCTGTCGCGCCTGGCGCGCTTCCGCCGCGGGTTTCCCGCAGGACTGGATACCCTGTATGACAACATGGCCCGGCGCTTCCGGATCGAGTTCGCCGAGCCGCAATCGTTCACCGTCGATGGGGAACTCTTCCCCTCCGTCCGTGTCCTCGTCATCGAGGCGGGGCCCGCAGTGCGCTTCGTTCGCGGCTGAGGGACGGGACTTGCGGTGCACGAGGCCGGACGGACGGTGCACGAGGCCGGACGGCTGGTGCACGAGGCCGGACGGACGGTGGTGGAGCCCGGGCGCTGCAGCGCCGCGACGGAACGGACCATGACGAAGCAGGCACCTTTACTCGGCATCATCGGCGGCAGCGGGCTCTACCGCATGGACGGGCTCGAAGGCGCCCAGCCCCTCGAACTCGACACGCCCTTCGGCAAGCCCTCGGACGCCTACGTGGTCGGCACCATCGACGGCCAG
>JBHEPB010000239.1:0-8577 GCA_046260515.1 Binatia bacterium
GGTGTCGTTGGCCTCCTTGCACGAGTCCGTCGTGCAGGGATTCGAATCGTCGCAAGTCCGCGGCGCGCCGCCGACGCAGACGCCGGCGCTGCACGTGTCGTTCTCGGTGCAGAAGAGACCGTCGTCGCAGGGCGTTCCGTCGGTCGCGCCGACATTGGCCGGACAGGTTGCCGCCGTCCCTGAGCAGACTTCCGCAGCGTCGCAGTTGCCCGCCGAAGCGCGGCAGGTCGTTGTCGTTCCTAGGTAGCCGTCGGCCGGGCAATCGTTAGCCGTGCCCGTGCAGGCCTCCGCCACGTCGCACACCCCGGCCGAGGAGCGGCAGGGCGCCGTGCTCTTCGCGTCCGCCGGGCAGCTCGCCGAGTTGCCCGGGCAGACTTCCGCCAGGTCGCAAACGCCGCCCGAGGCGCGGCAGGTCGTCGTGGTGGCGAGGAAGCCGTCGGCGGGACAGGCCGCCGACGAGCCGGTGCAGACCTCGGCCACGTCGCACACGCCCGCCGAAGAGCGGCACGTCGTAGCGGAGGTGGCAAAGCCGTTGGCCGGGCAGGCATTCGAGGTCCCGTCGCAGGTTTCGGCCACGTCGCACACGCCCGCCGACGCGCGGCACGGGGCCGTGCTCTTCGCGTCGGCCGGGCAGGTCGTGGACGAGCCGTCGCAGGTCTCGGCAACGTCGCAGACTCCCGCCGAGGCGCGGCAGGTCGTGCCGGCGTTACCTGCCGGATGCGCGCAGGTACCCGCGCCGTCGCACTGGTCCACGGTGCAGATGATGCCGTCGCTCGAGCACGGCGTTGCCGCCGCGACCAGGCAGTTGTCGGCCGACTCGCTGCACACGTTGTTGCACTCCGCCCCGCCCGTGCACGGATTGCCCGCGTTCTGGCTGCAGGTGCCGTTCTTGCAAGTGTCCGAGCCGTTGCAGAACAGGCCGTCGTCGCAAGGAAGCGTATTGTTGAAGTTCTCGCAGGTGTCGTTGGCCTCCTTGCACGAGTCCGTCGTGCAGGGATTCGAATCGTCGCAAGTCCGCGGCGCGCCGCCGACGCAGACGCCGGCGCTGCACGTGTCGTTCTCGGTGCAGAAGAGACCGTCGTTGCAGGGCGCCGTGTTCGGTGTGTGCAGGCAGCCCCCCGCGCCGTCGCAGGTGTCGTCCGTGCAGGGGTCGCCGTCGTCCGTGCAGGCGGTTCCGGCCGGCGTGGAGCAGGAGTCGGTCGCCTCGACGCAGGTGTCCGCGCAAACGCCCACGCAAGGTGTGCCGCTATGGCCGCAGGTGCCGCCGGCGCAGGTGTCCGTCCCGTTGCAGAACAGGCCGTCGTCGCAAGGAGCGGTATTGTTCGGGTGCGTGCAACTGACCAGCGTCCCGTTGCAGACGTCGTTGGTGCACACGTTTCCGTCGCTCGTGCAGGGGGTGAGGTTGGGCAGGACCGCATCGGCGGGACAGGTTTTCGCGGTGCCGTTGCAGGTTTCCGCCACGTCGCAGATGCCGGCGGTCGCTCGGCAGGTCGTGGTGGTGCCCGCCACCCCATCGGCTGGGCAGGTGGCCGCTGTGCCGGTACAGGTCTCGGCCACGTCGCAGACGCCGGAGGCCGCTCGGCAGGTCGAAGTGGAAGCGACGAAGGAATCGGCCGGGCATGCGGCCGATGTCCCGGTGCAGGTCTCGGCCACGTCGCAAACACCGGCCGTGCCACGGCAGGTGGTCGTGGAGGCCACGAACGCGTCCGCCGGACAGTCATCGGAAGTGCCGTTGCACGATTCCGCAACGTCACACACGCCAGCCGACGCGCGGCAGGGGGCCGTGCTCTTGGCATCGGCCGGGCAGGTGGCCGATGCGCCGGTGCAGTTCTCCGTCAGGTCGCACACACCGGCCGAACTGCGGCAGGTGGTGAAGGAAGCCAGGAACCCGTTGGCGGGGCAGGTCTTCGCGGTGCCGTTGCAGGTTTCGACGGCATCGCACACACCGGCACTCGCGCGACATACGGTGTCGGTGCCCGCCACTCCGTCGGTCGGGCAGGACGTCGAACTGCCGGTGCAGGTTTCGGCCACGTCGCAGACGCCGGTGGCCGCGCGGCACTCCACACCGGCATTCCCGGCAGGGTGGCCGCAGACTCCAGCGCTGTCGCACTCATCCACCGTGCACACGTTGCTGTCGCTGGCACAGGTGGTGCCCGACGGGGCGAAGGCATCGACGGGGCAGGCGGCGTTGACCGCCGGGCTCTGCGTCCCGCACGTTTCGGCCGGATCGCAGATGGCGTCGGTGCTGGCGCGGCACACGGTGCTGGCCGTGCGAAGCTCGCACTTGCTCGTGTTGCAGCAGGGGCCGGTCTCGCATTCTTCCCTGCCATCAACGATTCCGTTATTGGCTCCGTTGCACTGGGCCGCCTGAGCATGAGCGGCAGACGGGGAAAGCGCCGGCATCAGCAGGCAGAACGAGATCCCAAGGAACAGCTTCAACGCACGGCTATACATCCGACCCTCCAAACTCCCGCCAGGCGGCGGCAGAACTCCACACAATCCGGTCGCCCGTGGGCGATGCGGAGGAAAGCATTTCGACAAGAAAAGGATGAGCTGGACGCTGTCCCCGTCGCGACCGGTGCCGGACCCCTCGGCAAACGCCGCCCTCCTGACCGAGCGCACGCTATACGACTTCCCAACGGCTCACCATAGGGGTCGTGCGCGCAATCGATGTTTATGTAGTCGCCGCGGCGGCCGATCCCCGAATGCGGAAACTGCGCCGCTTCGACGAACGGGGATCAGAAAGTAGCGGGGGGCGTCAGGATCCCGGACGCCCCCCGCTGAACGGTCGATCTCCTCGCGGACTAGTGGACGGAGTCCGCTCCGATCACGCTCAGGCTCCCCCTGGTCAGCGTGCGGGTGTCGCCACCCGTCGCGCATCCCAGCAGGATGTCCACCCCGGCGGTGGCGCCTCCGGTCGGAACGTACTGCCCGCTGAGGGCGAGCACTCCCTTGGCCGTGGTGGTCGAGCTGCCGAGCAGCAGCGTCTCCGAAGTGTCGATGGTGGTGGCCACGTTGTTCTCCACGGCGATGAGGTTGCAGGAAACCTGCTTGTTGCCGTTGGCGAACGGCGCCCCGACCTTCGCGTTGACCATGTAGCCGGCCGATCCGCTGACGTGCTGGGCCAGCACGTCGGTGGTGACCGAAGTGATGGCCGCCGAGTTGAACTGTTTGGTCCAGCCCTGGGACTTGGCGCTGGCTCCCGCGGGGCCTTGCGCGCCCGTCGCTCCGGTGAGCCCCGGAGGCCCTTGGGATCCCGGAGGGCCGGCCACGCCGTCCTTGCCCGGGGCGCCGTCCTTGCCGGCTGCTCCGGTAAGGCCCGGAGGGCCTTGCGAGCCTGGAGGACCGGCAATCCCGTCGTTGCCAGGCGCTCCGGTAAGGCCCGGAGGGCCTTGGGAACCCGGAGGTCCGGCGATGCCGTCTTTGCCCTGGAGACCCGGAGGGCCCTGCGCCCCCGGAGGTCCGGCGACCCCGTCCTTTCCATTCTGTCCGGCAACTCCTGTGGGGCCGGCTGGGCCCTGAAGGCCCGGATTTCCCTGAAGGCCCGGAGGGCCAGTCGGGCCCGGAGGACCACTGGGGCCGACCGGTCCAACGACACCCTGGGCGCCGGCGAGGCCGGCCTCGCCGGCATCGCCCTTGGGACCCGCCGGCCCCTGGGGACCGGCAGGTCCGGCCGGACCCGCTGGTCCTTCCGGTCCTTGGCAGTCGAGCACGCTGCATTGGCCGTCGCCGTCCAGGTCCTCTTCGGCGTCACAGATGCCTTCGCCGCTGGCATCCCAGCACAGCCCGCCGAACACCGCCGCCGGACACTCAATCTGGACGTTCTGCCCGACGGCGAAACGCAACAGACGGAGCGCGTCGGTGGCAACCACCGACCCGCTCCCGTCAAGGTCGCCACAGACTTCGGGGGCGGCCCCCGCCATCGTCGCCGCCGACAGCAGCGTGGACAGCGACCCCACCCATAGAATCCTTCTCTTGTTCACGTTCCCTCCTGTTCCTTGCGGAGCCGACCTGCTTCCCCCAAATACAATCCCCCGGGAGCACGCAGCGACTCACAGGAGGCATCAACTAATGCCGACACTCCATGGCTGTAAAGTCCGGCGAAGACGCAACATTGCCGTAAGGGGATCCAGCGCGATCCACCGGTGAAGAGGTCCACACGAGCAGCGATCCCTGCCCTGATTCCGCACGCTTTTCGGCCGGCTCCCAGCAATCGAAGAGCGCGGCGGACCCGGTAGGAGACCCGTCCAACTCGTGGGGGAGGGGGAAAGTTCCTGCACGGGCCGGGCGAGCGCCGCAAGCGAACCCTGGATGACCAGCCCGAATCGCGGACGGCTCAGACCAGAGCACGGCGGCTCGCTCGCTTGACGCGTACGCATTCCCGGGAGCATCGTTGCCGCCTCGCGGTGGGACCGACCACGTTCGGTGCGAAGAGGAGGGATCCCATGTTACGGCAGTTTTTGGCCCCTACCCTCTTTCTCGTCCTGTCGTCCTGGGCGGCCAGCGCCGGGGTCAGCCTCGCCCAGACCGTGAGCCCGCCCTTCCAGGCCGACTACACGGTGGACCTGCTCGGTTCGGTTCCCGGGGTCCCCACCAACTACGGCGGCCTCACCTTCGCCCGCGACGACCTCAACACCATCCTGATCGGCGGAGCCGCCAACCAGGCGGGAGGGCTGCTCTACGCCATCAGCGTGGTGCGCGACGGGGAGCAGCACGTCACGGGCTTCACGGGCACGGCCTCGGTGTTCGCGGCCGCCGCTTACAACGACGGCGGCGTCACCTACGGCCCCGGCGGTGTGCTCTTCCTGGCGCGCTGGCCCGCCAACGAACTCGGCCAGACCAAGCCCGGCAGCAGCATCACCGACAAGATCATCCCGCTCGGCCAGTTCGGCATCGTCTCGTCGCTGTCGGCCCTCGCCTTCGTACCGGCAGGCTTCCCGGGCGCCGGGCGGCTGAAACTGGTGACTTACGGCTCGGGCAACTGGTACGACGCTTCGATCACTGCCGACGGCAACGGCACTTACGACCTGGTGGACGTGAGTTCCCGCGTGCAGATCCCCGGCGGACCCGAAGGTTTCGTCTACGTGCCGCCCGGCTCTCCTCAGTTCAACGACTATTCGAGCATCCTCGTGGCCGAGTACTCGGCCGGCAAGATCGCGGCCTACCAGATCGACTCGAGCGGCGATCCGGTGACGACCTCGCGCGTGGATTTCCTGACCGGCCTCAGCGGCGCGGAAGGCGCCGTGGTGGATCCCCTGACCGGCGACTTCCTGTTCTCCACCTTTGGCGGCTTCAACCAGGTG
Source organism: Binatia bacterium (assembly GCA_046260515.1). Taxonomy (GTDB): domain Bacteria; phylum Desulfobacterota; class Binatia; order UBA1149; family CAITLU01; genus DATNBU01. Next base: position 5,304 of record JBHEPB010000239.1, read on the forward strand.
GTCGCGGTACGCGGCTTCGGCCGCCCCACCGAATGCCTCGGCTGCGCCAGCGGCCCCGGCTGCATGGACACCTGCGACACCGAGAGCGGGCAGTGCCGCACCTGCGGTCACCCGGCCAGCAACAGCCGCTGCGTGGTCAACGCGGTGTTCGTCCTGCAGGGGTCTCTCGAACTCCGGGACTGCGAGCTGTGCACGTGCGACGTGGACTCGAGCGGCGCGGTGACGGCGACGGACGCGCTCAGCATCCTGCGATCTTGTGTGGGAGTGGGGGTGGATCTGGAGTGCAGCGTGCCGGGGACGACGACGACGACAGTGCCGTGACGCGGCTCTCGTGATCTGATCGTGGAGCCCGGCTTCAACCGCAGACAGGACAAGCGAGCGTGGCCGGCAACTCCACCGACGCCCGCAGGACGGCGAGCGCATCGCTCGTCGTGACGTTGCCGGAGGCGTCCACGTCGCAGTGGCAGGCGTTGCAATCGAACCAGCCGACGGCTCCCCGCAGGATGAACAATGCGTCGCTCGAGCTTGGGCCGTGGTAGGAACAGATCGGATCGCCGCAGTCCGGCGACCCGAGGAACGCGAAGAACACATTGTCGAGATTCGCTGTGAAGCTCGACCCTTCGCTGCCGCCGGTTTTTGTCGCTCGTACCTCCAGGAGGGCAGCGACCGCCTGCACCGGTGAAGTCGGCGTCAGGACCTGAGCCGTCCATTCGGGAGCGGACGTGAGCAACGTGCCGGAGGGGGGATCCGGCAGTTCCTGGGTACAGTTCTCGTCCGCGTGCCAGCGCGCGATGGCCCCCGCTTCGCCTTCTGCCTGTTCCGGCACCTGGATCAGGACCGACACGTCGAGCATGTAGCGCTCGCCGCCGACGACGGGGACACACTGGCTGAGCGCTGCGCTCGCCACGTCGGAAACGGTGAGTTCGACCGAGCCGGACGTCGGCGAGCCGGAGGAGTCTTGCGGTGACCAGGCCGCTCCGGCGGTCGCATCCCAGAACGAAATATTGGTCTGGAAGCTGGAGTTCGGGATCAGGCTGAACGCACCGCAGGGCACGACAGCACGGGGCGGCGCACCCCTTGCCGCGCCGACGCCCACGAAAACGGACAGGGCGGCGGCGAGGGCGGCTGCTTGACGTGCGACCCGGCCGGCCATCCCCGAGTTCATTCAGCGACACGCACAGGCGCGCCACCCCCACGGCTGGCTGCCGATGGCGTCGGTGGGCGGGGTGTCGCAGCGGCCTTCGAAGGGCGTCGTGTCGGTGAACAAGAAAGGGCTCGCGAAGCAGCCGAGCGCAGCGCCGCAGCTGGAGGAAGGGTACTCGAGCGCGCCACTGGCGAGGCCCAGCGCCGCCAGTACGGCCAGGCAGTTCGAGTCCGTGCCGTCGCTTCCCGCAACGGCACGCGTCGCTTCGTCATAGCCGAGGCCGACCCTGTCGCAGGCCGCGTCGCAACCCTCGCCCGCGCCGGCGCTGGGACCACCCGAGGTCTGACTGCGGACCCAGCAAGCCCCGAGCAGCGACGTCGTGCCGTCCGGGCACGTCGCATCGCCATGCACGCAGCGACCGGTGTCCGGGTCGCAAACGTCCGTGGTGCAGGACTGGCCGTCGTCGCAAGGCAGGGGCGTGTGACGGCAACCCGCGAACGGCACGCACGTGTCGAGCGTGCACGAGAGGCCGTCGTCGCAATAGCCGGCCAGGCGCGGGCGATGCTGGCAGCCGATCTCCGTATCAGAGCAGTAGTCGATCGTGCAGATGTCCCCGTCGTCGCAGGTCAGCGGGGTGTAGTCGCACGCCTTGACCGTGTCGGTCTGCCGGCAGGTATCCTGCGTGCAGGCATTGCCGTCGTCGCACTCCGCGTCGAGTTCGCAATGGTCGTTGACGCAGTTGCGGTCAGAGCTGACGGTCGTGGTGCAGATGCCGGTATTCGGGCTGCACTCCCGGTCGAAGCAGAACGGATCGGAAGAGGCGGGGCATTCGACGGGTCGGGCTTCGCAAAGCTGGGTCGTCGGATTGCACACGGGAGCGTCGCACAGGTTCGGGAACTCGAGCGAGCAATCGCGGGGGACGAGTTCGCAGACGGTGGCGGAGATCCTGCGCACCTGGCAGTAGTCGTCCGACGGGTCGCAGGCGCTCGGAGGCGTGCACTCGCCGCACGCGCAGAGGCCGTCGCACGACGAAGCGTCGCAGGCATCCCCCGCCGAGCACGTGGCCGGTGCCTCGAGGATCGACGCGAACTTCTGGAAGCGGGGCCGGCCGCCGAACGCGTACCGGCGGTTCTGCTTCGGCGTTTTGCCCAGACGAAGGCCGAAGATCTCGAGGCCGGCGTGGGCCTGCCGCGCCTCTTCGACGGCGAGGTACAGTTCCTCGCGGCAAACCGCCCCCTTGCAGGGCGTGACGCCGTCGCGAAGCGTGTTGGGCTTGCCGTCGGTGATCACGAGAAGGGCCTTGCGCGTAAGGCGCGTCGGATCCGGATTCCCGCGCCCTGCCGTGGTGAGGTAATCTGATCCCGCATCCAGCGCCGCGGCGAGCGAGGTGCGTCGGCCGCAGCAGGTCGGAACCTTGGCCGCGCCTATCTCCGCCGGGCGAAGAGTCGGATCCAGCGTATCGGCGCAGGTACAGTCGAGGGAGGCCAAGCCGCTGGCGACGTTCTGGTCGCTCGTGCCTTCGGGGAGCGCCACGGCCAGTTGCAGATCGATGTCGAAGGTGGCGATGGCGATGTTCGCCTGGGAGGGCGAGATCGCAAGGCTGCGAAGGAAATCGGCGACGAACACGCGCGCGGCCTCGAAGCGGACGCTGGTAACCGAAGCCGAGCGGTCGATCATGACCAGGAGGTCGAGACGCTCGCCGCCGGAACAGTCCTCGGGTTCGTCGAACACGAGCGAGTTCGTGAGGTCGGCCGCCGTGACGGCGCTGAACGTGTACTCGGCGTCGTCTGTCCAACGGGCTCGGCAGACCGTGCCGTCGCCACGGAACCACGCGTAGCGGATGGGGCTCGCCGCGGCGTCGATGGGAGCATGGGCCGCGCAATCGCCGAAGGCTGGAACCGCGGCCGTGGGCAGGTAGACCGCGGGATCGTTCGTGAGGACGGGCATGGCGTGGGCGACCGAAATCGCACGGCAGCCTCGTTCACAACTCGCCCCCAGTTCGTAGCGGGTCGCCGGCGAGGCGGTAGCCCCAAGGGGGCCGAACTTGAAAATCTCCGAGTGGGAACGGTCGGGGTAATCGTGGCGGTAGCGGCGGCCGGCCAGGTCGTAGGTGATCGACCCCTCCACGAC
>JBHEPB010000240.1:0-10960 GCA_046260515.1 Binatia bacterium
GCCTCGGCGCCAGCCTGGCCCGCCTCGAACTCAACGTCTTCTTCGAGGAAGCCGCGCGCCTGCTGCCCGACATCCGCTCCGCCAGCGAAGCCCCTCCCCCGCGCCGCCCCTCCAACTTCATCAGCGGCCTCGAACACCTCCCCGTCCGCCTCCCCTGAAAACCCGGGACAGGTACAGGTTTAAAGAGGGCTCAGAAACCCGGGACAGGTACAGGTTGCGCGTAGCGCAACCTGTACCTGTCCCGGGTTTTCAGTTGCATGCTCTTGCAGGAAACGGAACAAGGGCGCGCCCCAGCTTGCTCCCGCGGCGCGCCGAGCGCGCGCCGAAATCAGCGGGACGCAACGGGCAGGAAATCCCCATGCCCCGAATGAATCTTGCAGGAAGCTCTTCCATCGTCACCGGCGGCGCCTCGGGCATCGGCGAAGCCTGCGCCCGGCAGCTCGCCGCGGCCGGCTCCAAAGTCGTCATCGCCGACCTCAACGCCGAAAAGGGCGAGGCCGTCGCCGCCGAGATCGGCGGCATCTACGTCAAGTGCGACGTCACCAGCATCGAAGACGCCGACGCTGCCATCGCCGCTGCCACCAAGCTCGGCCCCCTTCGCGCGCTCGTCAACTCCGCCGGTCTCGGCTGGGCCGGCCGCACCGTGGACCGCGGCGGCACGCCCTTCGACCTCGAGCGCTTCGAGTTCGTGATCAAGGTGAACCTGATCGGTTCCTTCAACATGCTGAGCCGCTCGGCCGCCGCCATGGGCAAGACCGAGCCGGTGGACGCCGACGGCACCCGCGGCGCCATCGTCAACATGGCCTCCGTGGCGGCCTTCGACGGCCAGATCGGCCAGTGCGCCTACTCCGCCTCCAAGGGCGGCGTCGTCGGCATGACGCTGCCCATCGCGCGCGACCTCGCCAGCCTCGGCATCCGCGTCAACACCGTCGCGCCCGGCCTCATCGACACGCCCATCTACGGCCAGGGCGAGGCCAGCGAGCAGTTCAAGGCCACCCTCGGCAAGTCGGTGCTCTTCCCCCACCGCCTCGGCAGCTCCGAGGAGCTGGCGTTCATGGTGATGGAGTGCATCACCAACCCCTACATGAATGCGCAGACGGTGCGGCTGGACGGCGGCATCCGCATGCCTCCCAAGTAAACCGGCAGGGGAGAGACAACATGAGCGACGAAGCAGTCCTTACAGAACAACGCGGCCGCGTGCTGCTGATCACGCTGAACCGCCCCGATGCGATGAACTCCATCAACGGCGCGCTGGCCGGCGGTCTCATCGAGGCCGTCGAGAAGCTCAACGCCGACGCTGGCCTGACGGCCGCGGTGCTCACCGGAGCCGGCAAGGGCTTCAGCGCCGGCATGGACCTGAAGGCCTTCTCGCGCGGCGAGGACGTGAGCGGGCTCTTCCGCTTCGTGCAGGGCGCCGCCGAGAAGCCGCTGATCGCGGCCGTCGAGGGCTTCGCCCTGGCCGGCGGACTCGAACTGGCTCTCACCTGCGACCTCATCGTCGCCGGCAAGAACGCCAAGTTCGGCATTCCCGAAGTGAAGGTGGGCCTGTTCGCGGCGGCCGGCGGGCTGATGCGCCTGCCGCGCATGGTGGGCCAGGGCAAGGCCATGGAGATGGCGCTGACCGGCGAGCCCATCGCCGCCGAGGAAGCGCTGCAGTACGGCCTGGTCGCACGCGTCACCGAGCCCGGCGGCGCCGTCGAAGGCGCCATGGCGCTGGCCGAGAAGATCGCGTCGAACGCGCCCCTCGGCGTCGCCGCATCCGCCAAGCTGGTCAAGGCGGCCAGCGGACTGACCGAGCCGGAGTTCTGGGCTCACCAGGGACCGCTCCAGGCCAAGGTCTTCACGTCCAACGATGCGAAGGAAGGCCCCAAGGCCTTCGCCGAGAAGCGCCCGCCGAAGTGGTCGGGCAGCTGAGACGACCAAACCCCGCCGCGGCCTCACCGCGGCGGCCTGGCGGGGGAGCGGCTGCCGCGCGGCCGCTCCCCCGCGGACTCCACTACGATCCCCGCTTCGTCGCGCCCGCCGAGAGAGCCGAGATTCTCGCCTGGCTCGCGACCATCCACCCCATCCGCGAGCAGCGCTTCGCGCCGAAGCATCCGCCGCCGCCGGGCAAGCAGCAGCGCTGGCTGCTGCGCCCCGTGTACTGGCTGGGCAACTGGCAGTTCGCCTGCCTCGACTACTACCATCCGCCGAAAGGCATCCTGCATCGCTGCGTGCGCGCGGAGCCGTTTCCGCCGGTGCTGGCGCGCCTGGTGGCTCGCGCCGAGAAGATCGCGCGCGGGATCTATCGAGGACCGGAGATGCCCGCCGGCTGGCACCTCAACACCTGCCTCGTGAACCTCTACGGCAGCAAGCTCGAGGACGGCCGCCGCATCGACACCGCGCGTGTCGGCGAGCACAAGGACTTCGAGCCGGGGCCGGTGGCTTCCATTTCGCTCGGCGAGCGCGCGTTCTTCCAGTTCGTCGCGAGCAGCCGTCCGGGCGAGCGCGGCACGGTGGCCTTCCAGCAGTGGCTCGACGACGGGTCGCTGCAGATCTTCGGAGGGGACCGCTGGAAGAAGCAGCTCTTCCACCGAATTCAGCGCGTGGACCGCAAGGGCAGCACCTTTGAACTGAATGCGCCCGACTTCGAGACCAGGCGCGTGAACTTCACCTTCCGCTACGTGCCGGACGAGCATATCGTGCCGTTCTCGAAACTGCCGAGAGCCGCGGCCGACGACGTGCGCGGCTACATGAAGGAACTGGCGGCGAAGTCGGCGTTCTTTCGGGAGGAACTCGAAGGCGCCAAGGGGTAGAAGCCCCCGGCAGACGGCAGCCGGGCATTTTGCACGCTGGAATGCCCTAGGCCGCCTCGCAGCACTTCTTGAATTTCTTGCCGCTGCCGCAGGTGCAGGGATCGTTGCGCCCCACCCTGGGCGACGAGCGCCGCAGGGGCGCCTGCTCGGGCGTGTGGCCTTCCTGGAAGAGCCAGCGGCCGTCTTCCTTCACGAAGGTGCTGATCTCGTGGTGGGTGTGGGTCTCGCCCTTCTTGTCGCGGAAGCGGGCCACGAACTCGACGATGCCCTCGGAATCGTCCTTGCCGCCCGCCTTGGTGCCCAGAATTTCCAGGCCGAGCCACTCGGACTCCTTCGCCCAGCGTCGCGCCGTCTCCTCGTCGCCCTCTGCCACCTTCTCGGGGTGGATCGTGGACATCAGGAAGGGCATCTCCACGCGGGTATGGGCCGTGTAGCGCGCGCGCATCACCTGCTCGGCCGTTTCCGGCACGAGGGTTCCCGCCAGGAAAGGCCCACAACAACGCTCGAACTCCACTCCCGAACAACAAGGACAATCGGTCACGACAAACCTCCGGTGCTTGGATGATGCTTGGATGCCGGATAGTGCCCGGATCCGCCGTCCATCTCCATCGCACGAGGCGGCGGTCCTCGATGCTCTGGTGTGAAGCGGGGGGACAGGTAGCATCCCCCGGCCGGCCGCCTCTGTCCTTGCGCCGGCCCCAGAGAACCCGCACGGAGAACCCGCACGGAGAACACGAGATGGAGAACCCGCGACGCCGAACCTCGAGGACCTCGAAGCCATCCGCCAGCCGCGGCGCCCTCGGCAGCCCGCGCGTGGTCAGCATGCATCATGGGCACCACCCCGAGATCGAGTTTACCGGGGCCGATACGGCGCGGGGCACCTGGTACCTCGAAGACAAGATCCTCTTCCTCGACGCCAACACCGTGCTTCGCGGCGCGGCATTCTACGGCGACGAGTACCTTCGGGTGGACGGGCAGTGGAGAATTCACGCGACCGGCTACGAGCGCACCTTCGAAGAGGTCGAGGTTCGCGAGCAGCCGCTTCAGGTAAGGACCAGGTTCGACGCAGCACAATGAGCAGAACCGATAATCCGCTGTCGCCGCTGATGCGGCGGCTGGGGGTGCTACTGGTCTTCGCACTCCTTGCCGTCCTGATCGACGATCCCCTCGTCCTGAAACTGCTCCCGGCTTTCGCGCATCTCTGGCTGCTGGTCACCTTCGCGACGACCTTGAGACAGGGCCCGCCTTTCGCCGAGCAGTTCGCCCGCCGGGCCCACGGCGGCGATCTGCCGCCTTTCCTCCGCCCCTACACGCGCAACGTCACGATCCTTTGGTGCGCCTTCTTCGCGATCAACGTGGTGATCTACGCCTGGCTCGCCGTCGCGCCCCCGTCGAGAACATGGGCGCTGTACACCGGCTTCGGTTATTACGCCTCCATTCTTGCGCTGGTCGTCGGCGAGTACGTCTTTCACAAGATCCACTTCCGCCTTTATGAGGACGTCTGGACAGACAGGTTCTGGCGCCGGCTGTTTCCTCCCGAGGACAGCAGACGCGGCCGAAGGAGCCTCGCCTGGCAGGCTTCGAGGAAATCGGAGGCGTGCGCTTCGTCCGCCGCGACCTGATACGAGAACCCGACCGCGAGAACCTGCGCGAAGGAACACAATGGAAACCCCTGTCGAGACCAGTGGCTTCGTACCGCACCCCCGGGAACGGGACTGGGCGAACATGCCCCTGCCGAACACGTGGCCGGACCATCTCGACTGGAGGAACCCGCGGGCGCTTGCGCGGTTGCTGCTGCATCCCTTGCGACGGCGACGCAGCGTCTCGATCCCGAACGACCTTTGGGGAAAGGAGACGATTCCGGGATACGTCCTCCAGGAGTTCCACAACCTTCCGAACGGGAACTACTCGAACTTCCTGACTCGCGGTTACATCTCCGGCTTCGACCTCGCGATGCTCGGCGAGATGCGACGTGTCCGCAACACGATCGCCTCACACTTGCGGCATTGCGATTCCGCCCTGGATCTTGGATGCGGAGGCGGCGCGACCGCCGCCGCCATCCAGGCCGCCGGGGTGAGGGACACCTGGGGACTCGACCCTTCCCCCTACCTGCTGCGGCATGCCGCGCAGCAGCACCCGCGCATTCGCTTCGTCCATGGCGTCATGGAGGACCTTCCCTTCCCGGACGCCCGGTTCCACGGCGTGGCCGTCTGTTTCGCGTTCCACGAGATGCCGCCGGCCCGCATCCGCAAGGCCCTGCAGGAGATCGCGCGGGTGCTGAAACCAGGCGGGCTGCTGCTGGTCGCGGAGCCGTCGCCGGTCCAGTTCACGACATCATTCGTGAACATGGTGCGGACCCACGGCTGGCGGGGCGGCTACTTCCGGGCCCTCGTGCGCTTCGTCCATGAACCCTATCTCGAGAAATGGCACGGTTTCGCGCTCGAGGAAGAGGCCCGGAGGGCAGCGTTGCGCGTGGTCACGGAGACCGACGCTTCTCCGATCCGATGGTGGCGCCTCGAGCGGGATGTCGAAGGGGGAATAGCGGAAGACTTGCGAGGGGGGTGCCGGTCGCCTAGCGTCGCGCCATGAGAAGCCCCCTCGCCTCGTTGTCGATCGCCCTTGTGGCAGCCCTCACGTTCGCTGCCTGCTCAGCATCGTCGCCGCCGACCGAGAAGGCGATGGACAGGGGCGGCCCCAGGATCGACACCGTCTCCGCGGTGGTCGTCACGGTGAATCCCAGATTGCCTTCCGACAAGCAGACGAGGTTCGAGAACGCCGAAGGACCCTCCCGCCTCGAGCGCTCGCTCGAGGCCAAGCTGTCCCAGACCGGACGTCTGCGCCGCGACAGTCCGAACGTACTCGAAGTCGACGTCACCTCGTACCGTATGCGCTCGGGTGCCGCCGTGTTCTGGGTGGGGGCGATGGCCGGGGCCGACGCTCTCGGCGTTACGGTGACGATACGCGACGGCAGCGGCATCGTGCGCACCTTCCCCACGGGGGCCGCTTCGATCGGTGCTTACGCCGGGCTCGACCAGGTGAGCCGCCTGGAGCGGCTGGTCGAAGCAACTGCGTTACGAATACTCAACGATCTTTAGAGAGTTTTGCGACCGCCCGTGGAGTCTTCGGTTCCGCGCTGCCAACCGCCTTCGAGTCCGGCCCGCCCTGCTCTTTCAGGAAGGCGCTGCAGCCGTTGTCGTCGTCGCGGTCCTGGGTCTTGACGTCGAACGGCGTGAGCAGTCCGACGATCGGCGCCAGGGCAAAGTTGAGTTTCTGCATCAATCCACCGACCCGGCCGAGCTTCAGGGGATCGGGATAGAAGTCGAGGTCGGCAAACGTCCCCTCCACTCTCAGGTCCTGTCGCAGGCTGAGCAGGCTCACGTCCTTGGGATGGGGGACGATACGGGCATCGACTCGTTCCGTTTCCAGATCGAGCGCGATTTCAGCCGTGATGTTCGAGTCCTCCGTGTCGATGACGGCCATGTTGCTGCGGAGCTTGCCGTTCTCCGCGACGAGGTCGAAGGCGGCGCATCGAATCTCGAGCGGCTCGTCGCCGCGGAGCAGAACACCGATCGATTTCATGAGGTCGAGCCCGATCAGTTCCACGAGCAGTTTGCTCACTTGCCCGTCCGCGAGAGCGAGTTGCAGGGTGCCGTCGGCGGTCGCCGCCATGTCGCGCAACGAGTTGCCCCGCATGGCAACCTTGACGTCGCCGCCGAGCTTGCCGGCCGTATCCTTGGTGAACGGCGTCGGCCCGAGGATCTTCGATGCCTCGAGGCCGCGGGCGCGCAGCTCCACATCCGCACGCAGCGGGTCCCGGTCCGAATGGACCGTCGCGAACAGATCCACGCGCCCACCTGCGACGTTGAATGACGCCGGCTCGGCCTTCAACGTTCCATCGACAAGCGAAATCCGGAGGTCGAGGCGATCCATCGGAAGATGTTCGGGAGCGTCCACGCGAGTGGCCACCAGCCGCGCGTGGATGTCCATGGCGTGCAGCCTCGGGATATCCATGGGCTTGCTGGGCAACACCCGGCCTTCCGCGGCCATGGCGGCGGCCTGGGCTTTCTGGTCGGCCGACGCGGTTTCGCCCTTCCCTCCGGGAGGGGGTGCGCCGATCAACCCCGCGAGGTCGTCGAAGTCGAGCAGTTTCGACTGAAGGTCCGCATTCATCACCGGCCGCACCGGCGCGACATCCACGGTGAGATTGCCGGAAAGGTCGCTGTCGCCCAGGCGACCGGCGAAATCGCTGAACTTCCAGTTGCTGCCGTCGCGCTCGAGGCCGCCGACCAATTGGTAGGGAGGGGACATCGGCAGCACGACGCCAAGCAGGGGATAGAGTTCCGACAGCGAGTCTCCCTTCAGAGTCAGCTTCACATCCAGGCCGCCTTCGTCGAGCGCGCCCTGCAGGGTGCCGACGATGGTCGCCGACGTGGCCCCGGCGTCGAGGTCAATGTTGATCGGGAAGGGCGCATCTTCGTCGTGGAGCTGGTCGATCGAACCGGCCTTCATGGAGATCCGGGCGGGATGCCCCTGGTACTTGCCCTTGCCTTCCAGCTGCACCTCGGTGGCGATCGTGCCGCGGGCGTCGGCGATCTGCAGGTCGGTGGCGGCACCAGGTCTGCCCTCCCGCGTGTACAGGACCCTCGCTTTGCGTATCCGCAAGCGGCGCACGACCGGAACTTCCGTGCGATCGTCGGGACGGGCCGCCTCGGATGCCCACAACGTCCAGTTGTCCGTGCCGTCGGCGCGCTGTTCGAGTCGTACCACGGCATCGTCGACCCTCAGCGTCGGAATGACGATGTCGCCGCGAAGCAGGCGGCGAAGCGCGATCCCCACCTGGAGCCGTCCCACCTCGAGCATCTGCTTCTCCTCGCTCCAGGAAGGGTTGGCGAAGGAAATCTTCTCCACGATCAGGCGCGGTCGCCACGACCACACGCGTGCCCGAACGTCCCCTTCGATGTGAAACTCACGGCCGGTGGCTGACGAGATCGCGCCGGTCACGTAAGGTGTGAGTCGTTCGGCGCCGAGAGCCAGCACGCCGACGAGGAGAAGGAGCCCCAGCCCAAGGAACGCTGCCGTGTATCCCATCGCGCGCAGGACGCGTTTCCAAGGTGATCGCCGGGAGGATCGCTGGGGTGATCCCTTTTCGTTTTCGTTTGCCACGTCATCCTTCGATGAAGCCAGCATAGGCACGTTCGAGACCTTCGCGGATGCCCCCCCGGCACGAATCATTTCGGTTTCCGGCGCGATCGGGCGCTTTCGCTGGACCTCTTCGAGGATGCACGACGAAAGGCACGGGAATCTACGTACGTAGTCGCTGGGATGCCGGCAGAGGATCGACTGGATCGGGAGAGCGAGCGTGGAAAATCGAACGGCTCCCGGCGCCGCGGTCCCCGGAGGCATCGCTTGCGCGCGGCGGTTCACGCACCTACTGGAGGTGCCGTGGAGAAGAGATGACGATCCGGTCGTTCCGGGACCTGCTCAAGGAATCGGCCGTTGCCTGGTCCGAGGACTACGCGCCGAGCATGGGCGCCGCGCTCGCGTACTACACCCTCTTTTCGCTGGCGCCGCTCCTGGTGATCGTGATCGCCTGCGCCGGCCTCGTCTTCGGCGCCGAAGCAGCGCGCGGGGAAATCGAGGCTCAGTTGCGCGGACTGATCGGCCAGGAAGGAGCGGTCGTCGTACAGGACCTGCTGAAGGACGTCAGCCGGCCGGCGACGAGCATCGCCGCCTCGTTCTTCGGCGTCGCCATGCTGTTGCTCGGCGCAACCTCCGTCTTCAGCGAACTGCAATCTGCACTCGATCGGATCTGGAAAGCCCCCTCGCCGAGGAAGAATTCCGGCCTGTGGGGCCTGGTGCGCACGCGCCTTCTCTCGTTCGGCATGATCCTGACCATCGGATTCCTTCTGCTCCTATCCTTGGTCATCAGCGCCGTCCTGTCGGCCGCGGGCGAGTGGTGGGGACCGGCGCTCGCCCAATGGGGCCCGCTGCTGCAGGTGACGAACCTCGTCGCGAGCCTCGCGATGGCCACGCTCCTCTTCGCCTCGATCTACAAGATCCTCCCACGCGTCCACGTCGCCTGGCGGGACGTGTGGGTCGGCGCAAGCGTCACTGCAGTACTGTTCACGATCGGCAAGTTCCTGATCGGTTTCTACATCGCGAGAAGCAGCGTCGCCTCGAGCTTCGGAGCCGCCGGCTCGCTCGTCGTGCTCCTCGTCTGGATCTACTACTCGGCGCAGATCTTCCTTTTCGGCGCAGAGTTCACCTGGGTGTATGCCCGCCGATGCGGCTCGCGAGTCGGCGAATCCGAAAGCGCTGCGCCTTCCATCCCGAACCGCTCGAATCCCCGGGCCCGGCCCGGAAGCGGATCGCGGCAGCCCCCGCCCCCAGACTTCCCCTTGTAACTGCACGCCCGCGTGTGCATCTTGGGCCCTGAGGATCCGGACTGATGTTTCGCCGCCTACTGGCCTCCGTGCTCGCGATCGCCATCCTGGCGCCCCTGCCTTCCATGGGCGGCGGCTGCTCCATGGAGCCGATGATCGCGGCCCAGGCCTGCAGTTGCTGCGATTCAACGGATCCCTCGGCTTCTCCCTGCACGACCGCCTCCGGTTGCGGTTGTGCCATCAGCAGCGACAGCGGGCAGAGGCCCGCCGCGACGGCCGCAGCAGCGTCTTCCCCCACGGTGACCTTCGCCGTCGAGAGCGCGCTGATCCCGGCCTCCCTCTCCACCGCCCGGCGACCCGTCGGCAGCGTGGAACTGGCCTCCTCTCCACCAGGAGCGGGCGCTACCGTCTACCGCCCCCTCCTCTGTTCCTGGATCCTCTGAGATCCCACCCCACCGGCAGTCCGCCCGAACGCTGAATCCAGCGTGACGGCTTCCTGAACGTTCCAGCATCGTCCGTCGCAGCCGCGGCGGACCTGACGACGTGCGGCCGACTTCGGCGGCACGACGACACGCGCGGCAAACGGCCGGCCCCAGCGATCAAGGATCCGCCGGGTCGATCGTGGAGCGACCGTTGCACGCGCGAACAGCGGAGGGGTCCATGATGACCTCGAAGAACAGCAGCACGCGGCCCGCGGGCCCCGTGCCTTCGTCTGCGAAAACGAGCGGCGGCCTCGTCGGCGCCCGCGCGATCGTGCTCGCAGGATGCGCCCTCGCCATCACTCTTTCGGGCTGCGCCCTCACGCCCAAGGGCCTGAAGCAGGAACGCGCCGCCCTCCAGGCCGCCGGCGCCGGATTCGCCCGCGGCGTGCGGCGTGCCGACCTGCCCCGGCCCGTGGACGGCAACGACTGGCGAGCCCTGCTTCGCCGGGCCCTGCTGGCCAACGGCGAAGTGCGCGCAGCGTGGTTCGAATGGAAGGCCGCGATCGAAGGCGTGAGCGGCGCCTCGGCCTGGCCGAACACCCAGATCGGGTTCGGCTACTCCTACATGTTCTCCGACGAGAGCGTGAAATCTTTCAACCGCAGCAGCTTCAGCGTGGGCACGGACACCATGGAGAACCTCTCCTTCCCGGGCAAGACGATGGCCAGTGGCCGCGTCGCGCTGGCCGAAGCGAAGGCCACGGGAGAGCGTTTTCGCCTCGCCAAGTTCGGCGTGCAGCGCCGCCTGATGGATGCCTGGCTGGAGCTGGCGATGGCGGCCGAAACCGCGCGGCTCGCCGACGAGGGCGCCTCGCTGGCCGGTGTGGGCGCCGACGTGGCCGACGCCGCGCTCCGCGCCGGCGCCGAGCAGGACAGCGCCTTCTCCGCCCGCATCGCCGGCGCGCGCCGCGACGACGCGGCGGCGGCCGCGCGCGCCGGCATCGCCTCGGCAAGAGCCACGCTGGCCGCGCTCGCGGCCTTCGACTCTCCCGACGATGTGCCCGTCCCCACGCGCGTGCCGTATCCTCGTGAGTTGCCCGCCGACGCCGCGGCGTTGCTGGCCGCCGTGGACGAAGGTCCTGAAGTGAAGGGCCTGGTGGCCGACCGCAACGCCCGCCGCCACGAGGAGGACCTCGCGCGCCTGCAGTGGATCCCCGACATCAATCCCTACGCGGCCTTCACCGGCAGCATCGAGCAGGGCGTGGGCGCGGCCGTGATGCTGCCGACCACCATCGTCGAGATCCGATCGGGGATCGACGCGGCAACCGCCATGCGCCGAGCCGCCGCCTCGCGCCTCGTCCAG
>JBHEPB010000248.1:0-19706 GCA_046260515.1 Binatia bacterium
CCACGAACGACACTTGTGGGGCCGGCCAGTGTTCGGGCACCTTCGTCCCCGCCGAGACGGTCTGCCGCGAGGCGGCCGGCGTCTGCGATACCGCCGAAGTCTGCAGCGGTTCCTCGGCGGAGTGCCCTGCCGACGCCTTCCAGGCCAGCGACGTGACCTGCCGCGGCGCCGCCGGAATCTGCGACGTGGCCGAGAGCTGCACCGGCTCCTCGGCTTCGTGCCCGGCCGATGCCAAGAGTTCGTCGGTCTGCCGCGCCGCCTCCGGCGTGTGTGACACGGCCGAGTCCTGCGACGGCTCCTCCAACAACTGCCCGGCCGACGGCTTCCTCGGCACCTCGACGGTCTGCCGCTCTGCGGCCGGCGTGTGCGACACGGCGGAGAACTGCTCCGGTTCGTCGGCCTCCTGCCCGGCCGACGCCAAGAGCACGGCCCAGTGCCGCGCCTCGGCCGGCATCTGCGACGTGGCCGAGACCTGCAACGGGACCTCCAACGACTGCCCCGCCAACGGCTTCGTGAACGAGGGGACCACCTGCCGCGGCGAAGCCGGCGAGTGCGACGTGGAAGAAGAGTGCACGGGCTCCTCCGCCGCCTGCCCGGCCGACGCCAAGAGCACGGCGGTCTGCCGCGGCTCGGCCGGCGTCTGTGACGTGGCCGAGTCCTGCAACGGCTCTTCCAACGATTGCCCGGCCGATTCGTTCCAGGGGACGGCCTCGCTCTGCCGCGCTGCCAACGGCGTTTGCGACACGGCCGAGACCTGCAGCGGCACCTCGGCTTCCTGCCCGGCCGACGCCCTGGCCTCGACGAGCACCACCTGCCGCGCGGCCAACGGCGCCTGCGACGTGGCCGAGACCTGCAACGGGATCTCCAACGCCTGCCCGGCCGACGGCTTCGCCAACGAAGGCACCATCTGCCGCGAGGCCGACTCCGACTGCGGTGACGAGGAGCAGTGCACCGGGTCGAGCGCGGCCTGTCCCGCCGACGGCGCGGTCGCGGACGGAACGCCCTGCAACGACGGCCTGTTCTGCACCCAGAACGACGAGTGCCAGGCCGGCCAGTGCGAGGGCAACGCCCGCGTCTGCGACGACGACAACGAGTGCACGGACGACTCCTGCGACGAGGAGGCCGACGAGTGCGTCGAGGTGAACAACACCGACGCCTGCGACGACGGCCTGTTCTGCACGACGAACGACACCTGCTCGGGCGGCACCTGCAGCGGTTCGACGCGCGACTGTGACGACGAGGACGTCTGCACGGACGACGTTTGCAACGAACTGACCAACGAGTGCGACGCGATCTTCAACATCGCGCCCTGCGACGACGGCGAGTTCTGCAACGGCGCCGACACCTGCGTCGGCGGCGTGTGCGCCACCCACGCGGGCGACCCCTGCGACGGACCGGGCGACGGCGACGGCGACTGCAGCGAAACCTGCGACGAGGACGCCGACAACTGCCTGGGCGTGGACGCGGACGAGAGCGCTTGCAGCGACTCGGACTCGTGCACCATCGGCGACGCCTGCGAGGCGGGCGTCTGCGTGCCGGGTACGATCGAGGACCCGGAGTGCATCCCGACCACGACGACCACGTCCACCACCACCACCTCGACGACCGAGACGACCACGACGACCGAGGGTGAAGTCACCACCACCACGGTGGATGAAGGGCCGCTCTGCGGCGACTTCAACGGCAACGGCGTGCTCACCTCGAGCGACGCTCTCGGGGCCCTGCAGACGGCCGTGGGCAGCAACACCTGCCCGCTGACGGTTTGCGACTACAACGGCGACGGAAAGGTGTCGGCGATCGACGCCCTGGCCATCCTGCGCGCCGCGGTTGGCCTGCCCTCGAACCCCAACTGCCCGGATGAGGTCGCCTCGGCGACCGTTCTGGGGGAGGTCGCCTCGGCGACCGTTCCGATGCTGGTCGCCTCGGCGACCGTCCTGCACGAGGGAGCGACGGCCTGACCTGGAACGCAAGTTCGAAAGCGACGGGCGGGGGGTGCACGGCATCCCCCGCCCGTTGCTTTTGGAGCTGCCGCCCTCCCTGCCCGGGAGGCGGGACATGACCGCCCGGCGTGTCGCGGCCTGCGTGATCACGGGCTTCCTCGGCAGCGGCAAGACCACGCTGCTGAAGGGCCTCCTCGACCGCGACCCCTCCCGGGAGCGCATCGCGGTCATCGTCAACGAGATCGGTGAGATCGGCATCGACGGCCGCGTGCTGACCGGCTTCGAGTTCATCGAGAACGTCGTCGAGCTGGCCTCGGGCTGCGTGTGCTGCAGCATCGACGAGTACCGCTTCGACCTGGCCGTCGAGGAACTGGTCCGGCGCCTGGATCCCCTCCTGGTCGTCCTGGAAACCAGCGGGGTCGCCGATCCCGGTCCCACGCTGGACCGGCTGAAGCGAAGCGGACTCGGCATCGACGCCGTGGTCACCGTGGTGGACGCCTGGGCCTGGCGCCGGGCCTGGCGCATCGGCGGCGCGGCGCGCCGCCAGGTGCGCGCCGCCGACTTCCTCGTCCTTTCCAAGACGGATCTCGTCTCGCCGCGTGCCCTCGAGCGCCTGCGCAAGGGGCTGGCCAGGGTGAACCCGCGAGCCCTGGTGCTGGAAGGGAAGGGCGCGCTCGACTTCGCCGGCTCGGAACTGTTGCTGGCCACGAGCGCTGCCCGTCGTTCCGGCGCATGGTCCGGCGGCGGAGAAGGGGCCTGTGCGGCGCTGTCCGGGGACGAGGAGGGGCCTTCCCACCTCGAGAAGGATCGCTTGGAGTCCTTTTCCTGGAGCACGGGAAGGGAGGTTGACCGCATCGCCGTCGAAAGGGTGCTGGAGACTCTTCCTGCCGACGTCCTGAGGGCCAAGGGCTTCCTGCACGACGCCGGCCAGCAGAAGGCCTGGCTCTTCCAGTCGGTCTGCGGACGGCTGGAGATGACCACGATCGAAGCGGGCAAGGCCATCACCACGGGTATGCAGGGAGTCTTCATCGGCACCGGCATCTCGAGGTTTCGCGACGACATCGTCGCCCGCCTGCGGGCCTGCGAGCGCAAGGACGATCAGGCCGCGCCGGGCGGCGCGCCGCGACGTTCGGCCGCATCCGGATCGATCCCGGGTTGAGCGAGGACGCCCGAACGGGCAGGCTAGCGGCAATGGCAACCCAGCAGACCGTGGACCTCTCGCGTGCGGCCGACGCGGCGGCGCCTCATCTTTCGAGCGGCCTCGACGAAGCCCTCCTCGCTTCGGGGAAGGTCTCGGTGGACGACCTGCGCAAGGTTCGCCGCTTTTCCGCCGAAAAGGGCGAGCGCGTCGAGCGCATGCTGGTGGAACTGGGCTTCCTTTCCGAGGATGACTTGCTGCCCATCCTGGCCTCCTACCACCGTGTGCCGCTGGTGCGGGCTTCCGAGATTCCCGAAGAACCGCCGGTGCTCGAGCACGTCTCGGTGGAGTACATGCGCACGGCGCGCGTCCTGCCCATGCGGGTGGAGGAGGGGGTTCTCCGCCTGGCGATGGCCGACCCCGGCGACACCGCCACCATCGAAGTCCTCGGCCAGGTGACCGGCCTGGTGATCGAACCGGTGCTGGTGAGGACCCGCGATCTTCTCGAACGCTTCGAGACGATCTACGGGGAAGGCGAGGGCGGGGGAGAGGGCGACAGCGAAAGCGGGATCGAGATCCTCAACGAGGACGAGGAAGACGTCGAGCACCTTCGCGACATGGCCAGCGAAGCGCCCGTGATCCGCCTCGTCAACCAGACCCTGTCGCGGGCGGTGGAGCAGAGGGCCTCGGACATCCACGTCGAGCCCTTCGAGAATGAACTGCGTGTGCGCTTCCGCATCGACGGCGTGCTGCACGACCAGGACCCGCCGCCGCGCAACCTGACCGCCGCCATCATTTCGCGCATCAAGCTGATGGCCAAGCTCAACATCGCCGAGAGGCGCCTGCCCCAGGACGGACGCATCAAGCTGCGCCTGGTCGGCCGCGAGATCGACCTTCGCGTCTCGAGCCTGCCGACCCTCTACGGCGAGAGCGTGGTGCTCCGTATCCTCGACCGTTCCAGCGTCGTGGTGGACCTTTCGAAGCTCGGCATGCCCCACGACATCCTCGGCAACTTCTCCCACATGATCTCGCAGCCCCACGGGCTCATCCTCGTCACCGGCCCGACCGGTTCCGGCAAGACGACCACGCTCTACGGCGCCCTGGACAAGATCAATTCGCCGGAACTCAAGATCATCACCATCGAGGATCCGGTCGAGTACCAGCTGCGCGGTGTCAACCAGATCCACGTGAAGTCCCAGATCGGGCTCACCTTCTCGGCCGGGCTGCGCTCCATCGTGCGCCAGGACCCCGACGTCATCATGGTCGGCGAGATCCGCGACGCCGAGACCGCGGAGATCGCGATCCAGGCCGCCCTCACGGGCCACCTCGTGTTCTCCACCCTGCACACCAACGACGCGGCCGGCGCCATCTCCCGCCTCCTCGACATGGGCGTGGAGGACTACCTGCTGGCCTCCTCCCTCATCGGCGTGCTCGCCCAGCGCCTCGTGCGCCGCGTGTGCCCGGCCTGCCGCCGCGCCATCGACGCCTCGCCCGAGTTCCTGAAAGAGCTCGGACCGCGCGGCACCCATGCGGTGACGGTGTACGAGTCGGTCGGCTGTCCGGAATGCGCGGGCACCGGATACCGCGGCCGCGGCGGCATCTACGAGCTGCTGAGCTGCGATGACGTGGTGCGCAACCTCATCGTCTCGCGCGCGACGGCCGACCGTATCAAGCAGGAGGCGGTGGGCCGCGGCATGCGCACCCTGCGCATGGACGGCTTCTGGAAGGTGGCCGACGGCATGTCCACCGTCGGCGAAGTCCTTCGTGTCACCCAGGACCAGTACTGAGGCGACCGTCGCTGCGATGCCCTGCGCTGCCGTCATCCCCGCCCACCGGGCCGAGAGGACCATCGGCGCTGCCCTCGAGTCCCTTCGCGTCGGCAACGCCGCCGCCGTGGACCGCGTGGTGGTGGTCACTTCCTCCGGCGACCCAACCGCCGATGTCGTCCGCCGCTGGCAGCTCCTGGATCCCGGGGTGGAACTCGTCACGGCGCCGCAGCGTTGGACGGCCGGCGCTGCCCGCAATGCCGGGCGAGAGGCGCTTCGTCACGCTTGCCGCGAAGACGCCGCGCCGCCCCCCGTTCGCCTTCTCTTCATCGATGCCGACTGTCGCCTGGAGACCGGCGGCGCCGCCCGCCTCGAAACCGAGCTGGTTCGCCGCGGCGCCGCAGCCGTCAGCGCCCGCGTCCTCGGCGGAACTCGCATCGTGGATCGCGTGCGCCACATTCTCGAGTTCAAGGAAGCGGCTTCGCGGCGCCCGCCGCCGCTCGCCTGGCTGCCGCCTTCGACCACGATGCTGTGCCGCGCCGATGCCTTCGATGAGGTGGGCGGCTTTCCCGACCTGTGGCCGGGAGAAGACCTCGTGTTCTCCCAGTCCCTTCGCGATTCGGGAAGGATCGTCGCCCGCAGCGACGAGGTGAGCACCTTCCACGACCATCCCCCGGGACTTGGCGCCATGCTGCGCCACCAGTTCCGCCTCGGGTTCACGGCCGCGGTGGCAAGGCGCCGCCGCGCCATGCCGGGTAGCGGCCTTGCCCACCGTCCGTGGCGGGCCACGCTGCTGCTGCCCGGAAGAGCGCTACGCATCCTCGCGTGGCAGGCAGGCGAGGGTGCGTCGGCGCTCGCGTGGACGCTGCTGCTCTCGCCGCTGCTGGGCGCGGGCCTGCTTGCGTGGACGACGGGGTTCGTCTCTTCCGCCGCCGCGCGCGGTGGCGAGCGCGACCAGGCGTGCGCCCAGCGGCCAAGCGAAGCACGCCGCGATCTTCGCCGCGGCGCCGCGGCCGTCGAAGTTCCGGCGGGAGTTCCGGCGTCGTGAGCGACGGCCCCGAGAAAGAAGGCGTCGTGAGCGACGGCCCCGAGAAGGACGGCGCCTTGAGCGACGGCCCCGAGAAGGAAGGCGCCTTGAGCGACGACCCCGAGAAGGAAGGCGCCTTGAGCGACGGCCCCGAGAAGGAACGCGCCTTGGCCGCCGTTTCGCCGGCCGTGGCCATCGTTCCGCTCTTCGACGGCGAAGCTTTCGTCGGCTCCTGCCTGGACGCGCTGCTGTCGAGCGGCGACGACCAACTGCGCGTGGTGGTGGTCGATGACGGCAGCCGCGACGGCGGCGCGGCCCTTGCCCGCGAGATCGCCGCGCGCAGCGGCGGCCGCGTGGAAGTGCTCGGCATGGATCGCAACCGCGGCTTCGCGGCTGCCGTCAACCGCGGTGCGGCCTGGGCGCTGGCGCAACCTCTCCCACCGCGCGTGCTGGTGATGGTGAACCAGGACTGCCGCGTTGCCGCCGGCTTCCTCGGGCCCCTCGTCGAAGCCCTGGCTGAACCCGGCGTCGCGATCGCGGGAGCACGACTCCTGGAGGCCGACGGCGTGACGCTGCAGCACGCCGGCGCCTGCATCCAGGCCAACGGACTGACCAGCCACCTCGGGCGCGGCTGCCGCGACGGCGGGGCCTGGCGGGAGAGCCGCGACGCCGACTACGTGTGCGGGGCCCTGATGGCCGTGCGCGCCTCCACCTGGCGAAGCCTCGGTGCTCTCGACGAGGGCTACGCTCCCGCCTACTACGAAGAGGTGGACCTTTGCTGGCGGGCGCGCCGCGCCGGATGGCGTGTGGTGCTCGCTCCGGACAGCATAGCCGTCCACGCCGAGGCCTCGACGTCGGGCGCCGGTTCGCGGCTCTACCTGCGCCGCTACCATCGCAATCGCCTGCGCTTCGTCGTGCGCTGCCTGCTGGGCGAGGCAGGGCCGCGGCGCTGGCTCGGCGCCGAACTGTCGTGGCTGCTCACGCTGCAACGCTGGCGCGATCTCGCCCCTGTGCTGGCCGCCTACGCCCGCGCGCCGCTGTTCGCGGCGGAGATGCTGCTCGAACGAAGGCGACGCACGGCGAGGCATGCCGCCGGGGCGACCACAGGCGCGGCCGTGAAGGGCTTGTCGTGAGTCGCATCCTGGTGCTGGGCATGGGCGTTCCGGGCACGGTGCCGTGGCGGCGCCACGCCGGGCCGGGGCTGAGGGCGGCGCACCTGGCGACGGCTCTCGTCCGTGACGGTCACGAGGTGCGCCTGCTGGCCGTCCTGGACAAGGGCGAGGCCGCGCCGCGGGCGGATGCCGTCGCGGACGACGGCCCGGCCGTCGAGTTCACCACCGAAGCCGAACTGTTTTCGCCGGCCATGCGCGCCCGTCTTGGCCGCTACGATGCGGACGCGATCGTCGGCGTGACGGTCTACGCGGCCTCGCTCGCGGCGCGCCTTCGCCTGCGGGCGCCCCTGTGGGCCGATGTCTTCGGCGACCTCATGGCCGAGGCCCAGGCCAAGGCGGCACGCGAGGCCGGGGACTGGAGCATCGTCCACTTCTGGAGCCTGCTGCGAGTGGTTCTGGAGGAAGCCGATCGCTTCTCGGCGGTGTCCGTCGCCCAGTCCCACGCCCTGGTCGGCCAGCTCGGGCTGGCCGGAAGGCTGAGCTCGCGCACGGCCGGCGAGGATCTCGTCCACGTGATCCCCTGCGCCGCCGAGGCGAGGCCCGAAGCGCACGCCGCGCCGGGCGGCCGGCTCGAGGCGCGCCGTGAACTGGGTCTCGCCGACGGAGACTTCGTCCTGCTCGTTTCCGGCGGCGTGAACACCTGGTGCGATGTGGAAACCCTCTGCGGCGGCCTGGCGCTGGCGATGAACGTCAAACCCCATCTGCGCCTGCTGGTGACCGGCGGTTCGATCCCGGGCCACGACGAGGACAGCCACGCGGCGCTGCTCGCCGGGCTCGACAGAATCGAGAAGATCGACGCGGCACGGGTGCAGGTGCTCGGCTGGGTGGACTCGGCGCGGTTGGCCTCCGTGTATGCGGCCTGCGACCTGGCCCTCCACGTCGAGCGATCTCTCTACGAGCGCCGCCTCGGGGCGGAGAACCGTGTCGTGGACTGGCTGGCCCACGGCCTCCCCTGCGTGACGACGGCCGGCAGCGAGACAGGCGGCGAACTCGTCCGCGAGCGGCTCGCCCTGGCGTGTCGGCCCGGAGACGCGGCCGACCTGGCCCGCGTGATCGTCGAAGCCGCCTCCGCCGCGGGAGGTCCCCTGCTTGCCGACTCGGCAACGCGAGGCCGGCAATGGGCGACCGCCGAGCGCGGGCTTCTTTCCACGGCGGCTCCGCTTCGCGAGTGGTGTGTTTCTCCCGGCCACGCGGGCGACCGCGACGGCGCGCGGCTGATCCGGCTCGGCCTGCTGTCCCACCCCGATACCAGCGTGGAGATGCTCGAAGCCTACGTCGCCGCCCTTCCGGTGCGCGAGATCGGACGTCGCGGCCTGCGCTGGCTGGGGAGACGGGCGTGGGCCGCAGGGAAGCGAAGCCGCCTGCCCGGCTTCCTTCGCGCGCTCCTGCTGTGGACCGCTGTCGCCGGGACGACCCTCGGCGGCTGCCAGGGCCAGGGCCCGGTTGCGCCGCCGCAGCGGCCCAACGTGCTCCTGGTGTCGATCGATACCCTCCGCGCCGACCATCTCGGCGCCTACGGCTACGCGGCGACGCCGTCGCCGTCGCCGTGGATCGACGCACTGGCCGCGGGCGGCCGCCTCTACGAGACGGCGATCTCCAGTTCGCCCGAGACCGCCCCGGCGCTGGCCACGTTGCACACGGGCCTCTACCAGGATCGTCACGGCGTTCTCTACAACCGCGCCAAAATGTCCGAGGCGAGTACCACGCTGGCCGAACGCCTGAAGGCTTCGGGTTACGCGACGGCAGCCTTCGTCGGCAACTGGCTGGCGGACC
Source organism: Binatia bacterium (assembly GCA_046260515.1). GTDB lineage: Bacteria > Desulfobacterota > Binatia > UBA1149 > CAITLU01 > DATNBU01. The sequence continues at coordinate 8,817 of JBHEPB010000248.1, forward strand.
GGGAACACGGCTTCGCCCAGGGCTTCGACCGCTTCGAGGTCGCCACGGGCGGGCCGCTCTCCCCGTCCACCACCGACGACAAGCTCGTGGCTCTCTTCGGCGATTTCGCGCGACAACTTCCGCCGCGTCCCTGGTTCGCGTGGGTGCACCTGATGGATCCCCACGGCCCCTACGACAGCGCTCCGCCTTGGTGGAGCAGCAACTTCGACTACGCACGGGCACCTCTGGCCCGCGACGGCGAGTTTCCGGTTTCCGACAGCAACTTCGGCCTCGGTGTGATTCCGCGCTACCAGAAAATCGAGCAGGAGAAGCGCCTGTCGGACTACGTGCGGCGCTACGACGGCGACATCCGCTACACCGATTCCCAGGTGGGCGCCCTGCTGTCGATGGTGCGCGCGGCCGGAGGCGGCGAGGACACATTGGTGGTGCTGGTTGCCGATCACGGCGAGAGCCTCGTGGAGCACGACGAACTGCTCCAGCACGGCTGGTTCGTCTACGACACCACGATCCGTGTGCCGCTGGTGCTGGCGTGGCCGGCCGGCCTGGCGGCAGGCTCCCGGGAGCCGCGCCTGGCCTGCAGCGTGGACATCGCGCCGACCATCCTCCACCTGGCCGGCGTGGAGGCCGAAGGCGGCGAATTCGACGGAGTGTCCCTCGTGCCCGCAGCCGGCTCCGGCGGAGCCGGAGCGGCAGGAACTGCGCAGGACGCCGCGCAGGACGCCGCGGGCTCGGCGGCGGGCCGGGCCGCGCTTCGCGATGCCGGGTGTTTCACGATCGGCCCGAGGGCCAATCATCCCTTTTCGCTGCGCGACGGCCGTCACAAGCTCATCGTCACGCCCGCCGGCACTCCGCGGGACCCCGGGGCTCCGAAGGGCGAGGTCTCGACCGCGCCCGAGCGGGTGGAACTCTACGACCTCACGACGGATCCGGGCGAGACGGCGGACCTGTCCGCGGATGAACCCGAGGTCGTCGAGGAGATGCGGCGGTCGGTGTCGATGCTGCGCTCGCGGTTTCGTGCCAACGGCTGGCGCTGGTAGAGTCGCGCCCGGCGCCGGCGGCGGCGCCTCCCGGACAAGAGATGGCAGCTCGAAATCGCGTTCTGGTGATCGGACTGGACGGCGCTCCCTTCCCCCTGCTGGAGAAGTGGGCCGAGGCCGGCCACATGCCCACCCTGCGCGGGCTGCTGGCCAAGGGCGTCGGCGGCCGCCTTGCCTCCACCATGCCGCCCACCTCGGGCCCGGCCTGGACCTCCTTCGCCACCGGCATGAATCCCGGCCGCACCGGCGTCTACGATTTCCTGTACCGGCGCGAGGGCAGCTACGTGTTCCCCCCGGTCAACGCCAGCATGCGCAGCGGGCGCACGCTGTGGCGGCTGCTGAGCGACTCCGGCGCCAGGGTGGGCGTGGTCAACGTGCCGATCTCCTACCCGGTGGAACCCGTCCACGGCACCTTCATCAGCGGCTGGATGACGCCTTACTTCGCCCAGGACTACACCTGGCCCCCCGAACTCGGCGCCGAGATCCAGGCGGCCGTCGGCGACTACCGCATCTACCCGTCGGAGACCTTCACCGAGGGCGGACACCGCGCCTTCTTTCAGGCCAGCGACGAGCTGCTCGAACTGCTCACGCGCACCACGCTGCACCTGATGGAGCGCGACGACTGGGACTTCTTCATGACGGTCTACTTCGACGTGGACCGCATCCTCCACCAGTTGTGGCACGCCCTGGACGACGACCATCCCTGGCACCGGCGCCGCGGCAGCGACGCGAGGCGCCACGAAGCGGCCGTGCTGCGCTACTTCGAGAGGCTCGACGCGGACATCGCGCGCGTGATCGCCAAGGCGGGCGAAGACACGACGGTGATCCTCATGAGCGACCACGGCATGGGCCGCGCGTCGCGCTTCGTGGTGCTCAACAACCTTCTCCTCGATCTCGGCTACCTGCGCCTGGACTCCGACCTTCCCACGCGCCTGAAGCACTTCGCGCTGCGCTCGGGGCTCAGCCTGCGCAACGTCCACCGCCTGGTGGACCGCCTCGGCGTGGCCAAGCATGCCGAGTACAAGAACGTCTACTCCTTCGACTCGGTGCTGAAGCGCTTCTTCCTTTCCTTCCACAACGTGGACTGGGAGGCGAGCCGTGCCTACTCCTTCGGTCGCCACTACGGTTCCCTCTTCCTCAACGTGAAGGGGCGCGAACCGCGCGGCACGGTGGAGCCCGGCGCCGACTACGAGCGCACGCGCGACGAGATCGCCGAGGCGCTGCTGGCCTGGAAGGATCCCGAACTCGGGCGGCCCCTGGTCTCGCGCGCCATCCGCCGCGAGGAGGTCTACCACGGCTCCCGTTTCGACGAGGCCCCCGACCTCATCCTGCTGCCCGAGGACGACGGCGACATCTTCTACGGGCTGTCCGACTTCGGTTCCTCGCGGATCTGGGACGAGACCTACCGATACTCGGGCATGCACCGCGACAACGGCATGTTCGTCGCTGCCGGGCCCATGGTGCGCGGAGGGGCGGCGGCGCCCGAGGCCGCCATCATCGACCTGGCGCCGACCATCCTCTACCTGCTCGACCGCGAGATTCCCGCCGACATGGACGGCCGCGTGCTCGAGGAAGTGCTGGCACCGGGGCTCGTGGCGAGCCGCGCGGTGCGCCGCGGCCCTCCCACCTCCGGCGACGCTGCCGGCCGCGGTCCTTCCCAGGAGTACTCCGCGGAGGAAGAAGCCGATGTGCTCCAGCGCCTGCGCGACCTCGGCTACCTGAACTGAGCGCGGCGGCGTCGTGACGACCGTCCTCCTCGCGATGCTGCTGTGGGTTCCGGGCGCACTTCTTCGCCGCGGCTTTGCTTTTGCCCCCGGACCCTGGGGAAGCGGGCGCCTGGCCGTGGAGGCGATTCTGTCCCTGGCCTTCGCCTGCGCGCTACTGCTGCCCCTCTACCTTGCCGGTGCGCCCACGGCACTTGCGCCGCCCGTGCTGCTGCTCGGGATCCTTGTGCTCGTGGTCGTCGTCCTGAGCACGCGGCGCAGAAGGGAAGGAGGAAACGGCATCCTCGACGGCGCTTCGGCGTGGGAGGTGGCGGCCTTCGCGGTGGCCGCCGCCCTGCTGCTTCCGACCACGCTCGCGCATTCGGGCGCCAACGTGGACGACTGGTGGGATCTCTCCTTCGTCAGCGGCTGGCTGGCCGAAGGACGTTTCCGCTTCGAGCCGATGGCCTTGTCGCCGGAGGTCGCCTCCGGAGCCACGTCGCCCGTGCACCCGCGTTTCCTGTGGAGCGTGTGGCTGATGCTCCAGAGCGTCGTTGCGGGCCTCGGCGGCGAAGCGGCCTGGAAGGTGCAGGGCGGCGAACTGGCGGCGGCGGCCATGCTCCTCGTAGTTTCGGCCCAGGCGGCGCTGGCCCGCGCGCTGCATCGGACGACGCCTGCAACAGGGGCGGGCGCGTCCGCTTCGGCGGTGGCCGCCGCCACGGTGGCGGCGTCGGTGGCATGGATCTGGGGCTCCCAGGCCCTGCCCCTGTTCGTGCGCGGCTACCAGGACAAACTCGTCGCCGCGTTCGTGCTGGCTCCGGTCCTCGTCGCCCTCGTGCTCGATGCCGTCGCGCGCCCGCAAGCAGCGAGCGACACCCAAGGCGAACGCGGGGCGAAGCGGGCGGCCCTCGCGGTGTTTGCTGCCGCGGCGGCGACGGTGTCGGTGCACAGCCTCGTCTTCACCATGGCGCTGGTGGTTTCGTGCGCGGCGGTGGCGGCGATGCAGGGGCGACGATGCGTGGACTTCGTGCGCTCGCGCCACGGCATTCGCGTTGCGATCGCCCTCGTCCTTCCGGCCCTCTATCCGCTGGCCCAGGCCCTGGCCCTGTCGATGACCTTTGGCGAACAGGGCGTGTCGCTGGCCACGCCCGACAATCCCGTGGTGCGCGCCCACCTCTCTCTCAACCGCATCGTGGGCGCGACGGGGCCGGCCTGGGTGGTGCACCCCGGCGCGGTCTTCGGCCCGGTGGCCCTGGCGGCGCTGGTCGCGGCGGCGGCCGCGTGGCGACGTCGCCGCGAGGCGGCGGCGCGTGTGCTGCTCGCCATGTCGGTGGTGCCCTGCCTGCTGATCTTCGTGCCGGGCCTGGCCTTCGTTGCCGGCAAGCTCTGGGTGCCGTGGATGCTCTACCGCCTCGGCTGGATGGTGCCGGTGGCGCCGCTGCTGGGATATGCGCTCGCGACGTGGAGAGCGGGCGCGCTCGCCGAAGGGCGGCGTCCCCTTCTCGCCTGCGTGCTGGCCGTGCTGGTGCTGGCCCTGTCGGCGCCGGTGGCGGCCGACCGGCTGCGGCGAGGGATGAACGAGCATCCGGGCCAGCCACCGGGAGCGCCGATCGCCGCCGCGGCCGCGGTCTATGAGTACCTCGCGGACCGGCCCGGACGCGACGGCGTGTTGGCTCCGCCCAACTTCTCCGAACTGGTGCCGGCCATCAGCGGCAAGCCGGTGGTGGCTTTTCCCGAGCGCGGCACCCTGGTGTTCTCCGGAAGCGACCGCGCTGCCTACGAAAGGTTGAGGGACCGCGCGACGTTCTTCGCATCGTCCACGCCGCCGCTGCTTCGTGACGAGATCGCGCGCCGCTATGGCGCGCGCTGGGCCGTGTTACCGCGCCGCCTCGTCGCCAGCGGCAGCGAGGCGTGGTGGCTCCGGCGCTTCGGCCCCGAAGCCCTGCTCGCGGCCCGCGCGGCCGACAGCGCGGCCGGCGTTCCCTGCGAGAGCGGCGCCTGCTCCACCTGGTGGAGCGCGACGCGCGAGGGCCTGGCCGCCGGGCTGTCGCCGGCATGGAAGGTGGTGCTCGAGAACCGCGACTACTTCGTCGTGGAGCACTCCGCGGGCACCGCGGCGGGCGCCGACGTGGCCCCAGCCACCTCGCCGATGAACCGCATCGTTGAGGTGGCGGCTTCCGCGGAGGAAGGCGAAGGCGCCGGGCTGCGGGCGCGCTGGCTCGCTTCCTTCGATCTGACGCCGCCCGTGTCGGCCCCTGCCGTCCGCAGCGTGCTGGCCAGCTTGGTCGAGGCGCCGGGAGCCACCGTGCACTACGCACCACCCCCGCGCTTTTTTCTACCTTCGGTGTTGCCGGTATGGGCGGAGGGCCCGGCGGGCTGGGAGGATGCGCCTGCCGAAGCTGCGATCACCGTCGATGTCGGCGTGGCCTGCCGCGTTTCCGCCGTGGAAGTGGTTCCCCATCTTCCGCGCGAGCGCCGCGAAGTGTTCGAACTGCGCATCGACGACCACGTGGTGAGAGCCGAGGCCCGTCACCAAGTCGGCATCCTCGTGCCCTTGGACCACGCCGTGGCGCGCAGGAGCGTGACCGTCCACGTGGGCTCGCTGCTGGGCAATCCGGTGTCCCTTACCGACGTCCGCCTCCTCGGCGACAGCAGCACCTGCGAAGGTTTCTGGCCCGCGCGGCGACGTCCCGAGGCCCCCGGCCTCGTTGCGCTCGAGGCCGACCTGCTGGACCTTGCCGCCGCGGTGCCGCCCGGCGGACGCGCCTTCGTGACCCTGGCGCGCAAGGCCGGTGTCCAGCGCGACAGGGACGAGGTGCTCCGCCTGCTGGCGGAGGCGGCGCGAAAGGAACCTTCGCTGGTCGAAGCGTGGATCGATCTCGGCTTCGCCCAGGACGAAATGGCCGCGGACTCCTCCGATCCCGCGACGGCCGCTTCGTTTGCGGCAGCGGCCCTCGAGTCCTTCCGCTCCGCAGTGAAGGCCGACTCGCGCAGCGCCTGGGCGCGCGGCTGCCTGGCCTGGGCCCGGCGCCGCGCGGGGTCCACCTTCCTCGCGATGGCGGATGCGATGCTCGCCGCGCAGCTCGATCCCATGTACGCCGACGCCTGGACCATCCTCGCGTACAGTCTCGGCGACCTCCGCCTCTACGCCCTGGCCGAAAGGGCGGTGGCCGTGGCAGCCGACGTCGATCCGACGCGCAACTGGCCGGCCCTGGCCAGGGCCGACCTTGCGCTTGCCAGGGGCGACGACGAGGCGGCACGCGAAGCGCTGCGCGCCTGGATCCGCGAACATCCCTACGATGCGCTCGTGCGCAGCAGGCTGGCCGAGATCGCCTCGGCCTCCGCAGCCGAGGCGGCAGGGAAGGGCGGCGCCGAGCCTTGAGCCGCCCCGTGTCCGACGAAGCCGCCCGCGCGGCGAACATCGGCGGCGCCGGCGTGGTGGTGGTCGGCCCCGCGCCGCCGCTTCGAGGCGGCATCGCCGCGCACACGGCCCGCCTCGTCGAACACCTGAGGGGTCGGGGCACCCGCGCCGTCACCGCTTCGTATCGACGCCTCTATCCCTCGGCGCTGTTCCCGGGCCGCAGCCAGCGCAGCTCGGTGCCCTTGCCCCCCTGGTGCGAGGAGCGGCTGGACGTTCTCTCGCCGGCCAGCTGGACCTCCCTGCGTCGCGATCTGCTGGCGAGCGAGGCGGCCGTGGTCCTGCAGTGGTGGCACCCCGTCGCGGCGCCGGCCCTCCTCGCGGTCACGCGCAGCCTTCCGCGGGCGCGCCTGGCGGCGGTCTGCCACAACGTCCTGCCCCACGAGAGCCTGCCGTGGGCCGCCCTGGCCGCGCGCTGGGTCCTCGGGCGCTGCGGCCGCGTCCTTTGCCACAGCGCCTCCGAGGCCGGCAGGGTGGAAGAGGTTCTGCGGGGACGCCGCGTCCGAACCGACATCGTCGTTGCCCCGTTGCCCTGTCTTTTTGGCGAGGCGGCTTTCGCGAAGGCCGGCCTGCCGCCGGAGCTGGAGGCCTTGGCGGAGGGCACGCCCTATCTCGTGGCCGCGGGGCACCTGCGGCCCTACAAGGGAATCGCCCTGCTGGCGCGGGCCTGGGCCCTGGCACGGCGACCACCGGCCGCCCGGCTTCTCCTCGTCGGTGAGTCCTACCTGGCCGGGAAAGACCGCCGCGAACTCGCCGAGCTGGTGGCGAACGACCCGTCGATTGTCGTTGTGGAACGGTACGTTGAGGACTGGGAGTTCGTGCGCTTTCTGGATTCGTCTGCGGGGCTGGTGGCGGCCCACCTGGCGGCCACCCAGAGCGGCGTTCTGCCGATCGCCCGCGCCCTCGGCCTCCCCACGATCGTAAGTGATGCCGGAGGCCTGGCGAGCCAGGCCGGTGGAATGGACCCTGCGAGCCAGGGCGCAGCCAGTGATCCTTTGGCGACTGCGGCGCCCGCGGCGTCCGTTGTGGTCCCCGCGGGCGACCTCCGCGCCCTGGCCGCGGCCATCGAGACGCGCCTGTCGCGACCCCGCCGTCGGCCGCACGAAATCAGCGCCCGGCGGGATTTCCCCAACGATTGGCAGCGCGTCGTTGAAGCAATGGGAATCGCGACTCGTCCATGACCCGCCGTCTGCAGGGTGCGCGGAGGCTTCGATGCCGCAAGGCGATCGAAGGTCAGGGTGAGGCTGACCTCGCGTGGCCAGTCCGGCGCGTGACGTATATGATCCCCGATCCGGACGTGTTCGGCAGCGTTGCCGACCGAAGGGACAGGAACCGGCGAAGCGGGCGAACGGAGCGAGCGGACCAGGCGAAGAAGAATGACGGCATACGCATACAGGGCCTCCACCCGTGAGGGCAGGGTGGTCGAGGGGAGCATGGAAGCCGCCGGTGAGGCCGCGGTCATCTCTTCCCTGAGGTCCCAGGGCTACATGCCCCTGTCCGTCACCGAGGGCACGGTCCCGGGCGGGCGCCGGGCCTTCTCCTTCAAGCTGAAGATGCCCACGCGACCGGCGGTCAAGGTCCGCAGCCGCGACCTGATGGTCTTCACCAGCGAGCTTTCCACCCTGCTCAAGGCCGGCCTTCCCCTGGACCGCAGCCTGGGCAGCCTCTCGGCCCTCACCGAGAATCCCACCCTCAAGCGCATCGTCGGCATCATCCTCGCCCGCGTGCAGGAGGGGCGCTCCCTCTCCCAGGCCCTGGCCGAACATCCCACCGTCTTCCCTCCGCTCTACGTCAACATGATCCGCGCCGGCGAGGCCGGCGGCGTGGTCGAAACCGTTCTCGAGCGCCTGTCGGAGTACCTGGAAAGCAGCGAGAAAACGCGCGAGGAGATCAAGTCGGCGATGGTCTACCCGGTGATCCTCGCGGTCACGGCCGGCGGGGCAATCATCATCATGCTCACCTTCGTGCTGCCCAAGTTTGCGAGCATCTTCTCTGACCTCGGCACGGCCATGCCCACGTCCACCCGTCTCGTGATGGGCGTCAGCGACTTCGCCATCGGCTACTGGTGGCTCATCCTCGGCGGATCGGTGGCAGCCTGGATGGGCTTCCAGCGCTGGATGGCCACGCCGGCCGGCCGCGCGCGCTTCGATCGCGCCACGCTGGTCGCCCCCGTGGTCGGGGACCTCGTGCGCAAGCTCCAAGTAGCGCGCTTCGCGCGCACCCTCGGCACCATGCTGAAGAGCGGCGTGCCGCTGATCCAGGCCCTCGAGATCGTGCGCGCGGTGGTGGCCAACGTGGTGATCACGCGGGCCCTGGCCACCGTGCAGCGCGAGGTGAGCGAGGGCAAGGGCCTGTCGGGCCCACTGGAGAAGGCGAAGATCTTCCCGCCCCTGGCCCTGCAGATGGTCGGCGTGGGCGAGGAAACGGGCCGCCTCGACGACATGCTGCTGGTGGTCAGCGACCACTACGACGCCGAAGTCAGCCACGCCATCGCGAGGGCCATGTCCCTCATCAGTCCCCTCGTGCTCGTGGTGATGGGCGTCATCACGGGCTTCATCGTATGGGCGATGATCTCGGCGGTGTTCAGCGTCAACGAGATCATCCAGTGAGCCCGGCCGCATCCGCCGCGGCAGGACCAGGACGGCCGGTAGCGGTCGCGACAAGGCAAGAGGAGAAGCAAGAGATGAAGCGACGACACGACGACGACCGCGCACGGCGCGAAGCCGGCTTCACGATGATCGAACTGCTGGTGGTGATGGTGATCCTGGGGCTTCTCGGCGCCCTGGTGGCGCCCAACTTCCTCGGCCAGGCCGGCAAGGCCCGCGTGAAGACGGCGCGCCTGCAGATCGCCAACCTCAGCACGGCCCTGGACGCCATGGCCCTGGACACCGGTCGTTATCCCTCGGCCCAGGAAGGCCTGGGTTCCCTGCTCGATCCTCCCTCGGGAATGGACATGTGGGACGGGCCCTACCTGAAGAAGATGCCGAAGGATCCGTGGAACCACGACTACGTGTACCGCGGACCCCAGGGCGCTTCCGACTACGAGATCCTCTCCTACGGCGCGGACGGAAGTCCCGGCGGCGATGACGACAACGCGGACATCAGCAACCTCGACTGAGGACTGCGCCCGGGCACACGGCCCGGCGCCGTCGCCGCGCGCTCGCCGCGGGCGCGGCGACGCGCGCGGCTTCACGCTGCTCGAGGTCATCGTCGTGCTGGTGATCGTCGGCGTGATGTCGGCGATGGTGCTGCCTTCGATCCAGGCCGGGTCGCGGCAGGCCGCCGTGCGGCGCTCGGTGCGCGCCTTCGTGTCGGCGGCGCGCCAGGCTTCGGCAATTGCCATCAACACCCGCAAGCCCGCCGCCCTGGTGGTGTGGCCCGACGACGCTTCGTTCGGCGTCGAGGGCGTCACGAACCGCTACGAACTGCCCGACTTCGCCGACTTCGGCGAGGTCGTCGGCGGCAGCGAGGCCGAGGGCGACGACGAGATTCGTTTCGATTTCTATCCCACCGGGTCTTCGGCCGGCGGCAGCGTCGAGATCGTGTTCGAGCCCTCGGGTCGCCGCCAGGTCTGGCTTCTCATCCTGGATCCCTTGATCGGCCGCATCCGAATCGAGGAAGCCTCGTGAAGCGCCAGCGCGGCTTCACGCTGCTCGAGGTGATGATCGCCGCCTCCATCATGTCGGTGGGCATCGTCGGGGCCCTGGAACTGTTCAGCGGCAGCCTCAACCTCGCCGGCAACGCCGACCGCCAGAGCCAGGCCACCGTGCTCGCCCGCGCCCTCATCGACGAGGAAATGTGGCGCGACGTGCTCGAGAACAACGAACGCAGCGGCACCGAGGGCCAGTTCTCCTGGAGCGTGGTCACGCAACCCGTCGATCGCGAGCTGATCGGGCGTGCGGAGCAGGAAAGCGGGAACCTGCGCGACCCCGACGCGATGGGACTGTGGCTGATTGAGGCCGAAGTGCGCTGGGATTCCCCGTCCGGGGAGAAGTCCCTGCTCCTGCAGACCGCTCGCCTCGGCGTGCTTCCCCAATGAGCCCGATGCGAAGGTCCGCGTCCGAACGGCTTCCCGCAGCGGCGCGGCGCGGGAAACAGCGCGGCTTCACGCTGCTCGAGCTCGTGGTGGCCATGGCGGTGTTCGGAATGATCGGCCTCGGCATCTTCGGCGTCCTCGTGCTCGGAGCGCGATCGGCCGGGTCGGGGGAGAGGGTGACGGAACAGGCCCGGCGCTATCGTGTCGCCAACGAGGTGATCTCGCGCCAGATCGCCTCGGCCGAGCCCATCCAGCTTCCCCGCCAGCAGGAGGGCAGCCTCGGCGGCGAGGACGGCGAATCGGCGGAGCCCTTCTTTTTCGGCGAGGCCGAGACCCTCGAGTTCGTCACCACGGCCCCCCAGCGGCCGGACGCGAGCGGCATGGCCATTGTCCGTTACTGGATGGAGGACGGCACGCTGAGGATGTCGGAGACGCCGGTGTTCACCGCCTACGGCAGCGGGCGCGAACTCGGCGCCGGCTTCGAGAAAGATACGGTCGCCACGATCTTGCTTTACGACGTGGAGTCGGTGACGTTCGCCTACCAGCGCGAGAGCGACAGCGACGAATGGCTCGAATCCTGGAACGCCGTCGATGAGGACCAGATGCCGGCCTGCGTGAGGATCGACGTGAGGCCCTCGGCGCCCGGCGGGCCGGACTTCTACCACGAGGTCCCGGTGATGGTCGGCACCTTCAACC
>JBHEPB010000250.1:0-6374 GCA_046260515.1 Binatia bacterium
TTGGCCAGCATCGCCAGCGACTGCGCGATGCGGATGCGCGTCTGCGAAGGCAGGATCACCTCGTCGATGTAGCCGAGTTCGGCGGCGCGGAAGGGCGTCGCGAAGCGCGAACGGTAGTCGTCCACCAGCTCCTTGCGGCGCTCCTCGGCGTCGGCCGCGTCCTTCAGCTCGCCGCGGAAGATGATGTTGACGGCGCCGTCGGCGCCCATCACGGCAATCTCGGCGGAGGGATACGCCAGGTTGACGTCGCCGCGCGTGTGCTTGGGCCCCATCACGGCGTAGGCGCCGCCGTAGGCCTTGCGCGTGATGACGGTGATCTTGGGCACCGTGGCTTCGGCGTAGGCGTACACGATCTTGGCGCCGTGGCGGATGATGCCTCCCCATTCCTGGGCCGTGCCGGGCAGGAAGCCGGGGACGTCCACGAAGGTGACCACGGGCAGGTTGAAGCAGTCCGAGAAGCGGATGAAGCGCGCGATCTTGTTGGAGGCGTTGCTGTCGAGGCAGCCCGCCAGGTGCGTGGGCTGGTTGGCCACGATGGCGATGGGCCGGCCGCCGACGCGGGCGAAGCCGACGAGCGCGTTCCTCGCGAAGTGGGCGTGTACCTCGAAGAAGCTGCCCGCGTCCACCGTCGCCTCGATGATGGCGTGCATGTCGTAGGGCTGGTTCGGGTTGTCGGGGATCAGAGAGTCGATCTCGGGGATGGCACGGTCCACGGGATCGTCGCAGGCGAGCACCGGCGCCTCGTCCATGTTGTTGGAGGGCAGGTAGCCGAGGAGGCGGCGCACCTGCTCGATGCAGTCCTGGTCGCTGGCGGCCAGGAAGTGGGCCACGCCGCTCTTGGAGTTGTGGGCGAGCCCGCCGCCGAGGTCCTCCTGGGTCACCACCTCGCGGGTCACCGACTTGATGACGTCGGGACCGGTGATGAACATGTAGCTCTTCTGGTCCACCATCAGGATGAAGTCGGTGAGGGCGGGGGAGTAGGAGGCGCCGCCGGCGCAGGGGCCGAGGATGGCCGAGATCTGGGGAACGACGCCCGAGGCCAGCGTGTTCATCGTGAAGATGTCGGAATAGCCGCCGAGGCTCTCCACGCCTTCCTGGATGCGCGCGCCGCCCGAGTCGTTGAGGCCGACCACCGGGGCCCCGGCTTTCATGGCCAGATCCATGATCTTGCAGATCTTCTCGGCGAAGGCGTGGGAGAGGCTGCCGCCGAGCACGGTGAAGTCCTGGGCGAAAGCGAAGACGGTGCGGCCGTCCACCGTCCCGTAGCCGGTGACGATGCCGTCGCCCGGGATGCGCTGCTTGTCCATGCCGAAGTCGTTGCAGCGGTGGGTCTTCAGCTTGTCGAGCTCGACGAAGGAGCCGGCGTCGAAGAGCAGGTCGATGCGCTCACGGGCCGACAGGAGGCCCTTCTCATGGCGGGCGGCGATGCGCTGGGGGCCGCCCCCGGCCTCGGCTTGCTCGTTTCGGTTCTGGAGTTCGTCGAGGACGTTCTTGAGAGCCATGCCTGTTCTCGCCTGCCCGGTGGAAGTGGGCGTCCGTAAACGTTTTTTTCCTGGATCCGGGCTTTGCGACGAGGCGGGGCCCGGGCCCGGAGATGGAGCGGAGAGCCGCCCCCGAGCAGCGCGCTGCGTACACAGGGACCGGCAAAATTACAAGGAACCCGGCCGCCCCGAAACCGGGGACAGGTACAGGTTGCGCGAAGCGCAACCTGTACCTGTCCCCGGTTTCGGATTTTGAAAAATGGGAATTGGTGGTGAATACAAGGAGGGGCTCAGCGGTCTGCCCCGCACGAAAGCGTCGGGGGTACGATGCTTCTCGTTCCGTGAAACGACGCTTCACTTGAGGTGAAGGTTTGCTTCTCGCAGGCCCTCTCGGACCGCTGCGTGCGATTGGAAAGAGTCTCTCCCATGTCATCCGTTGCAACACTCTCGCCCTCCACCAGGATCCTTCGCGACCTGACGGCGGGTACTGTCGTTTCCCTTGTCGCATTGCCGCTGTGCCTGGGTGTCGCCCTGGCCTCCGGCGCGCCGCTGTTTTCCGGACTCATCGCCGGCATCGTCGGCGGCATCCTCGTGGGAGCCCTCAGCGGATCCTCCACGAGCGTCAGCGGCCCGGCGGCCGGCCTGACCGCCGTCGTCGCCACGCAGATCGCGACTCTCGGCAGCTTCGAGGCCTTCCTCTTCGCGGTGGTGCTGGCCGGCGTCCTCCAGATCGGCCTCGGCGTGGCCCGCGCCGGCTTCATCGCTGCCTACTTCCCCTCCAGCGTCATCAAGGGACTGCTGGCCGCCATCGGGACCATCCTCATCCTCAAGCAGATCCCCCATCTTTTCGGTCACGACGCCGATCCCGAGGGGGAGATGTCCTTCTTCCAGCCCGACCAGGAGACCACCATCTCGGAGCTCGGCCGCATCCTGGAGAACCTTCACCCCGGGGCGAGCCTGATCGGCGTCGCCTGCCTCGTCCTGCTCGTCGTCTGGGATCGCATTCCGGCCCTGAAGAATTCCCTTGTGCCGGCTCCGCTGGTCGTGGTCGTCCTCGGCACGGCGGTGGCGTCCGTTCTCGCGGGCCTCGGAGGGAGCTGGGCCATCGGGTCCCAGCATCTGGTGCAGATCCCCGTGGCCCCGTCCTTCACCGGGCTCCGCGACTTCGTGGCCACGCCCGATTTCTCGGTCTGGATGATGCCGGCCGTTTACACGGCGGCGCTCACCATCGCCCTGGTCGCCTCTCTCGAAACCCTCCTCAACCTGGAAGCCGTGGACAAGCTCGACCGTCAACAGCGCCACTCGCCGCCGAACCGCGAACTGCTGGCCCAGGGGGTCGGCAACGTCGTCTCCGGTTTCCTCGGCGGATTGCCGATGACGTCCGTGATCATCCGCAGTTCGGTCAACATCAACGCCGGCGGCCAGACGCGGCTTTCCGCCATCTTCCACGGCGTGCTGCTTCTCTTCTTCGTGGCGGTGCTGCCGACCGCCCTCAATCGCATTCCCCTGTCGTGCCTGGCGGCCATCCTGATCGTCACCGGCTTCAAGCTGGCCAGCCCGAAACTCGTCCGCCAGCTGTGGGATGAGGGACTGTACCAGTTCGCTCCCTTCATCCTCACGGTCGTGGCCATCATCCTCACCGACCTGCTGGTGGGCATCCTGATCGGCCTGGCCGTCAGCGTCAGCTTCATCCTCAACAGCTACATGCGCGCGCCCATCCGTCGAGTGCTGGAGAAGCACCTCACCGACGAGGTGCTGCACGTGCAGCTGGCCAGCCAGGTGAGTTTCCTCAAGAGAGCGGCGCTGGCCAAGGTGCTCGACGGCGTCCCTCGGGGCGGCCACCTCCTCCTCGACGCCCAGAACACCGACTACATCGACCCCGACGTCCTCGACCTCCTGCAGGACTACACGCACAAGACCGCGCCGGCTCGGGGCGTGGAAGTGAGCCTGGTGGGCTTCCGCGAAAAGTACCGCCTCGAGGACCGCATCCAGTTCATGGACTACTCGACGCGCGAGATGCAGTCCACGTTGGAGCCCGCCCAGGCCCTCACCATCCTGAAGGACGGCTACGAGCGCTTCCGCAACGGCCGCCGCCTGGTCAGTCGCAATCTCGCGCGGCAGGTGGACGCGACGGCCAAGGGCCAGCATCCGATCGGCGTGGTGCTGAGCTGCATCGACTCGCGCGTGCCGACCGAGCTGATCTTCGATGCCGGCGTCGGTGACATTTTCAGCACGAGGGTGGCCGGCAACGTGCTGAGCCGAAAAATCCTCGGCAGCATCGAGTACGCCTGCGCGGTGGCCGGCGCCAAGCTCGTGCTGGTGATGGGACACACGAGCTGCGGTGCGGTGACCGCCGCGGTGGACCTCGAGTGCAGCGGAGGATCGGCGGCCGAGGCCACCGGCTGCGACCACGTGGAGCACGTGCTCGAGGACCTGCGCAAGGCCATCGATGCCGAGGGCTGCCGGAATCTCGAGCACGCTTCACCGGCGGAGAGGAAGGATTTCGTCAACCGCACGGCGCGCGAGAACGTGGTGCTCACCATGCGCGCGATTCCCCAGCAGAGCGGAACCCTCGCTCGGCTCGTCGATGCGGGCCGCATCGTCGTGGTCGGCGCCATGTACGACGTAGCCACCGGAACCATCGAGTTCATCGAGAACCCTTAGAAACCCGGGACAGGTACAGGTTTCCGCGAAGCGGAAACCTGTACCTGTCCCGGGTTTTCAGCCGGTGTGGGCCAGGGGGGTGGAGTGGGCGGGCTCGTGGCGGAAGCCGAGGTCCTCGAGGAACTCGGTCATGTGCGCGATATAGGCGCCACGGTCCAGGTGCACCACGTGGTTGCCCGGGAACCAGTGGATGCGGCAGCGCCCCCAGTGGTCCCACAGCAGGCGGGAATGCTTGGGCGGCGCGAGGCGGTCGCCGACGCCGCCGATGATCATCAGGCGCTCGGGCGGAAGCTTCGGCTCGTACGTGAGCGGCGTCGTCACCGCCATGATCTCGCGCAGGTAACGCACCGACCAGCGCAGGCCGAACAGCCCCGTGCGTACGATGGCGCCGGCCGGCTGCCACTCGAGCAGCAGGTCGATGGGGCTGCACACCGGCACGTTCGGAATCACGGCGTCCAGGTCGTCGTGGAGGCTGGCCAGCATGGATGCCGTCCATCCGCCGAGGCTGACGCCCGTGACCGCGATCTGCCGCACGCCGCACTCGCCGCGCAGGTAGCTCATCAGCACGCGCAGGTCGCAGATGGCCTGTCCCATGCTCTCGTTGATGCCGCTCATCCCCGAAGTGAAGAAGCCCTGCCCGCTGTACACGGTGGAGCTTTCAGCCCTCAGCCCGTGGTGGGGCAGGGTGAAGAGCACCACGTCGTAGCCCAGTTCGTAGAACTGCTGCAGGGAGAAGAAGCGCACGTTGATCCAGTAGGGATCGGCCATGAACCCGTGGATGGCCAGCAGCACCGGGCGAGGCCCGTCGTTGTGGCGCCACCAGCGCGCCCGCGCCGTTCGGTTGTTCTTGTGGGAGGCGAAGGTTTCCTCCATGCGCGGGTTGAAGGGCTGGTAGGGAGACTGGAACTTGAGGCCGATGCAGCGCCCGTCCTCGGGCGCGAAGATTCCCCAGCGCGGTTCGTACTGGGTGACCTTGACGCCCTCGGGCGGCTCGCGGAAGAAAGTCGTGGGGTCCGAGTCCTTGCCCACCATGTCGATGTAGATCTGCCAGTCGTCGGGACCGTCCACGAAGCCCGTGCCGGTGAGGGAAGGCAGGTAGCCCAGCGGCAGGGTCATCGCGAGAAGGGTGCCGCCCCAGGTCCTCATCACCAGGTCGAGGGCCGCCGTGGCGTTGACGCGGGCCCAATCCCAAGGCTCGAGTTCGAAGCCCTCGGGGCGGTCGCAGAAGTTGCTTTCCAGATTCTCCCACCAGCGGCCGTCGGGCATGGTCGACGGCGAGTGCCGGTAGCTGTCGTGCGCAATGCGCGAGACGATCGAAGAGCGTGGCATCCCGCCTACCATGCGCGAGGGCAGCGCGTCATACAATCGTTCGTCTGTTCGCACGCGGGCCTGGCGCCGCGTGGTAGTTCCCCTGTTCATGGGCTAAGGACGTTCTCATGGCTGCGTTTCACGAACGCCAGGTCGTTCAGATGCTGCTGGTGCGGGCTGCGGAGGAGAAGGCTCCGGCGGTGCTCGGCGCCGAGCACATTGCGACGGCTACCGCGGCCGCCCTCGATGCCCGCAGCGACGTCGAGATTCTCGAAAAGAGGACTTCCTACCTTTACCTGAGACTGCCGCCGCCCCTGCGCAGCCTGGCCCACGCCGCCCTGCTGCCCGAGGACGTGGTGGGGGCCTGCCTGGCGCTGGCGGTGCTGGCGGGCCTGCTTTCCAACTACATCGGTCCGAGCGGCTACATCCACGTGGCCTACAATCCGCTCGGCGTCCTGCTGGCCTGGAACCTCGCGGTGCTGAGCCTGCCGGCGTGGCGGCGCCTGGGCGGCGCCGGGGCAGGGCGCGTCGAGACGCTCGCGGCCCCCCCGGAGCCCGAGCCCGCGGGCGGCAACGATGCCGGGGCCGCGCCGGCCGTCGAGGAAGCGCCATCCGGCCGGGCCACGAAGGCGGCGCAGCGATCCGCCTACAACTGGGTGCTTACCCGCCTCTACCTGCGCTGGAGGGCCTGGTGGGCGCGCAGCGAGGGCGCGCGCGTCAGCGTCGAGGGTGCTTCCTCCATCGCGGCGGCCTTCCTGCATTCCTATCACCGCCTGGCCGCGCCCATCCTGGCAGCCCGCGTGACGACGCTCCTGCACGTGGGCGCCATCGGCATTCTCGTCGGCGCCGTGGCGGGCACCTATCTGCGCGGCCTCTTCTTCGAGTACAACGCCGTCTGGCGCAGCACCTTCCTCGTCGAAC
>JBHEPB010000286.1:0-16068 GCA_046260515.1 Binatia bacterium
GCGCGCGCCGCCCGAGCCGTTCGAGGCGTCGGCCAAGCGCTTCTCCGGCGAGGAAGAGGACGGCCGCGGGTCGTCGGTGGACAGGAGACAGGCAAGAAGGTCGGTGCGCTGGGCCGCCGGATCCGCGCGGCACTCGATGTAAGCGGCGACCGCCGCTTCCGGAAGGGAACGCGCCGCCTTCACCAGGCGGGGCACGTCACCGGGAGGGACCAGGTCGGGGTCGATCCCCGGTGCGACCATCGCGATGGCCTCGGCGAGCAGCATTGGCAATCCCCGGGCCGTGGCACGCTACCAGAGGATCTTGGGGTTGGCTGCGCTGGCTTTCACGTCGTCGCCGACCATCCCCATCCATTGGTCCACCAGGGCGTCGCGCTGGGCGGCATTGGCTGCGCCGAGCTTGTTGTTGACCTCGCGGATGCGCTGGCGAAGCCCGGGGTCGTCGATTCCGAAGTCCTCGAAGCACTTCAGGTAGTCCCCCTTCATCCAGAGGTCGCGGTAGTAATCGTCGAAAGCGAGATGATACGTGAGAGAGAGCATCCCGGCGGGTTGGGTGGCCATGACCGTGTTCCTCCGAAGCGGTTCGGGATCTGCAACCGGCTTGCGGAATCGGAGCGCGCGAACCGGCGGCCGACTCCGGCCGTCCTGCGACCGTGCGACGACGTTTGGACCACGCCGGGAAGCGGCACTCAACGGTCCGGGCCGTCAAATCCGAACAGCGTCGGTCTGCCAAGTGAAGTTCCTCACCACTGCCGGAGCCATAGGCCGGGAGGAGAACGGCTGCTACAGTGACACGCACCACGATTCCCGGACGGCTTCCATGATCGACGACGATTCCTACCGATGGAGCGAGGCTGCGGCGGGGCCCCTCGGCGCCTTCGCGCGCGGAATCCGCTCCAGCGACGCAGAACCGCTCTACTCCCGTACCCTGCCCCACTGTTCCCGCGCCGACGGCCGGGCAAGACTCCTCGCCGACGCCCAATGGTCCTCCCGCCTCGGCGCGGCCATCGCCGTTCAGCCTCTGCAGCCTCCCGACACCACCGACCTCCCGCGGCTGGTTCTCGCGCCTGGAGGCTTCGCGCCTTTGGGAACGAGCCCTGGCGCCCACAGGACCATCGACGAAGCCCTGCGCCTCGGTCGTGCCGCCGCCGTCGTGCTGGCGCGCCTGCACGCCAAGGGTTTCGTGCACGGCGCCCTCTGCCCCTGGAGCCTGTGGGTGGACGCCGGCCTGGACGAGGCCCGCCTTGCCGCCCTCGACCTGTGTTTCACCGACGCCGGAACCCTCCATCGCCAACCCCAGCCCGAACACCGCCACGACCTGCGCTACCTGGCTCCCGAGCTTTCCACGCCCGGCGGGCGCGCCGACCGCCGCGCCGATCTCTACGCCTTCGGGGTTCTCCTGTACGAAGCGCTCACCGGGCGCGTGCCGTTCGAAACGACCGACAGCGTGGGGATCCATCACGCGCACTCCGCTGTTCCTGCGCAGCCGCCGCTGAGCCTGCGCAGCGACATCCCGCCGGCGCTGTCCGAACTCGTCGCCCTCCTGCTCGCCAAGGATCCCGACGAGCGCTACCAGAGCGCCTCCGGGGTGCGCCTCGATCTGGAACGCATCCAGGCGGCGTGGGAGCAGGATCCGACGGGTTCGATCGTGCTCGTCGGCCGGTCGCTTCGCGATTCCCCGCGTCGCCCGGCTTCCCTGTTCGGACGCGAGCGTGAGATGCACTCGGCGGCGGAGTTCCTTGCCGGCAACGAACGCGGATCCTGGGGCCTGCTGCTCGGCCCCTCCGGCAGCGGCAAGTCCTCGCTGGTGGATCACGTCGTCGCGTCGGTTCCCGTGCACTGGCTGCTGGGACGCGGCACCTGCGACCAGGTGCGCCACGAGCCCTTCGCGGCCTTGCGCACGCCCATCCAGTCCATCCTCGGGCAGATCGAATCCGGCAACGAGAAGCTGCGCCGGGATTTCGCGAGGGCCGCGTCCTCGGCGCTTTCCGGCAGCGGCGCCGCCCTGCAGTCCATCGTGCCGGGCATCGAACGTTACCTCGACAACGCCGGTCCCCTGCCGCGCCTGGCCGCGCAGGCCGGCGAACGCCGCGTGCATGCCGCCTTCCACGCCCTGCTGGCGGCTCTCGCCTCGATCGGCCGGCCGGTCGCCGTCGTGCTCGACGACGTGCAATGGGCCGATGCCGCCACGCTCGCCGTCCTGCGCTCGCTGTCCTCGGTGCCGGGACCGCCGCCGGCCGCGCTGCTTCTCTCGTGCCGGGCCGACGAGGTGGATGCCCGCGCGGAGGTGGCCGCGACCATCGCCGCGATCCGTGAGCACTCCTGCCTCGGGCTGAACCTGGAGATCGAAGCTCTCGGCGAACGCGACCTGCGGGATCTCGTCGCGCACTGCCTCGATGCCGGCGCCGACGAGGTCGCCCCCCTGGCCGCGGCCGTTCACCGCCACAGCCAGGGCAATCCCCTTTTCGCGGTGGAAGAGCTGCACGAGTTGTGGCGAAGCGGCGCGCTGCAACGCGACGCCGAAACGGGCGCCTGGCGCTGGCCGGACGGCGCCTCCGACCTGGTCTCCTATTCGAACAAGCTTTCCGAGCTGATCACCCGGCGCCTCCACCGGCTTCCCCAGGACACCCGCAGGCTCGTCGCCCGCGCGGCCTGCTTCGGACGCGACTTCGACCCGGCCCAGCTCGCCTCGGTGGCCGGCGTCGGACTGGAGGATCTCCGCGGGCAGCTGGAACCCGCGTTCCGTGAGGGCGTGCTGGTCGCGATGGGTTCGCGCGGCGGGGCCGCCTCGATGCGCTTCGGTCACGACCAGATCCGCAGCGCGGCCCTGGCCACCCTCGACGAGGAGACCCGGCTCCAGAGCGAGTTGCAGATCGGCAGCCTCCTGCTTGGCGCCAAGCACGACCAGGAGGAAGGGCTGCTGGTCGCCATCGTCCACCTGAATGCCGCCGCGCCGCTGCTGCGCCGCGAGGGTCGCGAGCGCTGGCTGGCGCGTCGCAACCTCGATGCCGCGCGCGTGGCCGTGGCCAGGGCCGCCTACGCGGACGCCTACGGCCTGCTCGGCTCCGCCCTGGACCTGCTGGGCGATTCGGCCTGGCAGGACGACAGCGACCTGATGCGCGAGGTCCACCTCGAAGCAGCGCGCGCCGCCTGTCTGTCGAGCGCCGCATCCTCGGCCCTGCCGCTGGTGGAGACGCTGCGAAGCCACGCCAGGAATTCGAACGACGAGGTCGCGGCGATGGAGGTGGCCATCGAGGCCCACAAGGTCCTCGATCGCTTCCGCGAAGCGCTCGACACGGGCCTGGACGCCCTGGCCAAGCTGGGAATCGCGCTTCCGCCCGGCAACAGGGGGCTCGGCCCCATGGCCCGTCTCATCCTCACCCACTGGAGGATCTCCCGCCGCGGCAAGCAGTGCCTGACGAAGCTTCCCGCCATGGAAGATCCACGGGCCCGGGCGGCCATGCGCATCCTGACCGAGATCGCCACGCCTTGCTTCCTGACCATGCCCGCCCTGTTCCCCGCCATCGTCAACGCCCAGCTCCGTCTCTCCCTCGATTTCGGAAACGCGCCCGAGTCCGCCTATGCCTACGCCCTGTATGCCGTGATACTGGCCGGCCCCCTGCGCAGTATCGCCCAGGCCCACGACGTCGGCATGGCCACGCTGCAGGTGCTCGAGAACACCGACCGCTTGCGCGTTCCGCGCACCCACATGGCCATCTACGTGTTCGTGATGCCGTGGAACCGGCCTCTCCCGGAGTGCCTCAGCGTCTACCTTCAGGGATCGAAGGCGGCCCTGCAGGTGGGCGACCCGGAATTCGCCAACTACCACGCCAGCGCCTATGCCGCTTACGCCGTGCACGCCGGCCCCGCCCTGGAGACGGTATGCGCGGAGCTCGACCGGCTGCGCGCCGGCGTCGCGCCCTTCGGCCAGCAGCGTCAGTACGCCGCCGACATCTACCACCAGTTCTGCCTCAACCTTCGCAGCGGCGACGGCGATCCGCTGCGCCTGGCCGGGCCGGTCTACGACGAGGCCGTGGATGGAGCCGCACACGCCGGCGCCATCGAGATGAACGGGCACCTTCACCTCGTACGCCTCATGCTCGCCGTCCTCTTCGATCGCCACGACGAACTGGAGGTCCACCGCCTCGGGTTCCGTGCCTCGATGCGGGCCTTCGACGGGATGTACGTGCGCGCCGCCTTCTTCTTCTACGAGGCGCTAGCCCTGTTGCGCAGCCGCCGCGGCGCCGGAGCCGTCCTCCAGGCGCGCGCCACGCTTCGCCGCCTTCGACGCTGGCAACGCCACGCCCCGGACAACTTCGCCCACAAGGTGAAGATCCTGAAGGGCGAACTGGCGCGGCGCCGCGGGCGCTTCGAGCGCGCCCAGTGTCTCTTCGAGGAAGCCGCGACGGCCGCCGCGACGGCCGGGTTCGTCATGGAGGCCGGCCTCGCCCTGGAAGGTGCGCGGGCCTCCGCCGCGGCCCGCGGCCTGGATTCGCTGGCCCGGCACTTCCTCGGCGAGAAAAGGAAGCTGTACGGAAACTGGGGCGCCACGGCCAAGCTGAGGGAACTCGACATCCGCTTCGGATCTTCTTCCGGCGCCGGAGAGGGAGTTCGAAGCGACCCGGGCGCTGCAGTCCCCTGGGATCTCGCGCCGGCCTCCCTTGACCTCGTCGGCGTGCTCGAAGCCTCGCAGGCCCTCTCGGCGGGAATGGAACTGGAGGCGACCATCCGCAAGATCCTCCAGACAGTCGTCGGCCTCTCCGGCGCCCAGCGGGGCCTGCTGGTGCGCGGCACACCAAGCGGGTTCGTCGTGTTGGCCACGGCCGAGACCGTAGCTTCCGGACTCCAGGTGGAAGTGTTTCCCGACGACGACGAGCGGGCCTCCGCGGCCGCAGTTGGCTATCCGGCCAGCGTGGTCCGCGAAGTGGGAACCTCCGGAGCCGCGTTGATCCTGTCCGACCCGGCCCGCGACCCGCGCTTCCGCGACGATCCCCACCTGCAGGGCAAAGCCCCAAGGGCCCTGCTGTGTTGCCCCGTCGCGCGCGGGCATCGCCAGGCCGCGGTGCTCTACCTCGAGCACGACCTTCGCCGCGACGCCTTCGGACCGTCGCAGTTGGAGACCGTGCGCCTCCTGTCTACCCAGGCCGCGATCTCCCTGGACAACGCCCGTCTCTATGCCCGCCAGCTGCGCCTGAGCAGCGGCGCCCAGCGCTTCGTGCCCCACGAGTTCCTCCTGCTGCTCGGCAAGGGCGACGTGGACGAAGTGGCCCTCAGCAACTTCGTGAACGCCGAAATGACGCTGCTCGTCTGCGACATCCGCGGCTTCACCACGCTCACCGAAACCATGACGCCGGAGCGGAACTTCGCCTGGATCAACGAGTTCTTCGCTGCCGTGGGGCCCGTGGTCCGGGCTAACTCCGGGTTCGTGATCAAGTACATGGGCGACGGCCTGATGGCCCTCTTCCCCCGCCATCCGAACGACGCGGCCGCTGCGGCAATCGCCGTCGTGGACGCGCTGAAGGACATGGACGACGTCCCCATCGGCATCGGGCTGCACACGGGGATCGTGGCCGTCGGCGCCGTGGGGGAGAGCAGCCGCCTCCAGGCCGACGTGATGTCGGACGTGGTCACGGTGGCCTGCCGCCTGGAGTCGCTGACGCGCCACTACGACGTGCCCGTCGTGATGAGCTCCGATACGCGCGACGGTCTCTCGGAGCCCATGCGCGAACGAACCCGGCCACTCGGGCGTACGGCCGTGAAGGGCCGCGTGGGATCCATCGACCTGTTTTCCCTCGACGTCGCCGGCTGAGCGGCACGCCGTCCGTGCGTGCCGGGGCCCGGAACGAAAGAAGCCCCGCGCGGCCGGGCCGCGCGGGGCTTCTGCGGACGCCTGGCGGCGTCGGCGTTGCCGATTACAGCAGGGGCACCGAAACCTCGAGGATCCCCGAGAAGATCGAGTTCGGGACGCACTCGTCCGGGAAGCCGCGGGCGCGGATGCGGTACTCGTAGTTTTCCCCGGCATCGACGCCGCGGTCGAGGTACTGGGTGGTGCCCGAGGGGACCCTCTTGACGACGCGCCACTTGGTTTCGCCGGAAACACGACGCTGCAGCTCGAACTCGTCCTCGCCGACGCTGTTGTCCCTCCAGCGCAGCAGGACGTCGTCGGGGGTGGTCTCGACGGCGCGCAGGCGAGTGGGCCTCTTCAGGCGGAAGTTCACGACGCAGAGGTTCGACCACACCGAGCTGCCGAAGTCGTTGAAGGCGCGGATGCGGTAGGTGAACGGCGTGTCGTTGGCGATGGTCTCGAGATAGGTCTGCCGGTTGGCCGGGATGGTCGCCCGGGTCGAGAACGAGTTGGCCGGATCGATGCCGCGGCGGCGCTGCAGTTCGAAGCCCTTCTCGTTGTTCGAGTCGTCGATCCAGGACAACTCGCGAAGGCCCGACGCCCGCCGCTTGTAGCGCAGGTTGTCCGGCCCGCGCGGGGGATCCTCGATCGGCGGAACCTCCTGCCAGGAGGTCACCGTCACCTGGAAGCGGCTCTTGCCCTTGCCGACTTTCGGCCGCACGTGGCGGATCACCACGTTGACACGCCGGAAGTCCGGATCGTCGAAGTTGCAGACGCCGAACTGGCCCGTGCCCCGCGACTGGCAGTCGTTGTCGAAGCGGGTGGGGACTTTGGTATCGAGGCCGACGAACATGTCGTAGTCGCCGCCCCGTTCCGTGTCGCCGTTGACGGTCACGCGGACCCGCAGCGAATCCTTGGGAATGTCGAAGGCGAAGAACTTCTCTTCCTGGGTCCGGGGAAGGGTGCCGGAGCCGCCCTGGACGACCACCCAGGGCTCGCCGACCTCGCCGAAGGTGCTGCACTGGTCGCGCTTCGCATCCAGGCCGCCCACCTGTTCGATCCAGTCGCTGCTCGGACGCACGTTGGTGTCGTACGAGAAGGAGTCCACGTCGCAGCTGACGCCGCCGCCGGCATGGATCCCCGTCACCTCCGGTCCGTTGCCGAAGTCGATGAAGAGAGGGCCGCCGTCGTCCATCAGGCAGAGGTTGGCTTCGTCGCCGGGCTTGAGGATGGGGGCGGTGAAGTCCCAGCAGATATTTTCCGGCTCGAAGATGCCTTCCTCGATAGGACAGGAGGCGACCTCGATGGCGCCCACGCGCTTGATGCCGGCATCGGGCCTTCCGTCGCCGCTGTTGCCGAAGCCCGCGATCACGCCGTCGGTGCCGGGAGCAATGAAGGTGGGGAAAGTCTTGTGGATGACGGCCGGTTCGATGCCCTCCACGAGCTGCGACAACCGGAGCACCGCCAGGTCGCCGCCGAACCCCTTCACGAAGGTGGGGTCGATGTAGATGTCACGGATGTGGTGGAAGCCGCTGTGCTGGAAGAAGAAACGCAGGTCGGCGACGTCCAGCGTCTCGAGCTCGGTGAGGCACT
Source organism: Binatia bacterium (assembly GCA_046260515.1). Classification (GTDB taxonomy): domain Bacteria; phylum Desulfobacterota; class Binatia; order UBA1149; family CAITLU01; genus DATNBU01. The sequence goes on from JBHEPB010000286.1 coordinate 7,436, forward strand.
CCGAGTAGTTGGCGGCGGTCTTGCACATGCAGTGCGCGGCGGTGAGCACCGTGCGGCACCCGATCAGGACGCCCGAGCAGTCGAGGAACTGGTTCTTGAGGTCGGGCCCGACGAACAGCAGGGCCCCCGTGGTCGGCTGCAGGTGGGTGGGGATGCCGTTGACGATACCGGCCCCGCCGGTCACCGGGGAACTCACTCCCTCGGCCGAAGCGGGTCCGGACCGGACCAGGCCCGACACGACGGCGAGCAGTACGATAGCGCGAAGCGCCCTTCCCGAATGCACCATGAATGTAATCCTCCTGGCTCGAAGGGACCGACTGCCTGCCGGCCCGGAGCGATGGCTGCCCGCACCCACCGCTCCGCAGGCGTGGGCGACCCCCCGCCGCTTCCAGCGTGAATAACCGAAAATGACGGGAAACCCCACCTCCATGCAACCATCGAAGTGAAAGTGGTGGGCCCCCGGGCCCGGTTTTTCCTTAGGAGAACGCCGGCAATCGCGCTGCGACGGCGCGTGGAAAGCCGCTGGCTTGACAAAACCTGCTTGCTCAACCCAGCTTTGGCACCATGCGAATCCATCTCCGAAACACCGCCCCTTGCCTCCTCCTGGGAGCCGCGAGCCTGCTTTCGCTCGCCCTCGCCGCCGGACAACCCGCCCATGCGGGGGACCTCGCCGCCTTTCTCGAGGCGGCGGAGCGCATGTCCACCGTCAACGAGAAGGTCGAGGCCGATGTCACCATCCGCGAGGCCGACGGATCCGAGACCAAGGGACACGTGGTGATCGATCCGGCCGGAGACGGCACTACGATTTTCGAGCAGACGACCCTGGGCTGGAAGTCCGAGACCCCCCTGGCCTGGAAGAGCGGTTCCAAGGTGACGAAAACCGGCGCCACCGCCGTTCCCATCGGCGTGGACGAGATCCTGGCCGACACGGGCCTGCGGGGCATCGACTTCTTCCCCTTCTGGAAGACCGACTACGGCCGGGCCTTCACGTCGGACGAGAACACCCTGGAGCAGACCGTCTCGCTCTACGCCGACGACGGACGGCCCTACTCGCTGTACGTGATCACTTTTGACAAGGCCAAGCTCGTCCCCCGCATGATCAAGTTCTACAAGGACACCTTCAACAACCTGGTGCGCATCCGCACCGACAAGAACTGGGTGATGGTGGGATCGCGGCCGCGGCCTACGGAGATCCTGATCAAGGATTTCGCGGGCAACTCTCTGAGGACCTACAAGTTCGAGTGGAAATTGGCGGGAGCGGCCGCGCCTGCCCCGGCGGCCGACTGAAGCGCCGGCTGGCCTCGGTCGCCGTTCAGATCGCCCGCGAGGCCACGCGCAGCACGGCGGCCGCGGCCACCGCCGCGCCGAAGCCGTTGTCGATGTTGACCACGGTGACGCCCGGCGCGCAGGAGTTCATCATCGCCAGCAGGGCGGCCAGCCCCCCGTAGCTCGCGCCGTAGCCGATGCTGGTGGGCACGGCGATGACGGGAACGTCCACCAGCCCGCCGACCACGCTCGGCAGGGCGCCTTCCATGCCGGCCACCACCACGACGGCCGAGGCCTCCAGCAGCTTCTCCCTTTCCGCCAGCAGGCGATGGAGCCCCGATACGCCGAGGTCGCGGTAACGCCGCGCCTCGATGCCGAGGAACTCGAGGGTGCGGGCGGCCTCCTCGGCCACCGGCTGGTCGGAGGTTCCGGCCGAGATGACGGCCACGTGGGCTGCGCCGCGGCCGTTCTCGCCGACCCGCCGGCGCATCGCGATGCGAGCGTCGGCGTGGTGTTCCATGCCGTCCACGGCTTCCATCAAGGCAGCAGCCTTGACCGCATCGATGCGGGTCACCAGCACGGCGCCGGAACGGGCGACCATCTCGCGGGAAATGGTCACGATCTGCTGCGCGGTCTTGCCCTCGCCGAAAACCACCTCGGGCATGCCGGTGCGCAGTTCGCGGTGGTGGTCGAGGCGCGCTCCCTCGACGTCGCTGAAGGGCAGGTGGCGGATGCGCTCGATCGCGTCCGCCACCGTCACGTCGCCGCCGGCCACGCGGGCCAGCAGTTCGCGCAGGAGTTCCGGGTTCACGCCTTCCTCGTGGGCCGGGCGGCCTGATTGCGCAAGTGGTCGTGGCCGGTCGAGGCCAGCGCGAAGGGCCGGCCGTCGGGATCGGTGACCGCGCCCGGTCCCTTGCCGACCACGCCAACGACGCGAAGCGGGGTGCGCGTCGCCGCGGCGACTTTTTCGATCGCCGGCCTCTTCGCGGCGGGCGCGGTGAAGGCCAACTCGTAGTCCTCGCCGCCGCTGAGGGCGAGTTCGAGGGGCGACGGGGATCCACGGAAACGGCGCGCGGCGGCGTGGACGGGAACGCGACCGGCGTCGATACGAAGGGCCACCTGCGACTGCGTGGCCAGGTGGCCGAGGTCCTGCAGGAGCCCGTCCGAGACGTCCACCATTGCATGGGCGAGACCGCGCGCAGCCAGGAGAGCGGCGAACTCGATACGCAGCGGCGGCCGGCGGAACGCCGACGTGGCCGACGGGAGCAGCGCGACGCGATTCCGTGTCTTCGCTTCGTCGTGCGCCAGGAGGCTCCGCCATCCGGCGGCGGCGCCGCCGAGTGTTCCGGTGACGAAGACGAGGTCGCCGGCCTTTGCGCCGCGGCGCAGCAGGGGCCGGCCGGCCGCTTCGCCCACCACCGTGACGGTGACGCCCGTGCGCGGGGCGGCGCTCACGTTGCCGCCCACCAGCGTTGCGCCGCTCTTGCGCGCTTCGGCCGCCACGGCGCGCACCAGTTGCAGGGCCTGGGTGGCGCCGAAGCGCGCATCGTCGGCCGGGATTTCCAGGGAAAGCAGCACGAAGCGGGGACGGGCGCCCATCGCCGCCACGTCGGAAACCGCGGCCCGGAAGGCTCTCGCGCCGAGTTCCTTCGGCGTGAGCCAGGAGGCGCGGTAGTGCACGCCTTCGATCATCGAATCGGTGGTGAGAGCGAGGGGTCGGCCCGAAGAAGGCGATGCCACCACCGCGGCGTCGTCGCCGATTCCGACGATCACGCCGGGCCCGCGCCCGATCTTCTCCACGGCGCTGCGCACCTGGGCGAGCAGTTCGAACTCGCCCGGAGCCTGTCGGCGGGCCGGGGCGGCAGCCGGCCGGACTCTGGAGGCCGACATGGGAGGGTCAGCCCATCAGTTCGCGCAGTTTGTTGGTGAAGGTGGCGACCAGGGATTCGCTCTGTTCGGCGCCCTCCTCGCGAAACTGCTCGAGGAGCTTGCGCTGCTTCTTGCCGAGCTTCGTCGGGATCTCGATCTGGATGGAAACGTACTGGTCGCCGCGCACGTTGCCGCCGCGGCGAAGGTCGGGGACGCCCTTGCCCGGAAGGCGGAACACACGCCCGTGCTGGGTGCCGGCGGGGACCTTCACCTTGACCAGACCCTCGAGGGTGGGCACGTCGATCTCGGCCCCGAGGGCGGCGTCCACCATGGAGACGGGCCGCTGGCAGACGATGTTGCACCCGTCGCGGTGGAAGAGTTCGTGCTCGGCCACCGACAGCACCACGTAGAGGTCGCCGGTGGGACCGCCCCTCAGGCCGGCTTCGCCCTCGCTGCGCAGCTTGAGGCGCGAGCCGTTATCGACGCCGGCGGGGACCTTCACCTTGATCTCGCGCATGGTGCGCGTGCGCCCGGCCCCGCGGCAGGTGGCGCAGGGATTGCGGTTGATCTTGCCTTCGCCGTTGCACTGGCCGCAGGTCTTCGCGATCTGGAAGAGCCCCTGCTGAAAGCGGACCTGGCCGGCGCCGTTGCATCCCGCACAGGTCTCGGGCGTGGAGCCCGGTTTGGCGCCGCTGCCGGTGCACGTCTCGCAGGTGGAGGTTCGGGGAACCGAGATGTGCTTCTCGCAACCGCGAGCGGCGTCCTCGAAGGAGATCTCGAGGTCGTAGCGAAGGTCGTCGCCGCGGGCGGCGCGAGTTCTGGAGCGGCGCCCCCCGCCGAAGAAGTCGCCGAAGAGGTCGCCGAGCACGTCCTCGAAAGCGCCGCCGGCAAAGGCCGACGAGAAGTCGAAGCCGCCGCCGCCCGGCCCCTCGAAGGCCGCCTCGCCGTAGCGGTCGTACTGGGAACGCTTGTCGGGATCCGAAAGCACCTGGTAGGCCTTACTGGCCTCCTTGAAGGCGCGCTCGGCCGCTTCCTTGTTCTCGGGGTTGCGATCGGGGTGATGCTGGAGGGCGGCCTGGCGGTAGGCCTTCTTGATTTCATCGGCGGACGCGTCGCGCCTCACCCCCAGGATCTCGTAGAAATCTCTCGACACGATGTTCCCGCCAGACCTGCAACGCAGCGGGCCCGCTTCGCGATTCGTCGCGATGCGGGCCCGCGCTCTCTGCCCGATGCCCGCCCTTCAGGCGAACGACCGGGGCCGTGATTCGTCGCGGCGTCCGTCCCCTCGCCGGGAACGGACGCCGCGCCTTCCTTAGTTGGGCTTCACTTCCTCGAAATCCGCATCGACCACGTCGTCGCCGCCCCCGGCGCCCGACGCCCCGGCGCCCGGCGAGGGGCCGTCGCCCGCGTCGCCGCTCTCGGCCTCGGCCTTCTTGTACATGGCCTCGGCCAGCTTGTGGGCGCTCTTCTCGAGTTCGTCCTTCGCGCTCTTGATGGCGTCGAGATCCTCGAGCTGGAGGGCGGGACGGGCCTTCTCGACCGCAGCCTTCACTTCGCTCTTCAGGGCCTCGTCGGCGGCGTCACCGGCGTCGGCCAGGCTCTTCTCCACGCGGTAGACCATCGCGTCCAGCTCGTTGCGGGCGTCCACCAGTTCGCGGCGCTTGTGGTCTTCGGCCGCGTGGGCCTCGGCGTCGCGGATCATGCGCTCGATCTCGTCCTTGCTCAGCCCGCTGTCCGACTTGATCTCGATCTTCTGCTCGCGGCCCGTGCCCTTGTCCTTGGCCGAGACGTGCATGATGCCGTTGGCGTCGATGTCGAAGGTGACTTCCACCTGGGGCATGCCGCGCGGAGCCGGAGCGATCCCGGTCAGGTCGAACTGGCCGAGGAGCTTGTTGTGCACCGCGATCTCGCGCTCGCCCTGGAAGACCTTGATCGACACCGCCGGCTGGTTGTCCTCGGCCGTCGAGAACACCTGGCTCTTCTGCGTGGGGATCGTGGTGTTCTTCTCGATCAGCTTGGTGAACACACCGCCGAGGGTCTCGATGCCGAGCGACAGCGGAGTCACGTCCAGCAGCAGCACGTCCTTCACGTCGCCGGCGAGCACGCCGCCCTGGATGGCCGCGCCGATGGCGACGACCTCGTCCGGGTTCACGCCGCGGTGGGGCTCCTTCTGGAAGAGCTTGCGCACGTGCTCCTGAACGGCCGGCATGCGCGTCATGCCGCCGACCAGCACCACTTCGTCGATCTCGGCAGGCGACAGGCCGGCGTCGCGCATGGCGGTGCGGCAGGGTCCGTCGATGCGGTCGAGGAGAGGCGCGCACAGCGACTCGAGCTTTGCGCGCGTGAGCTTGAGGTTGAGGTGCTTGGGTCCCGACTGGTCGGCCGTGATGAAGGGCAAGTTGATGTCGGTCTCCACCGAGGTGGACAGCTCGCACTTGGCCTTCTCGGCCGCCTCCTTGAGGCGCTGCAGGGCCATGCGGTCCTTGCCGAGGTCGATGCCCTGGTCCTTGCGGAATTCGGCCACGAGGTGCTCGATGATGACCTGGTCGAAGTCCTCGCCGCCGAGGAAGGTGTCGCCGTTGGTGGCCTTCACCTCGAAGACGCCCTGGCCGAGCTCGAGGATGGAGATGTCGAAGGTTCCGCCGCCGAGATCGAACACGGCGATCTTGCGGTCGCCGGTCTTGTCGAGGCCGTAGGCCAGCGCCGCGGCCGTCGGCTCGTTGATGATGCGCAGCACGTTGAGACCGGCCACCTGGCCGGCGTCCTTGGTGGCCTGGCGCTGGCTGTCGTTGAAGTAGGCCGGCACCGTGATGACGGCGTCGGTGACGGTCTCGCCGAGGTAATCCTCGGCGGTCTTCTTCATCTTCTGGAGAATCATCGCCGAGACTTCGGCGGGGCTGGCCACCTTGCCGCCGAGCTTCACGTAGGCGGAGCCGTTGTCGGCCTGGACCACCTCGTAACCGAGATGGGTGCGGGCCTTGGCGACGTCGGCGTCGTCGTAGCGACGGCCGATGAGGCGCTTGACGGCGTAGACGGTGTTCTGGGGATTGGTGATCGCCTGGCGCCGCGCGATCTGGCCGACGAGGCGCTCGCCGCTGTCGTTGACCGCGACCACCGACGGGGTGGTGCGCCCGCCCTCCGAGTTGGAGATCACGGTGGGCTGTCCACCCTCCAGGATGGCCACGCAGGAGTTGGTGGTGCCGAGATCGATGCCGATAACCTTGCCCATGTCTACCTCTTCAAATGAAAGCCCCGGCCGGCGGCGCGCCCGGGGTCCTTTCGGATTTCAGCGCCCTCGCGCCTGCGAGGGTAAGTAAGCACCTGACCTCGAGGTGCAAGACGATTTCTAATCCTGGCCGGTCGGCGCCTTCGACACCGAAACCATCGCGGCACGCAGCAGACGGTCGCGCATCTTGTAGCCGGCCCGGAACACTTCCATGACGGTGTTGGGCGGCGCGTCGGCGGTTTCCACCATCGCCACCGCTTCGTGCTCGGCGGGATCGAACGGCTTCCCGGCCGCCTCCACCCTTTCCACGCCGTTGTTCTTGAGGGCCGTGACGAGGCCCTTGAGGACCAGTTCGACGCCGCCGGAGACAGCAGAACCGGTGCCGTCGGCGGCGTGGGCCAGGGCCCTTTCCAGGTCGTCGATGCTCTGCAGGATGTCGCGGGCGAGGCCTTCGCCGTCATAGCGCGCACGGTCCGACAGCTCGCGCTGGTGGCGCTTCAGGATGTTCTCGATGTCGGCCTTGGCCCGGATGAAGCGTTCGTAATTGTCGGCAGCTTCGCGACGGGCCGCCTCGAGCTGCTCCTCGGGAGAGGCAGGGTCGAGGGGGGGCTCGGCGTCCTCGCCGGAAAAGCCGTTGGTGCTGTCGGCCTGGCTGGAGGTGGACGGGGTTTGCTCGCCGCCCTCGCTGGCCCGGCTGGAAGCGGATTCTTCTTCGTCGTGATGGCTCATGTCGAGTGTGGCCTTCGGGCAGCCGGAGGCGGCGGGAAGCTAAGTCGCCACGGGCTCCTGTCAACGATTCGTCGCCACCTCTCTTGCGAAACCGACCGGGCCGACATTTTCTTGGGGCTCGGGGATCTTTCCGCAGCCGCGGAACACCGTGGAAGACGGTGCCCCGCCGCCCTCGCCGAGCGTCCCCGTTGCCCATGGAAGAAGTTCACACCAGCGCTTTCGTCCTCCGCACCCGCAACTACGGCGAGTCGGACCGCATCGTGGTCCTGCTGACCGAGGAAATGGGCAAGGTGTCCGCCATGGCCAAGGGGGCCAGGCGCTCGGTGCGCCGCTTCGCGGGCGGAGCCCTCGAGCCCTTCCAGGAACTGGCCGTCCGCCTGGACCGCAAGCCGCAGTATTCCTTGGCTTTTTTGCACGAGAGCCGGGTCCTCGGCAGCAACCGCGCGCTGGCCTCGGACCTGGACGCCTTCGCCTGGGCCTCCTACCTCACCGAACTCACCGAGGTGATGACGGCCGACCGGGACCCCTGCCGCGACCTCTACGAGCTCTACCGCGACGTTCTCGGGCGCCTCGGCCGCGAGCCCACCGAGCCCCTGGCCCACCACTTCGTGCTCGGCCTGCTCGAGCGCAGCGGCTGGGCCCCGGACTTCGCCGTCTGCGGCATCTGCTCCGAGGCGGTCACGGACCTTCCCCGGCCCATCCTCGACAGCCGCGGCAGCGGCGTGGTCTGCGCCCGCCACGAAGCCGAAGCGGCCGGCCTCGACCCCGAGGACGAAACCTTCCGGCCGAGCCGCCGGGTGATCGGCCCCGCCCTGATGACCTACGTCCGCGACGCCATCCTCAGCATCCCCCCGGCGGCCGAGCCCGACACCGGCCGCCTGGCCACCGCGCTGCTCGAGCGCCTCGTTGACCTCCACCTAGCCCGGCCCCTGCGCTCACGCGCCTTCCTCAAGACCATCGCCAAGGAGTTCCAGTGAAAGCCATCGTCATCCCCGAGTACGGCGCCCCCGAAGTCCTCACGCTGCGCGAGATCCCGGACCCGGTAGCAGGCCCCGAGGACCTCGTGGTGCGCGTGCGCGCCACGGCCCTCAACCGCGCCGATCTCCTGCAGCGCCGCGGCCTCTATCCCCAGCCGGGGCCGAAGGCGGAGTTTGAAGTGCCCGGCCTCGAGTTCGCCGGCGAAGTGGCCGAAGCCGGCTCCCGAGTGACCGACTTCGCCGTGGGCGACCGCGTGATGGGGCTGCTGGCTGGTGGGGGCTACGCGGAGAGGATCCTCGTGCATTCTCGCCTTGCCTCCAGGATTCCCGACGGCCTGTCTTTCGAGGCGGCGGCCGCCGCTCCGGAAGCCTTCATCACCGCCCACGATGCGCTCCTGCAGTGTTCGCTCGTCTGCGGCGAGACGGTGCTGGTGCACGCGGCCGGCTCGGGCGTGGGCACCGCCGCCATCCAGGTGGCCAAGGCCATGGGAGCGGGACTGGTGATCGGCACGGCAGGCTCCGCGGAGAAACTCGCCGCCGCCCGCAAACTCGGGCTCGACGTGGGC
>JBHEPB010000303.1:0-4798 GCA_046260515.1 Binatia bacterium
ATCGGCGCCTTCCTGAGCATCCCCCACGGAGCAAGATGAAAGTCGCCCGCCTCTACAGTGCCACCGATATCCGCGTCGAGGAGTTCGATCGTCCCGTGCCGGGCCCGGGCCAGGCCCTGGTCCGCACGCGGGCCTGCGGCATCTGCACCGGCGACATCATGGGCTGGTACCTCGAACGACGCGCGCCCCTGGTCTTCGGCCACGAACCGGCAGGCGACATCATTGCCCTCGGTGAAGGCGCCGGCGACGTGATCGGCCGCGACGGCCGGGGCTACGCCGTGGGCGATCGCGTTTTCGTGCATCACCACGCCCCTTGCGGCGCCTGCCGCCACTGCCGGCGCGGCAATCCCGTGCACTGCGCGACGTGGCGGCGCACCAACCTGGTGCCCGGCGGCATGGCCGAGTACTTCGTGGTTTCCCGCGAGAACCTCGCCACCGACACGCTGCGCCTTCCCGAGTCGATGAGCTACGCCGCGGGCAGCCTCATCGAGCCGGCGGCCTGCGCCGTGAAGTCGCTGCGCCGCGCCGGCCTTGCGCCCGGCGACACCGTGCTCGTCGTCGGCCTCGGCATCATGGGCATGCTGCACGTGCTGCTGGGCAAGGCCGCGGGCCTGAACGTGATCGGCGCCGACCTCGTGGATTTCCGACTGGCCAGGGCCAAAGAGCTCGGAGCCGACGCCGTGATCGACGTGCGCAAGGCGACGCTGGCCGAGGGCATGCTGGAAGTGAACGACGGCGCCAAAGCCGACGCGGTGATCTGCGGACCAGGGTCGATTGAGGCGATGGAGAGGAGTCTGGAGGCTGCGGCGCCCGGCGGGCGCGTGGTGCTCTTTACCACCTCGAAGCCCGACGACGTGCTGCCGCTGCGCCCCTACCGGATCTACTTCGACGAGATCTCGATCGTGCCGAGTTATTCGTGCGGCCCCGAGGACACGCAGGCGGCGTTCGACGCCATCGCGGGCGGCGTGATTCGCGAGGAGGACCTCATCACCCACCGCTTCGGCATCGACCGCGTGACGGAAGCGTTCGCGGCGGCCGCCCAGGTGGACGTGGCCCTCAAGACAATCGTGGAATTCGGCGCGAAGGGCGCCTGAGGTCGAAAGAAAGGGGGGCACGGCCGGCGGCCGTGCCCCCCTTCGAAACGGTCGGGTCGCCTACTTGCGCAGGCCCCGGTGGAACATGGACTCGGCCCTCTCGGCCGCCAGCGAGGCGCGGTCGGCGGCAGCCTCGGCGCGGTTGGCCGCGGCCTCGGCACGGTTAGCGGCTTCTTCGATGCGCACGAGGTCGCCCTCGGCGATCGAACCGCCTCCTCCTCCGCCTCCACGGCTGCAGCTCCCCCCCATGCACATGCATCCGCTGGAGAGGGTGGTGATGGCAAGCGCCACCACGATCATGCTCACTTTCCTCATTCTTTTCGCTCCTTTTCCGATTCTTCCGGCTCGTGGCCCCGGCCTGGCCCTGCCCCGCGCAGGTCCGGACCGCCGTGGCCGTCGGGCCCTCGCGAGGGCTCAGATCGATGGCGCCTTCAGCAGTCGCCAGATGCACACGGCACTCAGCCCGAGGATCGCCCCCCAGGAAATTCCCATGAAGATAAACCCAGCCGTGGTCATTTAACAAACCGTGAAGCGCCGCGACCCCAGTGTGCCGAAGCCATACGGACTGTCCAGAAGGTTCCGAAAAGAAGAGCCAACATCAGGCCCCTTGCCCCCACCCGGTAGGGCAGGGCCTCGGGCGAAACGCCCTCCAGGGCGAGCTGGGCGGGAAGCTCCTTCCATGCCCAGAAGCCGAGGATGCCGACCAGGTACACGGGCGTCACGTACTGGAGGATGAAACGGAAGACGCGCGCGGGCCGGACCAGCGCCCCGCGCTCGATCTCGGCCCAGCCCTTGTTCATGCCGAAGATCCAGCCGAAGACGACGACCTCCAGCAGGGCGAAGATCACCAGGCCAATGGCCCCCACCCAGTAGTCCAGTTCGTCGAGGAAGCCGTAGCGGTGGAAGAAGATGACGGGCTGGGTGAGCAGGAAGAAGGTCCCGCACACCAGCGTCGTCGCGCGCGCCGTGGTCACTCCCCAGCTTTCCTGGAGCAGCGCGATCATGGGCTGGGCCATGGCCACCGCCGAGGTGAGCCCGGCCAGGAAGAGGAGGAAGAACCACAGGGCGCCGATGAGGTTGCCGAAGGGGATCTTCTGGAAAACCACCGGCAGCGCCTGGAAGCCGAGGTCGAAGGAGCCGCCCTTGGCGATCTGCTGGGTGGCCTCGACGCCGAAGAAAGCGACCGCCGCCGTGAGCGCGATGGTCCCGCCGAGCACCACCTCGGCCGTTTCGTTGAGGGCCACGGTGGACATGCCGGTAAGCGCCACGTCGTCGTTGGGGCGCAGGTAGCTGGCGTAGGTGTGGATGATTCCCCAGCCGATCGACAGCGTGAAGAACACCTGCCCGGCCGCCGCCACCCACACGGCCGGCGAGGCCAGCAGCTCGAAATTCGGGTTCCACACGAAGCCGAGTCCTGCCTGGACGTTGCGTTCGGGAAAGGCCGGGTCCGGGGTGCCGAAGGAGAGCACGCGGAAGACGAGCAGCGCGCCGATGCCGAAGAGGGTGGGGATGGCGATCTTGGCCAGCCTCTCGATGCCGCGGGCGATGCCGCCCCTCAGCACGCCGGCGACGATCAGCATGGTGACGACGAAGAACCCATAGGCGACCGCCACCGACGAGAAGTGCTCGTTGGAGGTTGTGCCCTGGAAGGCCCCGAGAAAGGCTCCCATCTGTTCGCGCGACGCCAGCCCGTTGTAGCTGCCGAGCAAGGAAAAGGTGCTGAAGGCCAGGCACCAGGAGCTGATGTAGATGTAGTAGGTGGCGATGGTGAAGGGGATGAAGATGCCGAGGGCCCCGATGTACTTCGCCGCCGGATGATCCCACAGCGAGTGGATCATTCCCGCGGCGTGGCCGTGCCCGTCGCGCCCCCCGTGGCGGCCGATGGCGCATTCCATCCACATCATCGGCAGGCCCATCACGAGCAGGGCCACGAAGTAGGGGACGAGAAAGGCGCCGCCGCCGTTCTGGGCGGCCTGGACCGGGAAACGCAGGAAATTGCCGAGTCCGATCGCGTTTCCCGCCAGGGCCAGGATGAGGCCCGTGCGCGAGACCCAAGCCTGGCGCTGGCTCATCGAAGCGGCCCGGTCTCGGGCCGGCCCGGGAGGCAACCGGCGGCCGGAGCGGTTCGGCCAGGCCAGCAGCAAGGGCGAAGGACGGTTCCGGAGGCAGTGCGCGCGTGGAAGGCGCAGCGTTGGGTCGCTATCATCCGGGGATGTTAGCGGCCGCGACCACGCAAGGACAAGCCTTGCCCGTGCATCGCGGCGACGATTTTCCTGCGGCCGCGGCCCCATCCTTCGTCGCGAGGCTGCCTTCGTTGTTGACACGCCGTGCGGCAGAACTTGCGGCGGCGGCGGCTGCCGTCGCGCTCTACCTGCCGGCTCTCGGATATGGCTTCGTCTTCGACGACGAGGCCCTGATCGGCCCGGACGGCTCCCCGCTGGCCCTCGGCGGCAGCCTTCCCTACCGGCCCCTGCGCTATGCCAGTTACCTGATCGACGGCTGGCTCGGCGGAACGAGCACGATCTACCACCTGCACAACGTGCTGCTCCACGGCCTCGTGGCGGCATTGACGGTCGCGCTGGCGAGGAGGCTCGGGGCTTCGCGCGTGGCGGCGCTGGCGGGCGGCCTGCTGCTGGCTTTTCATCCCCTGGCGGTCGAGGCCGTGGCCTACGTGGCCGGCCGGCGCGACCTTCTCTGCGTCGCCCTCGGGCTCGGAGCCGTGCTGGCCTGTCTCTCCGGACGACAGCTGGTTTCGCTGCTCCTGCTGTTGCTGGCGGCGGCGGCCAAGGAGAGCGCCCTCGTGTTCGCGGTGCCGCTGGCGGCCGCTGCAGCGACCGGCCTCGACGGCGGGGCGGCAGCGCAACGACCGGGCCGCGCTTTCGCGCTGGCCGCTGCGACGGCCGCGGCCGTCGCCCTCGTGGTGGCCTACGGGGCCATCGGGCCGTGGGGGCCGTCGGTGGACCCGGCCGGCTTGGCGTTTCCCGGCCGCGTCGCCCTGCACTATCTCGCCGGATTGGCGGGCTTGCGCGAGTTCGCCCCGGAATACCCCGAGTTGATGCTGTACGCGGACCGCGTTCGCCTCGGCGAAGCGGCGGCCGTTTGGGGCGGAGCCGCAATGACTCTGCTGCTCGGGGTTGCGGCCGCCGCTTCGCTGGCGGCTTGCGCACGCGCAGGCCGTTCGCCCCGGCCGGCTTTTCTCACCGCGTGGACGACGTCCGTGCTGGCGGCCCTGGCGGTGTGGGGCGGTCTTCACGAGCCCGGGGTGGACCGTCACGCCTACCTGCTGCTTCCTGTCGCCGCGGTCGTCGTCGCGGTCTCGCTCTCGCCTCTTTCCAGGCTCCTCGCGCGCGGCGACCGGCGCGCCCTCGCTGCTGCCGCCGTCGCCTGCCTGCTGCTCACGGGCTCCGCCTCCGCAACCCGCGCGCAGATGGAAACGTGGCGAAGCGAACGCAGCCTGTGGAACTCGGCCGGCCGGCATCCTTCGGCCTCGTCGCGGGCGTTGGCCAACCTCGCGCGCCAGTACGCCGTCGAAGGACGCTATCCGAAGGCCGCGAACAAGCTGACCGCGGCCATCGCGGCGAGCCCCGGCGACGCCGGCCTTTTCCTCGCTCGCGCGGCCGTGCGCTGCGCCCAGGGACGGGGCCTGCTCGCCAACGGCGACTTCGAGAGGGCACGTCGCGCGGGCGCCGATCCCGCGGCGGTGG
>JBHEPB010000307.1:0-49131 GCA_046260515.1 Binatia bacterium
CTTCGGCGCGGCGCCCGTGCTCGTCCCAGACCTGCCGGGCCAGCGACTCGAGCTTGTCGCGGCTGCGCGCCACGACCACCAGGTCGTGTCCGTGGGCCGCGAACACCAGCGCCAGCTCGCGCCCGATCCCCGCCGAAGCCCCCGTCACCAACACCGACCCCTGCCTCGCCATCCCCCCACCCTAAGAGAAACCCGGGACAGGTACAGGTTTCTCCGTGCGCAAAATGGGGAGAGCTACATTCTTCTGAAAAATGTCCCTGTCCCCATTTCCGAAACCCGGGACAGGTACAGGTTTCTCCGAAACCTGTACCTGTCCCGGGTTTTGGGCGGGGCGGGTCGCCATAGCCTTTTTCCTCGTGTAACCGGGGGGCCTCGCGGCCCGTGGCGGGCTCGCACGAGGAGTACACGGATGAAGTTCGGAATTGCGTTCGCCAACGCCGGCCCTTTCGCCGACCCGGAGATGTTCGCGCACCTGGTCACCACCGCGGAGAGCGTCGGCATCGAGTCGATCTGGACCGTCGAGCACGTCCTGGTGCCCTGCGGCTACGAGTCCACCTACCCCTACTCCCCCGAGGGCAAAATGCCCGGGCCCGAGGACTCGCCCATCCCCGACCCCTTCGTGGCCCTGTCCTTCGCGGCCGCGCTGACCAGGAAGATCCGCCTCGCCACCGGCGTCCTCATCCTGCCCCAGCGCCACCCGGCCTACGTGGCCAAGGAAGTCGCCTCGCTCGACGTGATCTCCGGCGGCCGCGTCATCCTCGGCATCGGCGTCGGCTGGCTCAAGGAAGAGTTCGACGCCCTTGGCGTTCCCTTCGCGGACCGCGGATCGCGCACACGCGAGTCCGTCGAAGCCATGCGCAGCCTGTGGTCGCCCGGCCCCTCCACCTACCAGGGCAAGTGCTTCTCCTGGAACAAGGTCGAGTCGAACCCCAAACCCGTGCAGGGCGCCAATGTGCCTATCGTCGTCGGCGGCCACGCCGATCTCGCCGCGCGGCGCGCCGCTCGCTACGGCAACGGCTTCTTCCCCGGCCGCGGCAGCGCGGCGCGCATGAAGGAACTGATCGGCATCCTCCACGAGGAGTGCTCCAAGGTGGGCCGCAAGCCGGCGGAGATCGAACTGACCGGCGGCATGATGATGCCCGACAAGGACTACGTTTCGCGCTACGAGGAGATGGGCTTCGAGCGCCTCGTCATCGCGCCGCCCGGCTACGACCGCGACGGCATTTCGCGAGGCTTCGAAGCCTTCGCCGAGGCCTTCCTGAAATGATCGACATCGCCACCGCATCGGCCGTTGAACTCGCGGCCGCCATCCGTCGCCGCGAGATCGGCTGCCTCGAACTGCTCGACGCCTACGCCGCGCGCATCGCCAGGCACGACAAGGCCCTCAACTCCGTCGTCACCCTCGACCTCGATCGCGCCCGACAGAGGGCCCGCGAAGCCGACGAGGCCCTCGGCCGTGGCGAGAACTGGGGCCCCCTGCACGGCCTGCCCATCACCGTGAAGGATTCCTTCGAGACGGCCGGCATCCGAACCACCGCCGGCTTCCCTCCGCTTTCCTCGCACGTGCCCGCTACCGACGCCGTCATCGTCGATCGCACCGTGAAGGCCGGCGCCATCGTCTTCGGCAAGACCAACCTTCCGGTGCTCGCCGCCGACCTGCAGAGCTACAACCCCATCTTCGGCGTCACCAACAATCCCTGGGACACCTCGCGTACCCCGGGCGGCTCCTCCGGCGGCAGCGCCGTGTCCACGGCCTGCGGCTTCACGTCCTTCGAGATCGGCAGTGACATCGGCGGTTCCATCCGCACGCCCGCGGGCTGGTGCGGCGTGTACGGCCACAAGCCCACGCACGGCATCATCCCGGGGCGCGGCCACATCCCGGGGCCTCCGGGGATGATCTCGGAAGCCGACCTCGCGGTGGTGGGACCGATGGCGCGCAGCGCCGCCGACCTCGAACTGCTGCTTGGTCTCCAGGTGGGACCGTCGCCCGACCGCGGCCGTGCCTGGCGGCTCGATCTCCCGGCGCCGCGCCGCGAGAAACTTTCCGACTACCGCGTGGCCGCCTGGCTCGACGACGAGAACTTCCCGGTGGACGGCGCCGTGCGCTCGGTGCTGTCGGGCGCCGTGCAGGCCCTGCGCTCGGCGGGCGCCTCGGTGGACGAGGGCGCGCGGCCGGCCCTTCGCCTGGCCGACGTCTACGATACCTACTTCCAGCTTCTCGCTCCCGTCATCGTCGCCGGCTTCCCTCCCGAAGAGGTGGACGCCATGACCCAGCTCGCCCAGTCCATGCCCGCCGACGCTCGCGACGGGCTGACGCTCATGGCCCGCTACGGCACCGCCGCCCACCGCGCCTGGCTGGCCGCCAGTGAGGAGCGCGAGCGTATCCGCGCGGCCTTCGCCGATTTCTTCACGCGCTACGACGTGCTGCTCACGGCCATCACGCCGGTGGCGGCCATCGCCCACGACCACAGCGAGCCGATGCCGCTGCGATCCATCGAGGTGAACGGCGCTCCGCGCCCCTACCTCGACCTGCTCGCGTGGATCTCGCCGGCCACCTGCGCCTACCTGCCGGCCACGTCGGCGCCGGTGGGCCGCACGGCCGGCGGCCTGCCCGTGGGCGTGCAGATCGTCGGCCCCTACCTGGAGGACCGCACGACCATCGATTTCGCGGCCAGGCTGGCCGAGGTGACGGGCGGGTTCGAAGCCCCGCCGCTGAAAGGCTGACGCGCGCGCCGCGAAACGGCGCTGGAGGCCGGCGCGTCAGCGAAACGGCGCCGTCTTCCAGCGTCGCAAGGGAGGAACCGTGAGCAACACGCAACTGTACCGGGGCGGCCGCGTGAGGAGCATGGCCGGGCCCGCCGCCACCGCCCTCGTCGTTCGCGACGGCCGCGTCGTGGCAACCGGCAACGACGACGACATGAAGACTGCAGCCGGCGCCGGCGCCGAGGTGATCGATCTCGACGGCGCCGCCGTGCTCCCGGGTTTCGTGGACACCCATCCCCACCTCTTCCACTTCAGCGTCCTCGAGTATCCCCTGGTCAAACTCTGGGACGCGGCCGACCACGACGACATCGTCGGCCGTATCCGCGAGCGCGCCGCGACCACCGAGGCCGGAAGCTGGATCATGGCCACGCCGGTGGGCGAGCCCCACTACTTCATCCGCCGTTCGTACCGGGACCTGGCCGAACACGTGCTGCCCGACCGCCACGTCCTCGACCGCGCCGCCCCCGACCATCCCGTGTGGATCCAGGCCTGGGGACCCACCACGCCCAACGTCTGCGTGTTCAATTCGATGGCGCTGCGCGAACTCGGCATCGACCGCGCCACCCCCACACGCCAGTGCAACGTCTGGATCGAGAAGGACGCCGACGGCGATCCCACCGGACGCCTGAGCGGTCCCGTCAACACCTACTACACGGGCGATTCGTGGATGGACGAGCTGCTGTCGCGGCTGCCCCTGCTCGATCCGAGCATCGCGGTGGCCGCCACGCTGGACGGCATCGCCCGCTACCACCGGATGGGCGTCACGACCATCTACGAGGGCCACGTGATGGGCGCGGCCGAGATCGGCCTCTTCCAGGCTCTTCGGCAGATGGAGCAGCTGCGCATGCGCGTGCTGACGTCGCTGGAGGCCGAGCAGTACTCGATGCCGTGGCAGAAGCCGGCCACCGAGGAAGAGTTCCTCGCCACGCTGGCCCAGGCGCGCGAAATGACGTCGCTCCATGACGATCTGCTGCGCCACAACGGCGTCACGTTGTCGCGGGGCGGGCCGCTCAATCCCGGCTTCCTGCGCATGCGAGATCCCTACATCGGCCCCTATGGCGAGCTGACGCGGGGCCGCGAGTTCGTGGCGCCCGAGCGCGAGACCATCGCGCTCGACTACTGCGCGACCCACAACCTGCGCCTCAACTTCATCGGCGCCGGCTACGCCGACCACGACGAGTTCCTGGCTCGCGCCGAGAAGCTGGCGGCGCGGGTGCCGGTGAAGCACCGGCGCTGGATCCTCCAGCACAACTACCTGTGCACGCAGGACCACGCGCGGCGCTACGCCGAGCTCGGCTTCGTGGTGACCACCAGCATGTCGTTCAGCTGCGCCAAGGGTGACCTCTTCGAGAAGCGCATCGGCGCCCACGTGTGGGAAGACCTGATTCCGCTGAAACGCCTGCTGGAGGCGGGCCTCACCGTGGCCGCCGGCAGCGACTGGGGCCCGAAGAACATCTTCGAGCACATCGCGCTGGCGGAGACCCACGAGTTCTGGGGCAGCGGTCGCCGCAACGACGGCCCCGCCCAGAAGGTTTCGCGTGAGGAAGCCGTGCGCATGTGGACCTGCGACGCCGCGGCTGCCCTCGGCTGGAAAGGCATCGGCTCCCTCGCCCCCGGCCACCACGCCGACTTCATCGTCCTCGACCGCGACATCCTCACCTGTCCCACCGAAGACCTCCCCGCCACGAAAGTCCTCCGCACCCACCTCGCCGGCGCCGCCGTGTGAAACCCGGGACAGGTACAGGTTTTCGCGAAGCGAAAACCTGTACCTGTCCCGGGTTTTCACGCTTCGAGGTGGGCGAGGGTTTCGACGTGGTCGGTTTGGGGGAAGAGGGCGTAGGGGGTGAGGCGGCGCAGGCGGAAGCGGCCTGCTGCCGTGAGGCGGGCGACGTCGCGCACGAGGGAGTCGGGGTCGCAGCTCACGTAGAGCAGGGTCGCGGGGTGCGCGCGGCCGAGGGCGCCGATCACCGCGTCGTCGAGGCCTTTGCGCGGGGGATCGACAATGACGACGGAGGCGCCGTCGATCACCTCCGCGCAGGTCGCCGCATCACCGGGGGCGACGACAGCCGCGGCGCTACGCTGCCTGGGCATCGCCGCGAGCCCCATCGCCAGGCCCCGCAGCCCGGCCGGATTCACCTCGTTGAAGCGCACCGACGAAGCGCGCCCGAGGAGCCCGAGGCCGAAGGCGCCGACGCCGCAGTAGAGGTCCGCCACGATCGCGCCGTCGGGAACGCGCGAGTGCACGTCCGCGACGAGTCGGTCGGCAAGATCGAGGTTGCTCTGCCCGAACGCGCCCGGAGGAAAGAAGACCTCCGCGCCGCCGATGCTCTCGCGCACCGCCTCCTCGCCCGCGAGCAGGCGCCAGTCCTCGCCGAAGATGGCATTGCCGCGTCCCGTGTTGCCGTTCCACCACAGCCCCTGGAGTTTGTCGCCGAGGGCCCGGACCAGCTCGGCCGCCATCGGCTGCAGCGACTTCTCGCAGACGTCGTTGGCCACCAGTGCTACCTGCACCCGCCCGCTCGGGCGCTCGACCACCACTTGCACGTAGCGCAGCAGCCCGACGTGGGGACGCTCGGCGTAGGGAGGCACGCCGGCGCTGCGCATCGCCGCGCGGATGGCGCGCGCCGCCGCGTTGATGCGCGGATGCTGGATGTTGCAGTTGGGGATGTCCGCGATGTTGTGGGAGCCTTCCTGGAAGATGCCGAGCTTGGGCGAGGCGGCCCGTCCCCTCACCGCCAGTCGGGCGCGGACGCGGTAGCCGAGAGGCGCGCCTTCGACCACGGCGTCCAGAGTCGCTCCGCTGCGGGCGGCCAGTTCTTCCAGAAGGGCGGCGGCCGACGCAGCGATGCCCTTCTCGCCGTAGCGGGGACAACCGGGACAGGGCGGGCGATGCGTGCAGGGCGGGATTCTCATGGAAGGAGTGAGGGAAGCTCGAGCAGGAAGGGGCGGGCGGGGCCCGGCATCCCACTTGCCGCGAACGCCGGGAATCGTGGCTATCGTCCGCCGCCGGTCGCGGCTACTTGTATCCCCGGCGTCGAAGAAGGCGCAATCGCGATGAACACCGACGAAGTCAGGATCCGCTTCCCATCAGGCGACGTTGAACTCGACGGGCGCCTCGCTCTCCCCGAGACCTGCACCCGCGCCTGCGTCGTCTGCCACCCCCACCCTCTCTACGGGGGCGACATGAGCAACCCCGTCGTCGTCGCCGTCACCCGCGCCATGGCCGGCGCCGGCATCGCCACCCTGCGTTTCGACTTCCGCGGCGTCGGCGAAAGCGGCGGCTCCCACGGCGGCGGAGCGCCCGAAGTGGAAGATGCCCGCGCCGCCGTCGATGCGCTTCGACAGGCGACCAGCCTCACCAACGTCGCCATAGCGGGGTATTCCTTCGGATCGGTGATCGCGCTGAGGCTGGCGGCGGAGAACGCAGCCGCCGCTGCGAAAGTAGCAGCCGTCGCCGCCATCGCCCCGCCCCTGGTGATGTTCGACGCCGCGGGACTGGCCGCCGGCCTCCGCATCCCCTTGCTCGTGATGGCCGGCGATCGCGACACCTATTGCCCGCGCCCGGATTTCGAATCGCTCCGCGAGCGTCTGCCCGCTTCGGCCGAAGCCGTCGTGGTGCCCGGCGCCGATCACTTTTTTTCCGGCCGCGAGGCCGACGTGGCGGCCGCGGTGCTGGGCTGGATCCAGCGCATCACCTGAAGCCGCCCTGTCCGAGAGGAGGACGACCATGAAGCTCCCCGTCGTCGCCAACATCCTGCGCCCCTTCGACGTTCGTCCGGCCGAGGAGGTCTTCGAGAAGATCGCCGCCGGCCCCGACTTCCTCTTCGAGCGCATCGTGTCGTTCGGGCATTCCACGCCGCCGGAAGTCTGGCTCGACCAGCCGCGCGACGAATGGGTGGTGCTGGTGAGCGGCGCCGCCCGCTTGCGCTTCGAGTCGAGCGATGCCGCCGTGGACTTCGGCCCCGGCGACGCCGCGATGATCCCCGCCCACTGCCGGCACCGCGTCGAGTGGACGTCGCCGGACGACGAAACGGTGTGGCTGGCCCTGCACTACCGGACTGGCGACGCGGCAGATAAACCCAGTAACTAGAAGGGGCCTGCGCGCAGGCGACGGGACGTTACGCTTCGCCCGTCAGGGCACCGGAGGCGTCGCGCCGACGACGGGACGACGCGCCCCGCGCGTCAGGCCACGCGCGCGGCGATGGCGAGGAAGTGGCAGGTGCTGCCGGCCAGCACGAACAGGTGCCAGACCGAGTGCGCGTAGGGGCGGCTCGACAGGAAGACGAAGCTGCCCAGCGTGTAGGACAGGCCGCCGGCCACCACCCAGACAACAGTGTCCGGCGGAAGGGACTGCATCAGCGAGGGCCCCGCGAACACCGCGACCCATCCCATGGCGAGGTAGCTGGTGATGGAAACCGCGCCCATGCGCCCCGTGAAGAAGTACTTGAAGACCATGCCGACCGCCGCCATCGTCCACACCACCGCGAACAGGGTCCAGCCGAGCACGCCGCCCACGCCGAGCAGCAGCAGCGGCGTGTAGGTGCCGGCGATCAGCAGGTAGATGGCGCAGTGGTCGAAGACCTGGAGGCGGCTCTTGGTCTCCGGATGCACGACGGCGTGGTAGAGCGTCGAGGACAGGTACACCAGGATCAGTGTCACCGAGTAGACAACCACGCTCGGCACTTCGAGGGGGTTGCGGCTGCCGAGGGACATGCCCACCAGCAGGATGGCGCCGATGATGCTGGCCAGCAGGCCCGCACCGTGAGTGATGGTGTTGACGATTTCTTCGCGACGATGACGGTGAGGCAAACTTCCCACGGACGGCTCCCGGATGCTGGACGACTGTTCCCCCGCTGCGCTCTGGCTGATCCGGTCCCCGGTCGGCAGGCCGCAACAAAGTCCGCAATCTATCCCGGTTCTTCGCGAGGCGTCCATGAGGTTTCCACGAAAAGTCGGTGAGGCGGATTCGATTCCTACCATCGGTGGGATATTCCCCGCCGATGCGGCAACGCGTTGCGCCATGGATTTGCGGCTCGCGAAGCGGCGACCAACCGTGAGCACCACCACCCGCGTGGTGCTGGTCGGGGCCGGCCACGCCCACGTCCAGGTGTTGCGGAGTTGGGCTGACAGTCCGCCCGCCGGCGTAGAGCTCACCCTCGTCGAGGACAGGAGCGAGGCCACGTACTCCGGGATGGTGCCGGGCTTCGTGGCCGGCGAGTACAGCCTGGCCGAGGCCCAGATCGCGGTGGCGCCGCTGGCCCGCCGCTGCGGCGCTACTCTCGTCGGGCGCCGCGCCGCCGGCATCGACCCCGTTCGCCGGATCGTTGAGGTAGAGGGCGCAAGTCCCCTGCCCTACGACCTTGCCAGCCTCGACCTCGGCGCCACAGTGCGCGGTCTCGACCTTCCCGGCGTGCGCGAGCATGCGCTGGCCAC
Source organism: Binatia bacterium (assembly GCA_046260515.1). Taxonomy (GTDB): domain Bacteria; phylum Desulfobacterota; class Binatia; order UBA1149; family CAITLU01; genus DATNBU01. The sequence continues at coordinate 8,197 of JBHEPB010000307.1, forward strand.
CCGCCCCATCGGCGACTTCGTGGCCGCGCTCGATGATCGCGTTTCCGAAATCGTCCGCGCCGGACGATCGGGCGAGATCCGGGTCGCGGTGGTCGGCGCCGGCGCCGCCGGCGTGGAACTGGCCTTCACGCTGAGGGCAAGGCTCGCCGCGGCCGGCGCGCCTCCGAACGTGTTCCTGGTCTGCGGCTCGGCCGGCTTCCTGCCCGGATTCGGCCCGGCCGTGCGCCGCCTGGCCGCCCGCGAGGCCGAGGCCGCCGGCATCCAGGTGGCGGCCACCTCGGATGCGGTCTTCGTAGACGGAGATGGAGTGGGCTTCGCGACGGGCCACCTGGCGGCCGACCTGGTGGTGTGGGCCACCGGCGCCGCGCCGGGCGAGATGGCGGCGGCCTCGGCGCTGCCCCGCGACGCCAAGGGTTTCGTGAGGGTCGGCCCCACGCTGGAGGTGCGGGGGTGCCCAGGCCTCTTCGCCGCCGGCGATTGCGCGGGCATCGAAGGCGCCGCCTGGGTTCCCAAGTCCGGGGTCTACGCGGTGAGGGCCGGACCCGTGCTGGACGCGAACCTTCGCGCAAGTCTGCGCGGCGAAGCGCTCGAGGCGTTCGTGCCGCAGCGCAACGCGCTTGCCCTGCTCAACCTCGGAGGAGGGCGAGCGCTGGCCACCAAGTGGGGACTCGCTTTCTCCGGGCGCCTGGCCCGGCGCTGGAAAGACAGGGTGGACCGGGCCTTCGTGGAAGGCTTCCGGGACCACGGCGCGCGCTGACGCCGGAGCGGTCGGGCCTATCGGCCGGTGGCCGCGTCCTCGATGGCTTCGCCCGTCTTGCTCACGCCCTTGCCGACCGCTTCGGCTCCCTTGTCCATGGTCTTGCCGACGCGCTCGGCCGGGCCTTCGCCCTGGCGAGGGCAGCCCGCGAGCGCAATGGCGCAGGCCAGGCCGATGGTGATGAGTCCGAAGCTGGAGAGGTGGTTGGTGCGCATGGGAAAACGGGCCTCCGTGGTCGGTTTCACGTCCGATTAGCAGATCGTGGGTGCCTGTCCAGTCCCGATCGGGGTTTCCCCGCGGATGGGAACGCGGCGGATTGCGGGCCTGCCTCGTGCCGTGGTGGTTTCTACCGTCGCCTTCCGTGCGCCGCCTCGCCCCTGCTTTCCGCCGCCTTGCCGATGACGCGGCCGTCGCCTATCCAGAGCCGATGAGCGAGCATCTCCAGCCCCACACCGAAGAAGACCGGCTTCGCCTGGCCGCCCACCGCCTCCTCCACGAGCTCGAGGAGGAGCCCCGCGACGCCCTGATCAGCCGCTTCTTCGTGGAGGAAGTGCCCCTCGACCACGTGCTGCTGGAGGAGAGCCACTCCAACTCCCGGCTCTTCGTGATCCTGAAGGGCTCCGTCAGCGTGAAACTACCCCGCGACGAACACCGCGTGAGCGAAGTGAAGCTGGCCACCCTCGGACCCGGCGACATGTTCGGCGAGTACTCGCTATTCGACCGCCACCCGGTCTCGGCCACCGTGTACGCCACCGAGCCGACGCGCGTGGCGTGGCTGGAGAAGGCGGCGATGGATGAGTTTTTCCACGAGCACGGGGAGTCGGGGAGGAGATTTTACGAGGCGATTGCGAAGGTGTTGGTCGCGAGGCTCCGCGCGAAGGATGCGGAGTTGGATGTGGTGACGATTGGGTAGCCAGTGTCCAAGCCGGGATTCCACGGCCTGACTGGCGTCAGGATGCGGCTGAGACGCCCGCTGCAACCAACCGGAGCCCCTGCTTCGTGAGGCGCAGGAGTCGACTGGCGAGGGCGTCACGGCCACGATCCGCCGGGGCCTCGAGTTGGTCGCGTCGCAGAGCGCGTGCGCAAAACTTCGCCAGCTTCGGGGACGTGTCGCGCTCTCCATCGACCTCCGCGGGAGACGGCCCGCCGCGATCCGGCGGGCCAGGAAGGTGGTGGAGGCGGGGGGAATCGAACCCCCGTCCGAAAGTAATCCACAAAAACCTCTACACGCTTAGTCCTGGATTTAATCTCATTCGGCGGAGCGCCCCAGAACAGGCTCCCGACGAACCAGCCGTCTACTGTTTCGGGCCGGCACCAGAAGGCGTAGCGCCGGATCCCTATCCCGAATTGTTACGCCCTGTTCCACACATCGGGAGTGTCTGGGCAGGACGCCCGCCGCCTAATTAGGCAGCGAGAGCGTAATCGGTGTTATCCGCAGTTACGTTGTTTTTTACCGGATTAACGAGTCGGCAAAGCGCTCGGCGTGCAGCTCCTGCTTCATGACCCTCGTCGAGACCAGATCGCCCCCAAGGTGTTCATCATTGAAGCATGGCGACTATAAGGCCGCCGGCGGGGGGCGGCAAGCTGAAAGTTCGTGGGCGCAGCCGGGGCGAGACATCCGGGGAGATACTCGCGGGGGCGCGTAAGCCCCGCCTCACACTCCGCCGCGCACCGCGCGGACGTAGTAGGCGGTGGGTTTCATGCCGGAGAACGCGTCGCCGGCGGCGAAGTACACGGTCCAGGCGTAAGAGGCGGAACCGACGTAGGTGGACGACGTCCAGTAGTAGTCCGGGCGCGTGCAACTGCACGAAGTGACCGTGCAGGACGCGGCGCAGGACGTGTGGAAGGGCGGGTAGGTGGAGGGACCGGAGGCGCCGAGGTTCACCAGCGAATCCAGCTCGAACCGGTTCGGCAGGCGCCAGTCGTCATGGCCGGCGAAGTTGGCGGCGTTGAGGCCCGCGATCTTCACCGTGACGGCCTCGAGCCAGGTGTACTTGTTGTCCTTGTCGTGGATGCTGCCGTCGTCGGAGAGCTTCTCCCACACGAGAGCGGTGGTGGCGTCGGTGACGGTGCCGTTGCCGTTGTCGGTAAAACTGCGGGCGGCGCCGAGCCCGGTCTGGCCGTCCTGGCCGGTGCCGGCGCATGAAATCTCGGCCCCAGCGGTGTTGTAGCATTTGGTCTGGCCGGTCTTGAGGATGCCGCCGGACGGGTCGCACAGCAGGGTGATCGATTGGCCGACGGCGAACTTGAGCACCGACAGGGCGTCGGACGAGGTGACGGTGCCGGTCTTGTTGACGTCGCCGCAGGGGCTGCCGGCGGCGGCGGGCCCTGCGGCCAGCAGCACCGCCATAAAGATGGTCGCCGTGATCTTGTCGCGCATGATGATTCCCCCCTGGCGGCGGTCGGCGTCGCCGGGGCGCAAGGTAGCCGACGAGGTTCCTCGAGGCGAGCCGCGCGGGGGGCTTGTTGCCAAGCAGATGGGCGGCGGATAGGGCTGCGGCGGCCCGGCCGCAGCGGCCCTCCTCTCCACCCATGGCATCCCCAGCAGCTCGCCCCGCCCCCAGCCTGGTCGTGCGCGCCGGCCCCGAGGCCCTGGCGACGATCCGCAGAGAGGGCTTCCGGCCCGACGACTTCTCCACGATGCTCGGTGCCTCCGGCGGGCCGAAGTGGCTGGTCCTGTCGCGCCTCGACCGGATGCTCGCGCGGCGCTTCGTCGCGGGGCGGTCGGCGCCCCTGCACGCCTTCGGCACGTCGATCGGGGCTTTTCGCCACACCTGCCATGCCCAGGCCGACCCGGCGGCGGCTTTCGACCGTTTCGAGGAGGCCTACGTCGCGCAGGCCTACGAGAGGAAGCCGACGCCGGTCGAGGTGACGGACGAGAGCCGCCGCATCCTCGACGTGATGCTGGCCGGCGGCGACGATCCGCTGGCCCATCCCCACCTTCGCCTCCACGTCGGCACCGTGCGCAGCCGCAGGCCGGCTGCCACCGACGCGCGGGCAGCGCTCGTCCTCGGGCTTGGCGCGGCGGCGGCGGCCAACGCGGTGTCGCGGCGCCTGCTCGGGGTGTTCTTCGAAAGGGTGGTCTTTCACGCGACCGCCGCACCGGTGTTCGGCTTCGGCGACCTCGCCACCCGCCACGCGCGCCTGGACGCGGCCAACCTGCGCGCGGCCACGCTGGCCAGCGGCTCCATTCCGCTCGTGATGGCGGCCATCGAGGACGTGCCCGGCGGGCCGCGGGGGTTGTACCGCGACGGCGGCATCACCGACTACCACTTCGCGATGGACTTCGAGGCGCCGCCGGGGCTGGTGCTCTACCCCCACTTCTTCGACAGCATCGTGCCCGGCTGGTTCGACAAGATGCTCACGTGGCGCCGGGCCACGGGGCCGCTGCTGGCGCGCACGGTGTTCGTCGCGCCGTCGCGCGAGTTCGTGGCCACGCTTCCGGGCGGCAAGGTTCCCGACCGCGAGGATTTCGTCGCCTACTCCACCGCCGAGCGCCAGCGCATCTGGAAGCAAGTGCTCGCCGCTTCCCAGCGCCTCGCCGACGATTTCGAGCACCTCCTCGAGTCCGACCGCCTGGTCCAGGCGGCTCGGCCTTTTTGAAACCCGGGACAGGTACAGGTTTTCGCTGCGCGAAAACCTGTACCTGTCCCGGGTTTTTTCTACAGGATCCGCTTCGAGGAGGCGTCTGGATCTCGCCGCTCGCCGGCTCGCGGCTCGCCCGGGTTTTTCGGATTTTCGCGGAGGACGAAGCGGAGGCCTTGGGCGGTTTCCAGGGACATGGCTTCGGAGAGGGGCTCGTCGATGACGTCGATGGTAACGTCGGCGTTTCGGTAGGGCTCGATCATCGCCGACTGCAGGTAGACCGGGATGCCGTCGACTTCGGCGGCCTTCTCGGCGGCCGACGTGAGGACGGCGTCTTCGTAGAGATGCGGCGCGGTGCCCTCGCAGCAGCCGCCATCGATCACAAAGGAAAGGGGTCCGCTGCGCTCGGCGCGGATGCGGTCGAGCACCTGGGCGGCGCGGGGGGAAAGGCGAACGGTGGTCATCATCGCTCCAGGGAAGCGCGGCGGCGGCTTTCGCCGCCGCCGCGCGCGATCAGTTGAGCAGCAGTCCCAAGTAGAACTTGCCCTCGGGAGGCGTGCTCTGGCCCACGTGGATGTGCTTGGTCTCGTGGTACTCGGCCAGGCCCCATTTGCCGAGCTCGCGTCCCACGCCGCTCTGCTTGTAGCCGCCGAAGGGGAAACGGACGTTGATCATGTGGTAGTCGTTGATCCACACGGTCCCCGTCTCGATGCGGCGGGCCACCGCCACCGCGTGGTCGGTGTTCTCCGACCACACCGCGCCGCCCAGCCCGTACACCGAGTCGTTCGCGATACGCACGGCTTCGTCCTCGTCCTTGAAGCGTATCACCGACACCACCGGCCCGAAGATCTCTTCCTGGGCGATGCGCATCCTGTTGTCCACGCAGTCGAAGACGGTGGGCTCGTAGTAGTAACCCTTGCTCATGCCGTCGGGGCGCTTGCCACCGGCCACGCACTTGGCGCCCTGCTCGTGGCCGAGCTCCACGTACTTCTCGACGGTCTCGCGCTGGGAGGCGCTCACCAGCGGGCCCATGCCCGTGGTCGGGTCCATGGTGTCGCCGATCTTGATGCGCGACATGCCGGCCAGCATTTTCTCCATGAACTCGTCGTGCACGCGTTCGTGGACGAGAATGCGGGTGCCCGACTCACAGATCTGGCCCTGGTGCATGAAGGTAGCGAACAGGGCGCCGAGCGCCGCCGTGTCCAGGTTGGCGTCGGGCAGAATGATGTTGGGCGACTTGCCGCCGAGCTCCAGCGTCACCTTCTTCAGCGTGCCAGCCCCGAGCTGCATGATGCGGCGGCCCACCTCGGTGGAACCGGTGAAGGCCACCTTACCGATGTCGGGGTGCGTGGCCAGCTCTTCGCCGGCGGTGCCGCCCGGTCCGCTGATCACGTTGACGACGCCGGCGGGCACGCCGGCCTGGGTGCAGATCTCGCCGAGGAGCAGCGTGGACACGGGCGTGACCGACGCGGGCTTGAGCACCACGCAGTTGCCCGCCGCGATGGCCGGCGCGATCTTCCACGAGGCCATGATCATCGGGAAGTTCCACGGCGTGATGCCCGCGCACACACCGATGGGCTCGCGCACCACCAGGTTCTTGCTCGGGATGGGGACCGTCTCCTCGTAGTCCTCCTGGAGCATGGCCTTGTACTCGTCGCCCTGGATGAAGGAGCCGTAGTGGAAGAAGGTCTGGGCGGCGCCCGGCACGTCCATGCTCATGGCCTTGCGGATGGTGCCGCCGCCGTCCTGCACTTCGGCCGCCGCCAGCTCGTCCTGGCGCTCGAACATGGCGGCTGCCACGCGCTGGAGGATCTCGCCGCGCTCCTGGGGCGACTTGCCCCGCCACACGCCGCTGTCGTGGGCGGCCTTGGCGGCGGCCACGGCCTTGCGCGCGTCCTCGCGGTCGGCGACGGCCACGTTGCACCAGGCTTCTTCGGTGGCGGGGTTGATCGAGGGAGCGGTCTTGCCGCCCTTGGCGGACTCCCACTGGCCGTTGATGAACAGACCGTACTCTTTCATGGGGTTTCTCCTTGCCGGGGCGGCGGTCGATTTCGCTCGGACCCTACGCTCGGCCCTGGCTTCGATCAACAGATCCTGCCGCGATCGGCGGGCGCGGCAGGGCCTGCGCCGGCCGGAATTTCGCCCCGTCGACCTGCTTGACGTGGACCGGGCGGCCGAGTAACTAAGTGATGTTCCGTAAATCCTTTGGACGCCGCTGCGTCCCCTCCTGAATCCGGTGAGCGATCCCAGCAGTACCCCACCCTTTCCCGGTACCTACTGGGTAGTCCCCGGAAGCCTGCTCGCCGGATCCTGGCCGGGCGGGCGCGACGAGAAGTCCACGGCCGAACGCATGGCCGCCCTGCTCGACGCCGGCATCCACTCCGTCATCAACCTGCTTCCGGAAGAGGAAAACTTCGAGCACGCTCCGGGCGAAGTCTTCCAGCCCTACGAAGACACCCTCGAAAAGCTCGGCGAGTCGCGCGGCGTCGTGGTGGAGATCGAGCGCTACGCCATCGAGGACGCCAACACCATGACCGAGCAGGCCATGGAACTGGTGCTCGACGCCATCGACGCCGAGATCGAAGGCCGCAACAGCCCCACCTTCGTCCATTGCTCCGACGGCAACGCCCGCACGGGGGTGGTCATCGGCTGCTACCTGGCCCGCCACGGCATCGCCAACGGCAAGGACGCCCTGGCCCGGATCAAGGAGCTTCGCTCGGCGGACCCCGTCTTCTCCCGCATCAAGTCCCCGCAGACCATGACCGAAGAAAAGTTCGTGCTGCGCTGGCGCCAGGCCCGCTAGGGCGCCCTTCCCTTTCCACGGGTGCCCCCACTTCCCTGTTTCCGGTTCGGGGGATAAAGGATATCGCGCCCGGCGGGCGGAAAATGGCCACCTTTTTCGTATTCCTGTCGCTGGTTGTCCAATCGGCCGTCGCGGTCGTCGCCATTCGCGCGCCGCGCGCGCCCCACACCCGTGCAGCGTGGTGGACCCTGGCGGCTGCTGCCGGCTTCAGCGCGGTGCGCCGCGGGATCGTCTTCATCGAGCACGTCCGCGGCACGCGCGACGTGCCGAGCCTCGTCCTCGAGGAACTGCTCGTTGTTTTCGTCTCCGTCCTGCTCTTCCTCGGCGTCCTGCAGCTGCGGCGCATCTGGGACGACGCCGACCGCGCCGCGGCCGCGGCGACCAAACGCGAGCAGGCCTTTCGCGAGGGCGAGGAGCTGTGGCAGCGCATCTTCGAGTTCGCGCCCGACGGCTACATCCTTCTCCACCTGGACGGACGGCTGGGCCGCCTGAACGTGGCGGCCGCCGAGATCGCGGGCGTGGACCGCGAGGGGAGCGAGGGGCGCAACATCCTCGAACTCGGCATCCTGGACGAAGACGGCATGGCCCAGGCCGCGCGCAACCTCGCCGCGCTTCAGCAGGGCACCGATCCCGGTCCGGCCGAGTACACCTTCCATCGCAGCGACGGCACCCAGAGGCAGGTCGAGATCATCGGCTACCTGATGGACGTGCGCGGCGAGAGGCTGATGCTCACCATCATCCACGACATCACGCGGCGTCGCAGCATCGAGGCCGAACTCCACCGCAGCCGCCTGCGCCTGGAGGAAGCCCAGCGCGTGGCCGGCATCGTCACGTTCGAGATCGATTTCCGGCGCGGCGTGATGTGGCTCAGCAACAAGGTGCCGGGGCTGGAGTCGGCCACGCTGCGCGACGGGGGCACCGAGATCCCGCTGGATACCGCGTTATCCTTCGTGCACCCCGACGATTTCGACCGCGTGATCCGGTCCATGGCGGCGGCTGGGGCGCCGGGGGGAAGCGGCGACGTGGTGGTGGAGTATCGCCAGCGCGACGTCGTGAGCGAGGGAGTGGCGACGGTGCACACCACGGCGCGCGCCGAGAAGGACGAGCACGGCGACGTGGTGCGCATGTTCGGCGCCACGCTCGACATCACCGCGATCCGTGCGGCCGAGCAGGAGATCCGCACGCTCAATGCCGTCCTCGAGGAGAGGGTGAAGGAGCGCACGTCCGAACTCGAGCGGGCCGTCGACGAGCTCGAAGCCTTCAGCTACTCGGTCTCCCACGACCTGCGTTCGCCGTTGCGCGCGATGGCGGGCTACAGCGAGCTGGTTCTGGAAGAGGATGGCGGGAGCCTTTCAGAATCTTCGCGCGAGCACCTCGAGCGCATCCGCGCTTCGTCGGTGCGCATGGCGGGACTCATCGACGGGCTGCTCTCGCTTTCGCGTCTGACCCGGGCGACGCGCAACGACACTCCCGTAGACCTGTCGGAGATCGCGAGCGGCATCCTCCGCGAGCTGCGCATTGCGGAGCCCGACCGGGAAGTGGAAGTGGTGGTCCAGGAGGGCCTGGAAACCGTGGCCGATGCCGGGATGATGTCGCTGGTGCTGCAGAACCTGCTCGACAACGCCTGGAAGTTCAGCCGCTCGACGCCCCGGCCGCGCATCGCCTTCGGGCGCACCCACCAGGGCGTCTATTTCGTGCGCGACAACGGCGTGGGGTTCGATCCCGCCCAGGCGGGCAAGCTGTTCCGGCCCTTCGTGAGGCTGCACCGCACGGACGAGTTCGAGGGCACCGGGATTGGGCTGGCGACGGTGGACCGCATCGTGCGCCACCACGGCGGCCGCGTCTGGGCCGAAGGACACATCAACAAAGGCGCCACCTTCTGGTTCACCCTCGCGTGAAACCCGAAACCCGGGACAGGTACAGGTTTCGCTCCGCGAAACCTGTACCTGTCCCGGGTTTCACCGGGTTTCACGCGCGGCGGCGCATGGCGCGGGCGATTTCGCGCTTGGCGTCCTGGTCGCGGGCGGTGGCCCTCTTGTCGTGGAGCTTCTTGCCCTTGGCCAGGCCGAGTTCGGCCTTCAGGCGGCCGTTCTTGTCGAAGTAGATCTTGGTGACGACGAGGGTGAGGCCCTCGAGTTTCACGCGGCCGGCCAGGCGGTCGAGTTGGCGGCGGTGCAGCAGGAGCTTGCGGGGCCGGTCCGGATTGTGGTTGGCGGCCACCCCGGCGGGCTTGTAAGGGGCGAAGCGGCAACCCACCAGGAAGGCCTCGCTCTTGTCGATCCTCACGTAGGAGTCGGTCAGGTTGACGCCGCCCTCGCGCGCCGAGCGGACCTCAGTACCCGTCAGCTGCATCCCCGCCTCGAGCGTCTCCTCGATGAAGTAGTTGTGGAAGGCCTTGCGGTTGTCCGCAACGCGACCGCTGGTCTCCTTGGTGCGCGCCGCCGACTTCGCCATCGCCCGACCCTACCACGCCCCCCGCGCAGGTTGAACGCGCGAAAACCCGGGACAGGTACAGGTTTCGAAGAAACCTGTACCTGTCCCGGGTTTTTAGCCCCAGACTTTTTTCAGGTGGGCCTGGCCGGCGATTTCGTGCTGGCGGCCGAGGTCCACGGGGCGGTTGCGGTCGTCCACGAAGACGACCTTGGGCTTCCAGGCCAGGGCCTCTTCCTCGGGCATCCAGCCGAAGGCGGCGATGATGATGAGGTCGCCCACGTTCACCTTGTGGGCCGCGGCGCCGTTGACGCAGACCACGCCCGAGCCCGGCTGGCCCTCGATGGCGTAGGTCTCGAAGCGTTCGCCGTTGTTCACGTCCCAGATGCACACCGCCTCGTTCTGGATGATCCCGGCCCCGCGCAGGAGGTCCGGGTCGATCGTTACGCTGCCTTCATAGTGAAGGTCGGCGCCGGTGATGTTGGCACGGTGGATCTTGCCGCGAAGCATTTTGCGCATGTTGCTCTGCATGGAATCGTTTCTCCCGGGAAGTTCAGTTTGCCGCCACGCTCCGCAGGGGAACGCCGGTCGACAACCGTTCATGGACGGGGGTTGGGTCGGCCAAGTGGATGTTGTCGATGAGCCGCACGGGGCCGAGCCATGCAGCTACCGCCATCACGCAGCGATCGTCGGCCACGGATGCGGCCCGGATCGTCTCGGGATCGACGACTTCGAGATACTCGACGCGAAGCGCGCCGCAGCGATCGAGGACGGAAGAGGCCGCCGCTACCAGCGCCGCAGCATCACGCTCGCCGGCGCCGTAAGCGGCCGCCGCGGCGAGCAGGCCCGTGCGAACAACCGCCGCCGACTCGCGGTCGCCGGGCGCCAGCCGCGCGTTGCGCGAACTCATCGCCAGGCCGTCGCGCTCGCGCACGGTGTCACCCTCGACGATTCGGACGGGGAAATGCAGGTCGCGCACCATGCGCTTCACCACCTGCAGCTGCTGGAAATCTTTGCGCCCGAACACCGCGAAATCCGGCAGCACCATGTTCAGCAGGGCCGCGACCACCGTGGCCACGCCCTCGAAGTGCCCCGGCCGGTAGCGCCCGCAAAGCTCATCGGTAAGACCCGACACCGACACCCGCGACGCCGCTCCCGGCGGATACACTTCGTCGGCCGGCGGAAGGAAGAGCACGTCCACGCCCTCTTCCTCGAGCATGGCCGCGTCGGCGCCGTCGTCGCGGGGATAGTTCTCGAAGTCCTCGGCACTGTTGAACTGGGTGGGATTGACGAAGATCGAAACGACGACCACCTGAGCCGACTCGCGGGCCTGGCGCACCAGCGCGAGGTGCCCGTCGTGCAGGTAGCCCATGGTCGGCACGAAGCCGACCACCAGCCCGCCCGCGCGGGCCTGGCGGCTGATTTCCTGCATCTTGGCGATCGAGCGAACGATCTTCATGACGCCCCTCTGCTCAGGCTTCCTTCAGCAGGGGCACGGCGCGCGGCGTGGAGAACGAATGCGCGGCCGTCGGGAAGGCGCCGCGGCGCACCTCGCCGACGTAGCCCGCAAAAGCCTCGGTGGCCTGCTTGCCGAGCTCGGCGTAGCGCTTGACGAACTTGGGCGCGATGCGCTCCTCGAGGCCGAGCAGGTCGTGCATCACCAGCACCTGCCCGTCGCAGTCGGCACCGGCGCCGATGCCGATGGTCGGGATCGAAAGCGCCGCCGTGATCTCGGCGCCCAGGTCGGCCGGCATTCCTTCCAGCACGATGGCGAAAGCGCCGGCTTCCTCGAGCGCAAGCGCGTCTTCGAGAAGGCGCTCGCGGCCGCCGGCCGCGCGGCCGCCGCGGCGGCCCTGGACCTTGTGGCCGCCCATGCGGTGCACGGACTGGGGAGTCAGCCCCACATGGCCCATCACGGGAATGTCGATGTCGGCCAGGCGCCGCACGGCTTCGGCCACGTGCACGCCGCCTTCGAGCTTGACCGCTTCGGCGCCGCCTTCTTTCAGGAGGCGGCCGGCGTTGGCGACGGCGGCTTCCACCGACACCTGGTAGGAGAGGAAGGGCATGTCGGCCACCACAAGGGCGCGGCGCCTTCCGCGCGAGACCATGCGCGTGTGGTAGACCATCTCGTCCATGGTCACGCCGAGGGTGTTCTCGCCGCCCTGCACGACCATGGCCAGCGAATCGCCCACCAGCAGCAGATCGGCGCCGCCGCGATCGGCCAGGCGCGCGAACGTGTAGTCGTAGGCCGTCACCATCGCGAGCTTGCGCTCGCCCTTGGCGGCGAGGACAGCCGGTACGGTTACCTTGGAATCTTCGAAGCTCGCAGCCCGCGTTGCCATCGTCCGACCTCCCGTAAGGAGAAGGAGTGTCGGTAGCTGCGGCCCTCGCGAGGGACGGGCGCAGAAGGCCCGCCGTGCGTCTGCCGTTCCAACTTTCGACCTCCGTCTCGGTCCCGAGCGGCCCGGCGAGTTCCGGGCCCGCTCAGCAGGCGCCGCCGCCTAGGCGGTGACGCTCAACTGGATCCAAGCGGCACGTAAACCTGGACTCCCTGTCCCATCGATCCGATCTCCCGAACGAGGTCGACCAGGTGGCCGCCATTTTCGACAAAGTCGATGTCCGAGCAACTGACGACGAGCAGCGGGGTGTCCCTGTAGCCGTGGAAGAACCTCCTGTAGGCTTCCGCGACCTTCTCCACATACGCCCGGCCGATCTTGCGTTCATACGGCCGGTCGCGCTTCTTCAGTCTTCTAAGCAGTACCTCGACCTGGGCATCCAGGAAAACGACGAGGTCCGGTTTTCGTATCCTGGCGTCCAGCAGCCCGTAGATCCTCTCGTAGAGGGCGAGTTCGTCGGGCGCCAGGGTCAGCCCCGCGAAGATGCGGTCCTTCGCGAAGAGATAATCCGTCACCACCGACTGCTCGAACAGGTCCATCTGGACCAGTTCTTCCTGTTGGCGGTAGCGCTCCACCAGGAACGAGAGCTGGGCGGTCAGGGCGTAGCGCTCGGGCTCCTCGTAAAACCGCGGAAGAAACGGGTTTTCCTCCACCGGTTCGCCGACGAGCCTGGCCCCGTAGTGCTTGGCCAGGGCTCGCGACAGCGAGGACTTTCCGACACCGATGGCGCCCTCGACAGCGATATAGCGAGTTTCCTGCGGCACCCTCTTTCCAAGCGACGGCCAGGCCGTCGCCGCTGCCCTCGCAGCGGCCAACCGCTGCGATCCTCGTTCCAGACGGGCCCCGGCTATCACGCAGGTGGAGTGGAGTCTACACGGCTCCCGATCGGGCACAGGACGCCCCGCCGGGCGGCGCGCGGCACTCGGACTCGCGCGCGACCCTGTGCTATTCTCCGCCGATACCAAAGGCGGCGGATGCGGTGAAAACAGCGGAAAAAGACGGGGCGGCGGTGGTGAACGGGAAGGCGGCGGAAACGGCAAGGGCGCAGGCCGGCGGCGAGGCCCACCGCGGCGAAGCCGCCAAGGTTGCCCCCGGCGACATGCTCATCATCGGCCTGCCCGGCCCGGAACTGGACGAGGAAGCCCTGGCCCTGCTCCGGGAGATCCGGCCCCTCGGCGTCATCCTGTTCCGCCGCAACATCGTCTCCACCGAACAGCTTCGCCGCCTCACGGCGGCCCTGCTCGAGGAAAGGCCGGACCTGCTGCTGGCCATCGACCACGAGGGTGGCCGCGTCCACCGCATGCCCGCCGACTTCACCCATTTCCCGCCCTCCCTGGTGATGGCCAGGAACGGCGACCCGGGGCTGCTGAAGGACGTGGCCAGGGCCCACGCCGCCGAGCTTCGCGAGGCCGGCTTCAACCTGACCTTCTCGCCGGTCCTCGACGTCCACACCAATCCGGACAACCCCATCATCGGCGACCGGGCCTTCGGGACCACGCCGGAGGAAGTCGTCCACAACGCCCTGCCTTATCTCCAGGGCCTCATCGAGGGCGGCATCCTGCCCTGCGGCAAGCACTTCCCCGCCCACGGCGACACGGCCCTGGACTCCCACCTGGCCCTGCCCGTCCTCCACGCCGCCACCCACGACCTCCAGCGCCTGCGCAGCCTGGAGTTCCGCCCCTTCGCCCGCGCTATCTCCCAGGGCCTGCCGATGATCATGACGGCCCACGTGGTCTGCGAGGCCATCGACCCGGCCATGCCGGCCACGCTGAGCCCCCTGGCCATCGACGGCTGCCTGCGCCGCGACCTCGGCTTTGACGGCTACGTGATCTCCGACGACCTCGAGATGAAGGCCGTCGCCGACCACTTCCAGGTGGGCCGGGCGGCCGTGCTGTCCATCTTTGCGGGCTGCGACGGCTGCCTGGTCTGCGCCACGCCGTCCCTCATCCGCGAGGCCCACGCCGCGCTCGCCGCGGCGATGGCCGACGGCGAGATCTCGGCCGCCCGCCTGGCCGAGGTGGCCCGCCGCCGCGACAAGCTGCTGGCACGCTCGAAGCGCCTCGCGCGGGTGGAGACGGCGCCGGGCAGCATCGGTTCGAACGCGCACGCCGCCTTGAGCGCCAGGCTGCGCGGGGACGTCTCCGTTGTCGCCAAGGCTTGAAGCGTTGGTGCTGCGCAGCCACGGGACGATGCCCCGCCGCGCGGGTGCGGCGCGCCATGTCGGCACAGCGCTGGCGGTCGCCGCTTGCTGCTTCGCGGCGCCGGCGGCTCACGCGCAGGTCGGCAGCGGCGCGGAGCGCTACGAAGTCACCATCACTCCTCCGAAGAGACCGGGTAGCGAGGCGGCGCCGGCCGAGGTGGGTGATGCGCCTGCTGCCGAGGGCGCGGCGCCGACGCCGGCGGCCGATGGTGCCGCTCCACCGGTCGCGGTGGCGCCGGCCAGTCCCGCCGCGGGGATCAGCCTTCCTCCCGCCGATGCCGGAGCGGTGACGGCCAAGCCGGCCGCCAACCTTCCGATGCGCACGCTTCAGGTGGGCGCCTTCCGCCACCGCGGCAGCGCCAAAGAACTGCAGGGCGAGCTGGCCGCCGACTTTCCCGACGTGACGATGATCGAAGTGAAGTCGGGCGGCGAGCCTCTCTACCGCGTCAACGTCGGACGCCTGCCCAAGGGCAAGGCCCTCGACGAGCTGCGCGGCCGCCTGGCCGCGGCCGGCCACGCGTCCTTCGACGTAGAAGCGCCGCCGGCTTCAGCGGCGAACTGACGCCTTCTTCTTAGCGGCCCGCTTCGCCGGCTTCTTCGCCGGCTTCTTCGCCGCCAGCGCCTTCTCCGCCGCCTTCACCGCGCGCGCCAGGCCGCGGCTAAAGTCGCCGCGCACCACGCCCGCCTCGGTAACGAAGGCCGTCACCAGCTCGGCCGGCGTCACGTCGAAGGCCGGGTGGAAGACCGACACGCCGTGCGCTGCCATGCGCTTGCCGCCGATGTGCGTCACTTCGCGCTCGCCACGCTCCTCGATGGGGATGTCGGCGCCGGTCGGGCAGTCGAGGTCGATCGAGGATGTGGGCGCCGCCACGTAGAAGGGCACGCCGTGGCGGCGCGCGAGCACCGCGATGGTGTAGGTGCCGATCTTGTTGGCCACGTCGCCGTTGGCCGCGGTGCGGTCGGTGCCGACCACCACCGCGCCAATGCGGCCGCTGGCGAGCAGCGCGCCGACCATGCCGTCGGTGACGAGGGTGGTCGGGATGCCGAGCTTCACGAGTTCCCAGGACGTCAGCCGGGCGCCCTGCAGGAACGGGCGCGTTTCGGTGGCGTAGACGCCGAAGCGGCGGCCTTTCTCCCACGCGGCGCGGATCACGCCGAGGGCCGTGCCGTAGCCGGCCGTGGCCAGGGCGCCGGCGTTGCAGTGGGTGAGCACGTCGCCGCGCGAGAGTAGCGAGGCGCCGGCCGCGCCCATCGCGCGGTTGGCCGCGATGTCCTCGGCCAGCATCGCTTCGGCCGAGGCGCGCAGGGCGCGGGCCGCCAACGCCGGCGTCGGCGCGTCCATGGCGCGCAGCACGCGCCTCTGCCTCTCCAGCGCCCAGGCCAGATTCACCGCCGTCGGCCGCGCCGCCAGCAGCACGGCAGCCGCCTTCTCGAAGTCCTCCTCCACGCGGCCCGCGCGAAAGCGGCTCGCTTCCAGGGCCAGCGCGAAGGCGGCGGTGACGCCGATGGCCGGCGCGCCGCGCACCACGAGGTCGCGGATGGCACGCGCCGAGTCGGCCGCGCCCTTCAGCGCGAGGTGGGTCTCCACATGCGGCAGCTTCCTCTGGTCGAGCAGGCTCAGGCGTCCGGCCTTCCACACGATGGGCTCGATGTCGGCAACGCGACGGCCGGGTTTACTTCCACGCACGCAGGCAATCCTCCAAACTTTTCTGGGGACGGAAACCGAGAAGGGCAGTTGCACGCGTGCCGTCCGCAAGCGTGCGCCAGCGAAGGTGCGCCCCGTCCATGGCCGCGGGTGCAACGCGGTCGGCCAGCGGCCCGGCCAGGGGCGGCGCGAAGACGCCGGCGGCGGCCAGCAGCCTCGAGAGCGGCACCACCTGGCGGCCCACCAGGTTAAGAACTTCGCCGCAGCGCTGGTCGATGGCGAGCACGATGCCGCAGACGAGGTCGTCGTAGTGGATCACCTGGCAAGGCGGGTCGTAGCCGAGGACACGCACGGGAAAGGCCGCTTTCAGAAGGGCACCGAGGGGGCTGTCCACGGGGCCGCCGAGCACACTCGCGGTGCGCAGCACGCCCACGCGCACTCCGCTCGTCACCGCCCAGGTGACGAGGCGGCGCTCCACCGCACGCAGGCCCTCGGCCCAGCGCGCGTGAGCGGAAGCGAACACCGTTTCGCGCGGCAGGCGGCTGCGCTCATCGAAGACCAGGGGCGAGTCCACGGCCACGCCGTATACAGCCGTGGACGACAGCATCAGCAGGGCCGGAGCGCTTGCGCCCCTTTCCACCGCGCGCTCGAGGGCGGAGACGATCACGTCGGCCAGCGCCGCGTCCGTCGCCCACGGCTCGGCCGGCGTGACCGGCGACCACGACAGGGCCAGCACCACGAGCGTCGACGGCTGCAGGTCGAGCAGCAGGTCGGCCAGCTCGCGCGCGCAGGAGGGAGAAGCAGGATCGAGGAGCTTGTCGCCGGCGGCGGCGGTGGTCGAGACGACCACGACGCGGCGATCGGCATCGGCGGCCACCATGGCGCGCACGACATCGTGGGCCAGGGCGTCACGGCCGATCACGAGGATGGTTTCCCTGCCCGCCACGAGGGCGGCATAGCGCCACACCTTCGTTGACAAGTCGAGGATGCCCCCCTAGCGTCCCGCGCATGGAATCCCAGTCGCACACCGAGGTGGTCCGGGCCCCCCTCGACCTCTGTTTCGACACGCTGGTCGACTTTGCGAAGTACCCGGAGTGGTTCGGCGTGATCCGCTCGGCGCGCATCGAAGAGGCCGACGACGCGGCCGGCCGCTGGACCGTCCGCTACGAGCTGGACGCCATCCTGAAGACCATCACCTACACGCTGGCCTACGACAGCGAGCGCCCCGGCCTGCTGACCTGGAAGATGACGACCGGGGACCTCAAAGCCATCGAGGGCCGCTACGACCTGGTCGAACTGGAGCCGGGCCTCGTGGAAGCGACCTGCACCCAGGCCATCGACGTCGGCCTGTGGGTTCCGGGCATCGTCCGCCGGGCCTTCGAGAGCACGGCGGTGCGGGACTCGGTGCGCGAGTTCAAGCAGGCGGCGGAGGCGAAGGCGGGGGCCTGACGGCCGCGGTCCGTCCCGCTCGTTTCCCGGTTTCTTTTCCCGGCCCGTTGGGCCGCCGGCCGCCCATTTCCGGCTCGCTTTCGTGGGCCCCGCCACAAGCCCCCTCCCAAACGAAAAACGCCGGCGCCCTTTCGGGCGACCGGCGTATCTTGGCCGCGTACTGTCTTAGGTGGTGGAGACGAGCGGGATCGAACCGCCGACCTCCTGAATGCCATTCAGGCGCTCTCCCAGCTGAGCTACGTCCCCTCGAGCGCGGCGGGCGGATACTAGACAGGACGGGCGTAGGGGACAACCGGCGGTGGGCCTTCGGACGGCCCCAAGCGATCCCCGCAGCCGCCGCCCCCGCGTGGACTGTCACGGGCTGCGCCCATAGACTCGGTCGCCCGCAAATTCCCGAAGGAGAGCCCGGTGCCCATTCTCGCCCTCGTCCGACACGGTCAGTCCCAATGGAACCTGGAAAACCGCTTCACCGGCTGGGTGGACGTCCCCCTCACCGACCTCGGCCTCACCGAGGCCCGCCGCGCCGGTGAGCTCCTGAAGGAGGCCGGCGCCGACTTCGACATCGCCTTCACCTCCGATCTTGTCCGCGCCCAGGAAACCCTGCGCATCATCCTCGAGGTGCTCGGCCGCAGCGACCTGCCCACCGAACGCGACAAGGCCCTGAACGAGCGCCACTACGGCGCCCTCCAGGGCCTCAACAAGGCCGAGACGGCCGCGAAGTACGGCAAGGACCAGGTGCACATCTGGCGCCGCAGCTACGACGTGCCGCCGCCCGAAGGCGAGAGCTTGAAGGACACCGCCGCGCGCACGCTGCCCTACTTCGACGCGCGCATCCTTCCCGAGCTTCGCAAGGGCCGCAACGTGATCGTCGCCGCCCACGGCAACAGCCTCCGCTCCATCGTGATGCAGCTCGACAACCTGACGCGTGAGCAGGTGCTCGAACTCAACATCGATACCGGGGTGCCGCTGGTTTACGAGATGGCCGACGACGGCAAGGTGCTGTCGAAGAGAATCCTTCGGCCATGACCCACACCCGCGCCATGGGCAAGATGGCCGTTGGCACGGCCATCGGCGCGCTCTGCCTGTGGATGGCGTTGCACAAGGTGGACCTGTCCGAGGTGGGCGCGGCCCTGCGCAGCTTCGACGGGCGCTGGGTGATCGCGGCCTTCCTCGTCAGCCTGGCCATCCAGCTGCTGCGCGCCCTGCGCTGGCAGGTCGAACTGACACCCCTGGCCCGCCTGCCCTACCCGCTGATGTGGCAGGTCGTGTCGGTGTCCTACATGCTCATCAACGTGCTTCCCTTCCGCCTCGGGGAGCCGGCCCGTCCCCTGCTCCTGTCGTGGAAGACGGGGCTGCCCATCCCGGCCATCGTCGGCAACTGGGTCTTCGAGAAGATGATGGACACGGCGGTGATGGTGCTGCTCGTGCACTGGACCCTGATGATGGCGGACCTGCCGCCGTGGGCCCACCGCGCTTCGACCGGCAGCCTCGTCATGTTCTCGAGTCTTCTCCTGCTCGTGGTCGGCTTCTGGCTTCACGGCGAACGCTTCTACGATCGCACCCTGGCGCGCGTGCTGTCGGTGCATGCCGGCGAAAAGCTGCGCAAGATGCTGAGGGTGGCCCGCCAGGGGCTGCAGATCCTTCCGGACCGCCGCCTGGTCGGCGCCGTCTTCGTCATCACGCTGGCGCTGTGGCTGCTGCCCATCCTGTCGAGTTGGCTGCTCATCCAGGCCTTCGGCTTCGACCTGCCGGTGGCGGCGGCCTTCGTGGTCTTCGTGTGCGTGGGCCTCGGCACGGCGCTGCCCAATCCGCCGGGCATGGTCGGCGTGTTCCAGATCGCTTCGGTGTACGCGCTGGGCGTTTACGACGTCCCCCAGCCCGAGGCGGTGGCCTACGGCATCGTGCTCAACGCCGTGCAGTTCTTCTCGCTGGTGCTCCAGGGCGTGCTGGCCATGCCGTGGATCGGCGTCGGGCTCGGCACCATTGCCAAAGCCGCGGTCGAGACTCCGCCGTCGGATTCCTGTCCGGCCTCGCCGCGCTGAACCCGTGGGAAGAACCAACCAGCCTTCCCTCTTCGGAGGCGAATCGTCCGGAGACGAAGGCAGCGCTGCGCCGCGCGCGGCGGGCGCCGCTCCTCGCGAACGCATCCCCTTGGCCGAGCGCCTGCGTCCTCGCAGCGTGGACGAGGTTGCCGGGCACGCCGCCCTGCTCGGGCCCGGAACTTTTCTCGGCGGGATGCTGAGGGGCACCTCGCCGCCGCGGTCGATGCTGCTGTGGGGACCTCCGGGCAGCGGCAAGACCACGCTGGCCCGCATGCTGGCGGGCAGCGCGGGCTACACCTTCGTGTCGCTGTCGGCGGTGCTGGCCGGCGTGAAGGAACTGAGGGAAGTGCTCGGCGAAGCCCGCGATCGGCGGCGCCTGACCGGCAAGGGCACCATCCTGTTCGTCGATGAGATCCACCGCTTTCACAAGGGGCAGCAGGACGCCTTCCTTCCCCACGTGGAGAGCGGCGACATCGTCTTCGTGGGAGCGACCACCGAGAATCCTTCGTTCGAGATCAACGCTCCGCTGCTGTCGCGCTGCCGACTCGTGGTGCTCCAGACGCTTACCGATGACGATGTCGCGGCGGTGCTCGACCGCGCCATTGTCGATGTGGAGCGCGGCCTCGGTGGGCTCGGGCTGGAACTGGAGGCCGAGGCTCGGGGTTTTCTGGCGGCCATGGCCCAGGGCGATGCGCGCAGCGCGCTTGGCGCTCTGGAAGTTGCGGCGGACCTCGCGCAGGCGGCCGGCACCAAACGCATCGACCGCGAACGGGCGGCCGAAGCCCTGCAGCGTAAAGCCCTGCGCCACGACTCGACGGGAGAGGAGCACTTCAACGTCGTCTCCGCCTTCATCAAAAGCATGCGGGCGAGCGACGTGGACGCCAGCCTCTACTGGCTGGCGCGTTTGATCGAGGGCGGCGAGGATCCCCTCTTCATCGCGCGGCGCGTGGTGATCTTCGCCAGCGAGGACGTGGGCCTGGCCGACGCCGCCGCGCTACCGCTGGCGATCGCCGCCCGCGATGCCGTGCACTTCGTGGGCATGCCCGAAGGACGCATCCCGCTGGCCCACGCCGTCGCCCACCTGGCGCGGGCCCCCAAGTCGAACCATGCCTACGTGGCCATCGACGCTGCCTTGGAAGAGGTGAGGACGAGCGGCGCCCTGCCCGTCCCCCTGCACCTGCGCAACGCGCCGACCGCGATGATGAAGAAGCTCGGCTACGGCCGCGGTTACTCCTACCCCCCCGACGCCGCCGACGGCGACAAGCCCCAGCCCTGCCTCCCCGAAGCCCTCCGAGGCCGCCGCTTCTTCCCAAAGTAGAAACCGGGGACAGGTACCGGTTGCGCTGCGTGCAACCGGTACCTGTCCCCGGTTTCCGAAAACCTGTACCTGTCCCGGGTTTTCAGAGGTCGGGGGGGTATTCGACGGCGACCAGGGCGAGGCCGGCGGCGGGGGCGGTGCGGCCGGCGCTCGCGCGTGAACCTCCGTCCAGGAGAGCGGCGAAGGTCGATTCGGGGAGGCGACCGAGGGCGACGTCCACCATGGAGCCGACGAGGGTGCGCACCATCTGCTTGAGGAAAGCGTTGGCGGTCACGCGATAGGTGAGAACGGCGCCGTCTCGGGTCCAGGCGCTGGCCGAGACGAAGCGCCGCGTGCTGGCCGACGCGCAGTCCGCGGCGCGAAAGGCCGTGAAGTCGTGTTCCCCCACCAATGTCGCGGCCAGCGCGGCAAGCACCGTCATGTCCAGGGGATCGTGCACGTGCCAGCAGCGGTCGGCGAGGAAGGGCGACGGCGGCCGCCCGTTGACGATGGTGTACTCGTAGGAGCGCGACAGGGCGTGGCGCCGCGGATCGAAGGCGTCGTTGGCGCGCGCCAGGTCGGCCACGCAGATGCTCGCGTCGGTGAGCGCGTTGAGGGAGCGCTGGAGGCGTGCCAGGTCCGCGTCGTCGGCGACATCGAAGGCCATCACCTGGCCGCTGGCATGGACGCCGGCGTCGGTGCGGCCGGAGGCCGCCACGCGCACCGGAGCGCCGGTGACGATCGCGAGCGCCCTTTCGATTTCGCCCTGGACGGTGGGCTGCCCGGGCTGGAGCTGCCAGCCCGCCCACTTGGTGCCCAGGTACTCGACGGTTCCGCGTACGCGCATGGTTTGCATCGCAAGAGGCGGGCAAGGGGCGGGCCAAAGGCAGGAATGCCCGCTTCCCGCCCCTCTCCGGCTAGGGCCCGACGCTCGCCGCCGCTGCCGTCGAATCGCCGCGCAGGCGGGAGCGACGGTTTTCCAGGCGATTCAGGGCGTCCACGAAGGCCAGGGCGCTGGCCATCACCACGTCGGTGTGGGCCCCGTGGCCGCGCACGCCGATGCCGTCCTCGCGCACGAAGCAGCTCACGTCGCCGATGGCGTCGGTGCCGCCGGTGATGCCCTTCACCTGGTAGCTCTCCAGCTTGGGATGGATGTCGACGGCCTCCTTGATGGCGCGGTAACAGGCGTCCACGATGCCGTCGCCCACGGCGTCCACGCGCCGCGGCACGCCGTCGATGGCGATCTCCACGCTCGCGCTCGGCGAGCCGTGCATGGAAGAAGACACCTGCACGTCCAGCAGCTGGAATCGCCCCGCATCCTCACCGTCGTCGGCGCAAATCGCGAACAGGTCCTCGTCGAAGACTTCCTTCTTCTTGTCGGCCAGGTCCTTGAATCGCGCGAAAGCGTCGTTGACGTCCACGTGCTCCAGGCGAATGCCCAGTTCGCGCAGGCGATCGACGAAGGCGTGGCGACCCGAGTGCTTGCCCAGCACCAGCGAGTTGCTCAGGCGCCCCACCGACTCGGGGCGCATGATTTCGTAGGTGAGCTTGTTCTTCATCACCCCGTCCTGGTGGATGCCGGCCTCATGGGCGAAGGCGTTGGCTCCCACCACGGGCTTGGTGGGCGAGATGGCCACGCCGATCGTCTTCGAGAGGGTCTGGCTGGCGGGGTAGATCTGCTTGGTGTTCACGCGCGTGGTGACGCCGAAATGGTCTCGGCGCGTGTCCAGGGCCATGATCACTTCTTCCATCGCGGTGTTGCCCGCCCTCTCGCCGATGCCGTTGATGGTGCACTCGACCTGGCGGGCGCCGCCCTCGACGGCCGCCAGCGAGTTGGCCACGGCCAGGCCGAGGTCGTTATGATTGTGCGTGCTCCACACCACGCGGTCGCCGCCCGGCGTGCGCGTGCGCAGGGTGCGGAACAGGTCGCGCAGCTGGCCGGGCACCGCGTAGCCGGTGGTGTCGGGCACGTTGCACACGACCGCCCCAGCGGCGATCACCTCGCCGAAGACCTGGATCATGTAGTCCACGTCGCTGCGCGAAGCGTCCTCGGCCGAGAACTCGATGTAGTCGACGTGCTGCTTGGCCCTCTGCACGGCCCACACCGCCGCGTCGATCACTTCCTGACGGCTCATATTGAGCTTGTGCTCCAGGTGCAGGTCGGACGTGGCGATGAAGACGTGGATGCCGGGGTTTGCCGAACCGTCCACGGCGGCCAGGGCCCTTTCGATGTCGCCCTCGCGGGTGCGGGCCAGGCTGAGCACGACGGGGCCGCGGACGGCGCCGGCCACGGCCCGGACGGCCTCGAAGTCGCCCGGCGAGGCCGCGGCGAAACCGGCCTCGATGACATCCACCCCCAGGGCCTCCAGCTGCTGGGCGATGACGAGTTTCTCCTCGACGTTCATCGTGCAGCCGGGCGACTGCTCGCCGTCGCGCAGGGTGGTGTCGAAGATCCTTACCCAATCGTTCTGGTCGCTCATGATCCTGTCTCCGTCAGGCGGGTTCCCGGCGCCACAAACACGAAAGCCGCGGGGACCCGCGGCTTTTCTGAGGTTTCGGTCCGCGGGGGTGAGGCTGGAAAACCCGCCCGCGGCTCGAAGGGATGTCGCCTTGGCTACACCACCGCCGATGCCCCGGACGGGCGTCTAAGAAGCAGCAGCGAGCTGGGGATGTGGGCAGGGCGAGTCATCGTGGGGGCAAACTACCCGTGGCCCGGGTCGGGTGTCAACCGGCGCCGGCGGCATCGGTCCGGCCGATCCCCCGCGCCGGCATTCCGCCGGGCCGTCCTCCGGAACGGGGACAGCCTCAGGCGTGGTCGCCGCCCTCGGCTTTGGCGGGGGGATCCTCGTCCATCCCGGCGTCGCCGAAGGCGCGTTGCCCGCTGCGCCAGGCCATCACCGCCATCACCGGTCCCGAGGCCACGTAGAGCGAAATGCCCGTGAACAGGAACAGCGGATAGGCGGCAAGCGCGAAGCTGAACATCAGCACCGCCACCACGAAGGTGGACATGGGCTGGCGCCCGTGAAGCTTGAGGTTTTTGAAGCTGCTGTAGCGCACGGTGCTGACCATCAGCAGCGCGAGCGCATAGGTGAGCAGCAGCAGGGCCACGTGCTTGGGCGGCAATCCCGAGCGGCCAACGTAGCGATACATGAGCACCACCGACGCGAGCATCGCCGCCGAGCCGGGCACCGGCAGGCCGAGGAAGAAGCCGGGATCCACGCGCCCCACCAGCAGGTTGAAGCGCGCCAGGCGGATCGCCGAGCAGATCACGTAGAGGCCGACGGCCGACCAGCCCCAGACTCCCCAGGGCATCAGCGCCCACTTGTAGATGAGGAGTCCCGGCGCCACGCCGAAGGACACGAGGTCGCAGAGTGAGTCGTACTCGATGCCGAAACGGCTGGTCGAGTTGGTCATGCGCGCTACGCGGCCGTCGAGGGCGTCGAAGATCTGGGCGGCCATGATGGCCAGGGCGGCGTCCGCGTAGCGGCCCTGCATGGTCTGCACCAGCGAGAAGATGCCGCAGAACAGGCCCGCCGAGGTGATCAGGTTGGGAAGGAGGTAGATGCCCCGCCTCGGGACCGCGTCCTGGAGGAGGGAGAGCCTGGCTTCACGCCGCCTGGGTTTCATCGCTTGCTCCCGCCGCGTCGAGCCAGGCCAGGGTGGTCTGGCCCGCCCTCACGGTCTCCCCGGGCCGCACCGCCAGCCGCGCGTTGGGCGGCAGGTACACGTCCACCCGGGATCCGAACATGATGAGGCCGAATCGTTCCCCGCGGGCCAGGTGCCGCGGCGCCTTCACGCGGCACACGATGCGGCGAGCGAGCCAGCCTGCGATCTGCACCACGACCACTTCGGCGCCCGAGGCGGTGCGCAGCAGCAGGGAGTTGGATTCGTTGATGTCGCCCGCGTCAGCGCGATAGGCCGCGCCGAACTGTCCCGGCCGGTGCTCCGTCTTCTCGAGCATGGCGTCCAGGGGCGAGCGGTTCACGTGCACGTCCAGAGGCGACATGAAGATGGCGATCTTGGCGGTCGAGCCCGGCGCGAAACGGTGTGGCGACGCGCCCTGCTCGGCGAAGACCACGCGGCCGTCGGCGGGACAGAGAACTGCCGTGGGATCGCCCGTGCCGCTGCGCTCGGGGTCGCGGAAGAACAGCAGCACGCCAAGGGCGACCAGGGCCGCGCCGGTGAAGGCGATCATCCCCACCCCGAGCCCGAGGCCGACGGCGATCACCGCCGCGGTGCCCGCCATCGTCTTTCCTTCCGGGGCGAACTTCACGCGCGCGTGTCCTCGACTCCCTGCCTTTCCGCTGTGGGAATCAGTTCTTCGCCCGGTCGACGAGACGGTCCTTCTGCAGCCACGGCATCAGCGCGCGCAGCTTGGCGCCGACCTTCTCGATCTCGTGGTTCTCGCCTTCCTTCTGCAGCTCGTGGAAGTGGGGCAGGCCGCACTTGTACTCGGTGATCCACTCGTCGGCGAACTTGCCGGACTGGATCTCCGAGAGGATCTCCTTCATCGCCTTGCGCGTCTCGTCGCCGATCACGCGCTTGCCGCGGGTAAGGTCGCCGTACTCGGCGGTGTTGCTGATGGAGTAGCGCATGTTGGCGATGCCGCCCTGGTAGAGCAGGTCGACGATGAGCTTGGTCTCGTGGAGGCACTCGAAGTAGGCCATCTCGGGCGCGTAGCCGGCGTCCACCAGGGTCTCGTAGCCGGCGCGAATCAGCTCGGTGAGCCCGCCGCAGAGCACGGCCTGCTCACCGAAGAGGTCGGTCTCGGTCTCCTCGCGGAAGGTGGTGCCGATGACGGCGGCGCGCGTTCCACCGACGGCGTCGGCGTAGGCCAGCGCCACGGCCTCGGTGTCGCCGGGCCCGTCCTGGTGGACGGCCAGCAGGCAGGGAACGCCCATGCCCTTGGCGAACTCGCTGCGCACGAGGTGGCCGGGGCCCTTGGGGGCCACCATGAACACGCCCGCGTCGGCCGGCGGCACGATCTTCTTGAAATGGATGTTGAAGCCGTGGGCAACCGCGAAGTACGCGCCCTTCTTCAGGTGGGGGCCGATCTCGGCGGCGTAGAGCTCGCCGGCGAGTTCGTCGGGCACCAGCATCATCACGATGTCGGCCTTGGCCGTGGCCTCGGCCACCGGGAAGACCTCGAAGCCGGCGGCGCGGGCCTTGGCGGCCGAGCCGCCGTCGGGACGCAGGCCGATGATCACCTTCACGCCGCTGTCGCGCGCGTTCATCGCGTGCGCGTGGCCCTGGCTGCCGTAGCCGATGATGGCCACGGTCTTGCCGGCAATCTTGTCCTTCTGCACTTCGCTCTTGTCGTAGATCTTCATCCGATGTTCTCCTTGGCGCCGTCGGCGGGTGCAGCGGCGGTCTCGAAGGTGAGGAGCTTCTCCCCACGATAGAGGGCCGCGCTGCCCGTGCGGGCGATTTCCCTGATTCCGAGCGGGGCGAGCAGGCGGATCATCGCGTCGATCTTCTCCTGCGCTCCCGTGGTCTCGATGATGCAAATGTTGGAGCCGACGTCCACGACGCTGGCCCGGAAGATGCTGACGATGTTCATCACTTCGGCCCGCGTGGCGGCCTCGAAGTTGACCTTGATCAGCGCGAGTTCCCGCTCGACGCACTCGCCCTCGCGGAAATCGACGATACTGATGACCGAGACCATCTTGTAGAGCTGGCGGGTCACCTGCTCGAGCACCGACGCGTCGCCGCGAACGGTGAGCGTGATACGGGAGACGGAGGGGTCGAGGGTTTCGGCAACCGACAGGCTCTCGATGTTGTAGCCGCGGCCGCTGAACATCGCCGAGACGCGCGAAAGCACGCCGAACTCGTTCTCGACGAGGATGGAGATGGTGTGCTTGGGCGAGTCGCTCATGAATGGTCTCCTTGAACGGGAACAGCAGGCCCCGTGGCCCGGCGACCGCTGGTCCCGGGCCCGGGATCAGGCTGGAAACGGCCGGCGCGGGGGCCGTCGATCAGGACCCGGAGGTGGCCTCCCCACGCTCGCGACGGTAGTCGTCGAGCACGCGGATGATCTTGTCCTTCTCCGCGAGCTTCTGTTTCTGGAGCTCTCGGCGGCGAAGTTCCTCCTCGGTGGTCAGGTGCGGTCGCGCCGTGAGTGCATCGACCTCGGCCTTGAGCTTGGCGTGCTTCTCGTAGGAACGTCGAAGCCCGGCATTCTCCGGAGCGAGGGACCTCACCAATTCTTCGTCTCGTGCATCCATGGCGTTCTCCTGACCCTGTGGCCGCTGCGGGCGGGAAGGTATTCGCGCCATTGCGGGTTGTCAAACGCGGGCCCCTTGGAAAATCCAGCTTTTTCGCGGAGTTACTCGGAAGCGCCGAGCACCGCCACACGATCGCGGTTGGGACGCGCGCTGGCCGGTCCCACGTAGACAGGAACGAGGGCATCCACGCGCATCGTCTCCCCGCGACGCAGCTTGGCCAGCACGAGCGCCGCCAGTCGATCGTCCGGACTGGAAGGAACCAAGCGAGGCTCGAGGCCGGCACCGCGCGCGGCATTCTCCAGTCTCGATCTCTCCTCGCCCGCGGCGCCTGGCTGGCTCGCGCCGGCCTCGGCCGGGGCGACCACGGCAGAACAGGCGCGACCGGCGTGCCGGCAGAAGTCCTCGACCTCGCTGGCTTCCACGATGCGGGCGGCCTCGAGTTCGCAGGCGGATTCGCGTTCGCGGCGCCAGACCGCGAGCACCCAGCGCCCGGATCCGGCGGGCGATGCCACGACCACGTCCTCGCCTTCGGTCGCCCCCCGCCAGGCCAGCAGCTCCAGGCTGCCGACTGCTACCGCGGGCAGGCCGTCCACGAAGGCCAGGCCGCGCAGGAAGGCCAAGCCCGAACGCAGGCCGGTGTAGGAGCCGGGACCGACGACAGCGCCAACGGCGGAAAGCTCGGCCGCCTTGCGGCCGCGGGCGGCAAACAGCCGGGCAGCTTCGACGGCCAGGTCCTCGGTGCGCGCGTAGCCGCCCGCCCTCGTGGAAAGCACGGCGACGTCGGCGCCGTGGGCGCCGGCCAGGATGAGCCCGGCCCCGCTCCCCGAGGTGTCCACCACGAGGACGAACTCGGCGAGCCCGCTCACCCGACGACGAGGCGGACGATGTCGTTGAACACGACGAAGAGCATGAGGGTGCCGATCAGCACCATGCCGAACCCCATCGCGTACTCGCGCACGCGAAGAGGCAAGGGCTTGCCGCGGATGGCCTCGAAGCCCATGAAGGCCAGATGACCACCGTCCAGCACGGGGATGGGCAGCAGGTTGATGACGCCGAGGTTGACGCTGAGCAGGGCCATGAAGAACAGCAGGGGCTGCAGCCCGGTCTGGGCCTGCCGGCTCGCCTCGGCAACGACGAGGATGGGACCGCCGAGGTCGCCCGCCGACACCCTTCCCTGGAAGAGGCGCATCAGCGTGCCGAGGATCATGGTCGAGTCCTGCCAGGTGCGCTGGGCAGCCACGGAGACGGCGCCGAGGGGACCGATGGGAATCAGTTCGTAGCCGCGGCTGACGCCGATCTGGTACGCGGAGGCGACGGCCTCGCCGTACATGTCGATCTGGTCGGCCAGGGTCGGAGTCACCTCGACGACGCGCGAGGCGCCTTCGCCGTCCACTACCTCGAAGCGCAGCGCGCGGCCCCGGCTGGCGGCAATGGAAGCGACCATCTCGTCCCAGGAGGAGATGGCCTTGCCGTCCACCGCCACGACGGTGTCGGAAGAACGTAGCCCGGCGGTGTGGGCGGGGCGGTCGGGGGCCACCTGGTCGATGGTCGCCTTCTCGATGGGAACCGCTACGCCGTAGGCCAGGGCGCAGCCTGTCAGAATCACCACCGCGAACACGAGGTTGACGACGGGCCCGGCGACCACGATGGCGGCGCGCTGCCACAGCCGCTTGGAGGTGAACCCCCGGGCCGGATCGGAGGGGGCATCGGCCGAGTCCCCGCCCTCTTCCTCGAAGCCTGCCATGCGCACGTAGCCGCCCAGCGGAATGAGCGCGACGCGGTAGACCGTCTCGCCCACCTGTTTCGCGAAGAGCGTGGGGCCAAAGCCCATGGAGAAGACGCGCACCTCCACGTTGCACCACTTGCCGACGAGAAAATGCCCGAGCTCGTGAACGAAGATGACGACCGCGAGCACGAGGACCGCGGCCAGGAGACTGCCGGATGCCATGCCTTCTTTTACACCGGGCGGGGACCGACCCGAAATGAGGGTCAGAGCCAGGTGAGGCTGGCGTAGTAGTAGGTGAAGACGATGGGCAGGACCATGCTGTCGGTGCGGTCCAGGACTCCGCCGTGGCCGGGCAGGATCCAGCCCGAGTCCTTGGCGTCGTAGGCGCGCTTGATCATCGACTCGGAGAGGTCCCCGATCTGGGCCAGCAGCGACAGCGTGGCCGTCACCAGCACGGACTCGACGAAGTCGAAGCGGCCGACGAGGATCATCTGGAACAAGGTGCCGATCACCACGGCCGAGGCCACCGAACCGGCGGCTCCCTCCACGGTTTTGTTGGGGCTGACGGTGGGCCACAGCTTGCGATGTCCCCACGAGCGGCCCGTAAAGTAGCCGCCGGCGTCGCTGGCCATCGCCGTGGCGAGCACGAAAAACACCAATCCCGGACCGTGGTCGATGGTCCTCAGCCACAGCAGGTGGGGCAGCAGCAGACCGCCGTACAGGGCGGCGAACAGGATCTGGCCGGCGCCGGCCACACTGCGGGCCATGTCTTCGGCCGTCGCGAGCGTTCCGAGCAGCACCCCGATCAGGGCGACGACGATGCCGGCCGACAAGGTGGCTCCCGACGAATCGACGAGCATCGCCAGCGCGATCGACATGCCGGCGCCGACGGTGAGCAGGGTGGCACCGTAGATGCGCACCCTCTGCATCTCGGCCAACTCGCGCAGGGACAGGAAGGTGACCGCAAGCACCACGCTGGAGTAGAGCGCCTCGGAGGCCCCGAGGATGAGCCAGATCAGGGTCGGGATGGCGACGAGGGCGGTGGCGATTCGCTGTTTCAGCACTCAAGCCTCCGCGGCGATCTGGGCGGTTGTCTTGCCGAAGCGGCGTTCGCGGCTACGATAATCGTCCAGGGCGGCCATCAGGTGGTCGCGGCGGAAGTCCGGCCACAACGCGTCGGTAACGTAGAGTTCGCTGTAGGCCACTTGCCAGAGCAGGAAGTTCGACAGCCGCATCTCACCGCTGGTGCGGATGAGCAGGTCGGGGTCGGGCACGCCGGCGGTCATCAGCGAATCGGAGAAGAGATCCTCGTCGATGTCCTCCGCGGCGATCGCGCCGTCGCGGACACGGCGGGCCAGGCGGCGCGCGGCCTGGACGATCTCCTCGCGGGCGCCGTAGCTGACCGCCAGCTGCACGGTCATCCCGGTGTTGTGGCGGGTCTGGTGCTCGGCGGCGCGCAGGTCGGCCAGCACTTCCCTCGGCAGGCGCCTCAGGTTGCCGATCGCGCGCAGGCGGATGCCGTGGCGCATCATCTTGCCGAGTTCGCTGCGTACGTAGCGGCGCAGCAGGGCCATGAGGGCGCCGACTTCACGCTCGGGCCGTTCCCAGTTCTCGGTGGAGAAAGCGTAGAGGGTGAGGAATTCGATGCCGATCTCGCGCGCGGCCTCGACCACGTCGCGAACCGATTCCTTGCCGCGGCGGTGGCCCTGGACGCGGCTCAGCCCGCGCTGGGTGGCCCAGCGGCCGTTGCCGTCCATGATGATCGCCACGTGTCGCGGCAATCCGGCTCGGTTGGGGTCGGTCACCGTTTCAGGTCCCGTCAGACCGAAAGGATCTCGTGTTCCTTGGCCTTCACGATCTCGTCGATCTGCGCGATGCTCTCGTCGGTGAGCTTCTGGACCTTCTCGGCCGCACTGCGGTGATCATCCTGGGAGATCTCCTTCTCGGCCTCGGCTTCCTTGAGCATCTCGTTGGCATCGCGGCGGTGGCCGCGGGCCGACACGCGGTGGTGCTCGGCGTCCTTGCGCACCTGCTTGACGAGGTCCTTGCGCCTCTCCTCGTTCAGCTCGGGGATGGGCAGGCGAAGGAGGTTCCCGTCGCTCACGGGCGACAGGCCGAGCTCCGCCTTGCGGATGGCCTTGTCGATGGCGCCGATCGTGCTCCTGTCGAAGGGCTGCACCACCAGCAGCCTCGGCTCCGGGGCCGAGACGGTGGCGAGCTTGTTGAGGGCGGTGGAGCTGCCGTAGTAGTCCACGAACACGTGGTCGAGCAGGGCCGGCGTGGCGCGCCCCGCGCGGATGCGGGCGAGGTCGCGGCGCAGGGACACGACGGTCTCGTGCATCTGTCGGCCAAGTTCCTGCAGGATGTCTTCGATCATCGGGTTACCTTCATGGGTTCACCTTCACCGGTTCACTTGGGGGCGTCGGCACAGACGATGGTTCCGATCGGCTCGCCGGAGACCGCGCGCACGATGTTTCCGGCGCGCATCATGTCGAAAACGAGGATCGGCATGCGGTTGTCCATGCACAGCGAGATGGCGGTGGTGTCCATCACCTTGAGGCCGCGTTGCAGCACTTCGAAGTGCGTGAGCGATTCGAAGCGCACCGCCGACGGGTCCTTCTCGGGGTCGGCCGAGTACACGCCGTCCACGCGTGTGGCTTTCATAATCACGTCGGCCCCGACTTCGACGGCCCTCAGGCTGGCGGCGGTGTCGGTGGTGAAGAAGGGGTTGCCGGTGCCGGCAGCGAAGATCACGACTCGGCCCTTCTCCAGGTGCCGCGTGGCGCGGCGGCGGATGTAAGGCTCGGCCACTTCGCGGATCTCCAGCGCGCTGAGGACGCGCGTGGCGACACCGAGTTTCTCGAGGGCGTCCTGGAGGGCAAGGCTGTTGAGCACCGTGGCGAGCATGCCCATGTAGTCGCCGGTGGCGCGGTCCATGCCCATCTCGGCGGCTTTCAGGCCGCGGAAGATGTTGCCGCCGCCGACCACCACGGCCAGTTCGCAGCCGAGGGCCTGGGCATCGCGCAGCTCCCCGGCGATCTGGCTGACGACGGCCGGCGAAATGCCGCCCTCGCCCTCGCCGGCCAGGGATTCCCCACTGAGCTTGAGAAGAACGCGACGGTAACGAGCGGGCTTCCTGCCGGCGTCAACCATGATCGCCGAGCTCCCGGAGTCAGGCGCTCTGGCCGATCGTCTGGGCGACCTCGTCCGCGAGGTTGGACTGTTTCTTCTCGATGCCCTCGCCGAGTTGGAAGCGCGAGAAGCCCGCCACCGTGAGCGTGGCCCCCGTGTCTTTGGCCGCCTGGGCGACCAGCTTGTCGATGCGGAAGTCGCCGTCGCGCACGTACTCCTGCTCCATCAGGCAGATCTCGGAGTAGAACTTGTCGATCTTGCCGTCCACGATCTTGTCCACGATCTTCTCCGGCTTGCCCGAGGCCAGGGCCTGCTGACGGTAGATCTCGCGTTCCCCGGCGAGGTCGGCCGACGACACCTGGTCGCGCGAAACGACGCGGGGCGAAGCAGCGGCCACTTGCATGGCCAGCGACTTGGCGAGTTCCACGTGGCGAGAGTCGCCGCCGACGAGCTCGACCAGCACGCCGATCTTGCCGCCGGCATGCACGTAGGATCCGACCACGCCGTTCTTCGACGCGATCCTGGAGAAGCGGCGCAGCGCCAGGTTCTCGCCGATCTGGGCGATGCTCTCGGTGAGCAACTCGGAGACGGTCTTGCCGCCGGCCACCGTCAGACCCGCGGCGCTCTCGCCGTTGCCTTCGGTGACGTCAGCCGCGAGCAGCGAGGTCCCGAGGGTCTGGAAGAGGTTCTGGAAGGCCTCCGTCTTGGCGACGAAGTCGGTCTCGCAGTTGAGCTCGAGGACGACGGCGGTCTTCGCGTCTTCCGAAGCGAACACGCCCACGAGGCCGTCCGCGGCCACGCGGCCGGCCTTCTTGGAAGCACCGGCCAAGCCCTTCTCGCGAAGGTAGGCGATGGCGCGGTCCAGGTCGGCGGAGGTCTCCGTGAGGGCTCTCTTGCAGTCCATCATGCCCGCGCCGGTGCGGTCGCGTAGGTCTTTGACGAGCTTGGCGTCGATGTTCATTCCGTGGGGCTCGTGTCGAAGTCGGCAGGGGCGAAGGAGCCCGAATCGAAGGTCGGGGCCGTGGCCCCGAAGGTCTGCTCGGCGCCGGCGCCGACGACGTCGCCGAAGGTGCCCGGCGCGCCGAAGGGAACCGAACCGTCGCCCTTGTCGGCGATCACCCCGCGGGCCTCACTCTCGGCCGTGCCCTCGAGCACGGAGTCGGCGATCGCGCCACAGAACAGGCGGATGGCGCGAATCGCGTCGTCGTTGCCGGGCACGCAGTACGCGATGCGGTCGGGGTCGCAGTTGCTGTCCACGACGGCGACGACGGGGATCTTCAGGCGATTGGCCTCGGACACCGCGATCTGCTCGCGATCCGGGTCGATCACGAAGAGGGCGTCGGGGGGCCGCTTCATCTCGCGGATGCCCGCGAGGTTGATATTGAGCTTGTCCAGCTCGCGCTGCATCAGCAGGCGCTCTTTCTTCTTGTAGGTGGCCGCGACGACCGGATCGCCGAGGGTTTCCTCGAGGCGGCGCATGCGGTCGATGGACTTCTTGATGGTCTGGAAATTGGTGAGCGTGCCGCCGAGCCAGCGGTTGTTCACGTGGTACTGCTTGGCGCGGTCCGCCTCGGACTTGATCGCCTCCTGGGCCTGCTTCTTGGTGCCCACGAACAGGACCGTTCCGCCCCGGGCGGCGACTTCACGGACAAAGTCGCAGGCCTCGCGAAAGAGATTCACCGTCTGCTGGAGGTCGATGATGTGAATCCCGTTGCGGGCCCCGAAAATATAGGGGCGCATCTTGGGGTTCCATCGGCTCGTCTGGTTACCGAAGTGAACTCCGGCCTCCAGAAGCTGTTTCATCGTGACTTGGCTCATCCAGTTTTACCGTTCCTGCGTATCAAAATGGGGCCCCTTGCCGGGGCCGAACCCCGGCCCACTAACAGAGGCCCCCCAACGTTGCAACGCGCCCCACCCCCGGCGCCCGATCCGTCTCCACCCCAAGGGCTCAGCCTCCGGCCGGCCCCGTCGTCCCCGCCCAACGCCCCGAGGCCAGCCCGAAGGGCCTGGCCAACCGCCGCAGAACCCGCGGGCCAAGGGCTTCGCGATCGCGACTCGGCTGCGACCCACCAACCAGAACCGGCGACCGTCGCAGGCCGGGCGGGCTGGGGGGCCTGCGGGTTCGCGTCTCCGCAGCGAAGCGAAGCGTAGCGAGGACTAGCGAACGCGCAGGCCCCCCAGCCCGCCCGGCCATCGCAACGCCGCAACCAGGACTACTGATTCATCGAATCCAGGAAATCCTTGTTCGACTTCGTCCCCTTCATCTTCCCAAGCAGGAACTCCATGGCTTCCACCTGGTTCAGCTGGGTCAACAGCTTGCGCAGGAGGAAGACGCGGGTCAGCGCGTCCTTCTCCATGAGCAGGTCTTCCTTGCGCGTCCCCGACTTGAGAATGTCGATCGTCGGGAAAACGCGCCGGTCCATCAGGCGCCGCTCCAGGTGGATCTCGCAGTTACCCGTGCCCTTGAACTCCTCGAAGATCACCTCGTCCATGCGGCTGCCCGTGTCGACCAGCGCCGTGCCGATGATCGTGAGACTCCCGCCGTCTTCGATGTTTCGCGCCGCCCCGAAGAACTTCTTGGGTCCGCGCAGGGCGTTCGAGTCCACGCCGCCCGAGAGGATCTTCCCGCTCGGCGGCACCGTGGCGTTGTAGGCCCGGGCCAGGCGCGTGATGGAATCCAGCAGGATGACCACGTCGCGGCCGTGCTCCACCAGGCGCTTGGCCTTCTCGATGACCATCTCGGCCACCTGCACGTGGCGGGTCGGCGGCTCGTCGAAGGTCGAGGAGACCACCTCGCCCTTCACGGAGCGTTGCATGTCCGTGACTTCCTCCGGCCTCTCGTCGATGAGGAGCACGATGAGGATCACGTCCTTGTTGTTCTCGGCGATGCCGTGCGCGATGTGCTGCAGCATCACCGTCTTGCCCGTGCGTGGCGCCGCGACAATCAGGGCCCTCTGGCCCTTGCCGATCGGCACCAGCAGGTCGATGACCCTCGTGGTGTACTCGGCCGGGTCGTGGGAGAGCCGCAGCGGTTCGTCCGGGTAGAGCGGCGTGAGGTTGTCGAAGAGGACCTTGTCGCGCACGCGCTCGGGAGCGTCGTAGTTGATCGAGGAAACCTTGAGCAGGGCGAAGTAACGCTCGCCTTCTTTCGGGGAGCGGATGAGGCCCGACACCACGTCGCCGGTGCGCAGGCCGAAGCGGCGCACCTGGCTGGGGGAAATGTAGATGTCGTCGGGGCCCGGCAGGTAGTTGGAATCCGGCGCCCTCAGGAAGCCGAAGCCGTCGGGCAGGATCTCGAGCACGCCCTCGCCGTAAACGTTGCCGTTCTTGGCCGTCTGGGCCTCGAGGAGCTTGAAGATGAGTTCCTGCTTGCGAAGCGCCGCCACGCCTTCCACGCCGAGTTCGCGGGCAACTTCGGCCAGGTCGCGGACGCTCTTTTTCTTGAGTTCGGTCAGGTCGAGGGTGGGACTGGTGGATGCCTCGGCAGCCGCGATCTGGGCTTCGTCGGCCGCGAGGTCTTCCTTGGGAAGCCTCCCCTGGCCGCCCTGCCCCTCCCGGCCGTCCCCCCGGTTACCGCCGCCGCCGCCGCCGTCGCGGTTGCCGCCGCCACCGCCGCCGCCGCCACGACCGCGGCCATGGGACTTGCCCCCGTCGCGGTGACCGCGTCCGGAGCGTTCATCTCCACCTTTTCTTTCTCTGGCAGTTTCGCCGCCGCGTTCTGACATCGGACTCGCTTTTGTGGTTGGGTCGGGGGCCGCTGGAGCCCTCCGGATTGGAGGACCGGGCCCGCCGAGGAATGGCCGTCGTCGGCCTGAGGGTTCGTCGGGTCTTACCGCGATCGGGGTGCTCAAGATCCGCACAATCCGGAAGTAACAACTGATTCGGGCGATCCTGCCCTGACGGTTGAGGCTTCGCTGGCTGCGGCGTCGTTATGCCGGAGAGCGGCGGAAACAGAGGGTTCCCGTGCGGTGTGACCTGACGCTAATAGAACGAGGAGGGGGTGTCAAGGCGGGTTTCCTCAAGTCCGCGGCGGGGGCGAGGGCCGGCGCAGGGTCGCAAGGAAGGCCGCGAGGTCGCCGGCCGGCGAAGCCTCGACGCGCAAGCGCCGGTCACCGTCGGGGTGCTCGAACTCGATCGCCGCCGCGTGCAGGGCCTGGCGACCAAACGCGCTGCGGCTGCGTCCGCCGTAGACGCGGTCGCCCACGATGGGAAAGCCGATGGCCGAGAGGTGGACGCGAATCTGGTGGGTGCGGCCGGTCAGCGGACGAACCTCGAGCAGCGTGAAGCCCTGGAAGCTCTCCACCGGCACATATTCCGAGACGGCCGAACGCGCCGGACGCCCGCTGATGGACATGCGCTTTCTCTCGGTGGGATGGCGCCCGATGGGCAGATCGATCCTGCCGCCCTCGCGCACGTTGCCGTGGACCAGGGCCAGGTAGGTCTTGCGGATGGTGCGGTCGCGAAACTGGCGGGAAAGGGCCTCGTGGGCCCGGACGGTCTTGGCCACCAGGATCACGCCCGAGGTGTCGCGGTCGAGGCGATGCACGATGCCGGCCCTCTCGCTCTGGCCGGGCCAGGCCAGGGAGGGGTCGTGGTGCAGCAGGGCGTGGACCAGGGTTCCCGTGCGGTTGCCGACCGCCGGATGCACGACCATCCCGGCCGGCTTGTTGATCGCCAGCATCGCCTCGTCCTCGTGGAGCACGTCAAGGGCGATCGCTTCTCCGACGAGAACCGCGTCCGAGGGATCGGCCACGGCCTCCACCAACTCGACGGTCTCGCCGCCGCGCAGCCGGTAGGACGCGCGCACCGGTTTGCCGCTCGCCTCCAGGCGATCATCGTCGGCAGCAGTCTTGATCTGCGATCGCGTGGGAGCGCCGTCCTGCCGCGAAAGCCAGGCGTCCAGCCTCTCCCCGGCGTCCCCGGCGGGCACCGGAAAAGCGGAGCGCCGCCACGTCGTCATGGGCCCTTGAGCGCGGCGAGGACCTGTCGCGCGCGCGCAACGTCGGCCCCGATCTGCCCGGCCAGGGCGGCGGGCGACTCGAAGCGCCGCTGGTCGCGGATCTTCTCTAGGAACTCGAGAACCATCGGCTTGCCGTAGAGGTCGCCGAACTCCGCAAACAGGTGGGCCTCGATGACCCTGGAGGTGCCGCCGAACGTGGGCGTGGTTCCGATCGAGGTGACGCTGTCGATGCGGCGGCGCCCGAGCCTGGCAACGGTGGCGAACACGCCGTCGCCCGGCACCAGCGGGGTCGCGGGCTTCAGGTTGGCCGTCGCGAAGCCCAGCCCCTTGCCGCGCCCGGCGCCCTGCTCGATGCGGCCGCGGACGAAATGGGAGCGCCCGAGGAGGCGGCCGGCGGCCGAAACGTCGCCGGCGGCGATCAGGCCACGGATCACGCTAGAGCGAGCGACCACCCCGTCCACTTCCACCGGCGCGACCACTTCCACGGTGAAGCCGAGGCGCTCGCCGGCCGCCGTCAGAGTGGCGACGTTGCCGCCCCGATCACGGCCGAAGTTCAGGTCGTCGCCCACCAGCAGGTGGTCAGCGTCGAGAATCTCCGCAAGGAAGCGGCGCACGAAGTCGTCGGCGTCGATGGCGGCGAACTTGCGGGAAAAGTGCTGGACGACCGCCACGTCCACGCCCTCGGCGGCCAGCGCCGCGAGCCGGTCGGCCAGCAGCATCACGCCTGGAGGCGCGGCGTCGGGACGAACGACGGAAACCGGATGGGGTTCGAAGGTGAGGACGACGGCCTTGGTACCGCGCGCTTCGGCTTCTCGCCGAAGCCTCTGGAGAATGACCTGGTGACCGCGATGAACCCCGTCGAAGTTGCCGATGGTGACGACCGGGCGACGCAGCAGACCGCGCGCCCTTTCGAGACTTCGCAGGACCTTCATGGGAAACGCCGCTTAGGCGACCTGGGGGACCGCCCGGCCCGGCCCGAAAGGGCGGCCGGCGCTCCCGAGGCTCACCCTCCGATCTCGGTCAGCATCCTCGACGCCTTCGCGGCCTCGCTGGTGCCGGGGTAGCGGTTGATGACCTTCTGCAGGCTCAACCTCGCATCGACGCGATCGCCCACGATGCGGAAGGCTTCCGCCTGGCGCAACAGCGCGGCCGGCGCGCGATCCCCGGAACCGTAGTTGATGGAGACCTGGTTGAACTCGATGATCGCGCGGTGGTACTGCCCCTTGCGGAAGTAGGACTCGCCGATCCAGAACTGGGCATCGTCCGCGTAGGGCGAAGCGCCGTTCTCGTGGAGGTAGTTGCGGAAGGACTGGATGGCTTCGTCGTGGTCGCCGCCGGACAGCTGGCGCATCGCCGAATCGTAGGTTGAGCCGACCAGTTCCGGCGGAACGCCGCCCTTGGCCGGTTCGGGCGTGGGAGCCGGGGCGGCCGCGACCGCCGGGGGTTCCGCAGTCGTTGCAGTAGTGGGAACGGCAGGCGGCTCTGTCGCGGGCGCCCCCTGCCTTTGCCAGTACGAGTCGTCCGTGGCGCCGGGACCGCCGGTGGGCCCGTAGACCGGACGCCCTCCGGGGCGGCGCCCATACTGCATCTGGTCGATCGCGGCGCGTACCGATTCCTGCTCGCGGCGCAGGTCCTCGATGGCCCGGCGCTGCTCGAGGACCAGGGTCCTCAGGTCGTCGTAGCGACGGTCCGAACCACCGTTCATCTGGGCGCTGCAGGCGGTGAACAAGGTCACCGCCGGCAGCGCGCAGATCAGTGCAGGAAGGCTCGGACGGGTCATCGCAGGGGTCCTTTACTCGCTCAGATCGACGATGTGCCCGCGACGGTTCCGGCCCCAGCAGGCGTCCGACGCCTCCTGGCAGATCGGAAGTTCCTCGCCGTAGCTCACCGTGGACAGGCGCGAGGACTTCACGCCGAGAGCCACGAGGGCGTCCCGGACGGC
The DNA here is from genome assembly GCA_046260515.1 of Binatia bacterium. Taxonomy (GTDB): domain Bacteria; phylum Desulfobacterota; class Binatia; order UBA1149; family CAITLU01; genus DATNBU01. The sequence continues at coordinate 46,785 of JBHEPB010000307.1, forward strand.
CTTGGCGCGACGGGCGCCGAGGGCCAGGTTGTACTCGGCCGTGCCCCTGTCGTCGCAGTGCCCCTCGATCTCGGCCCGGCCCGACTCGCCGCGAAGCAGGTCGGCGTTGGCGCGAACCGCTTCGGTGCCGGCGCCGTCGAGGTCCGCCGAATCGTAGGCGAAATAGATGTCCTCGAAACGGCCGCCGGAGCCGGCCTGCCCCGACCGATTGAAGTCGGCCAGGCTGCCCGAGCCTCCGAGGCTCTCGTCGGTCAGGCCGGCGTCGTCGCCTTCGCCCTTCTTCGAGGAGCAGCCGCTCGTCATCGCGAGGGCCAGACTCATCCCCACCACCACGCTCAGCACGCTGAGCTTCCGCATCCCCACACGTCCAAGACCCATGCTCACCCTCTCTTGCACCCGTGTACGGGTGCGCCCTGTATTGTGTTCCGAATCGAGGCGTCCAAAGACTTTCGGCGCCCTATTCTAACCGTCGCGACCAACTTGGGGAACTATCATCCCCTTTGCCGGTGGTCAATTGTCGCTCCCACCTCCCGGTGATGTCGACGAGGAACAACTTGCGGTCGCTGGCCTGTTCGCGAGCGAACACGATGAAGCGCGAGTCGGGCGACCAGGTCGGGTCCTCGTTGGAACCCGAGAAGGTGAGTTGCCGGCCCTCGCCGCCGCCGGCCGGGATGACGAAGATGTGGAAATCGCGGCCGACGCGGCCGGCGTAGGCGATCCAGCGGCCATCGGGTGACCACACCGGGGCGCAGTTGTAGCTGCCCGAGAACGAGATCCGCGTCGCCTGCTTGGACGACGGCGACATGGTGTAGACTTGGGGCGTCCCGCCTCGCGACGAACAAAAGGCCAGGCGCGATCCGTCCGGGGACCACGACGGATCGACGTCGATGCCCCAGTGGTCGGTGAGCCGCTGCTGATCCTTGGTGGCGAAGTCGAGGAGGTAGATGTCGGTGTTGCCGCCTTCCTCACGGGCGACGGCCAGCGAGGCCCCGTCCGGTCGCCAGGCCCCGCCTACGTTGAGGCCCATCTTGGCCGCCAGCTTGCTCTCGGCCTTCGTGCCGAGGGCGATGCTGTAGAGTGAGGGCGCCCCACCCCGGAAGCTGGTGAAGACGATCGACGAACTGTCCAGCGACCAGGAGGGCGCCATGGTCACGGTGCGGTGGCCGGTGATGCGCGTGACCGCCCCGTCGAAGGTGAAGGTATGGATCTCCTTGGCGAATCCGCCCCGATTGGAGACGAAGGCGATGCGCGAATCGAAGGGGCCCGGGGTGCCGGTAGTGAACTCCAGGATGGCATCGGCCGTCCGGTGCGCCATGCGGGCCACTTCAGCCTGGGGGCCGCGGAAACGGCGGCCGCCGAGCATGGCGCGGCCCGGGATATCGAAGAAGGCCACTTCCACCATCAACTCCGAGCCGCTGCGCTCGTAGCGTCCGAGCAGCAGGCCGTGGGCGCCGATGGTCTGCCAGTTGAGGAAGTTGACGTTCTGGGGTCCGAGGGGCCCGGCGGGGACGCCGTCGATGTAGGAGGCGGGATCGAGGATGCGGAAGAGGCCGGAGATCTCCAGGTCGCCGGCGAGCACCCTGGCAAACTCGGCCTCCAGTCGGGGATCGGCCGCCGAAACCGGCGCCAGGCCGGCCAGGGCGATCGGCACCCGCATCATTCCCGGGCTGGTCAGTTCGGCCCTCAGCGGGGCAGCTCCGGCCGGGCCGGCCCCGAGTGCCAGGACCACGCCGATACCGAAGCCGGCGAGGCGCGCGATTCGATTGCTGGATGTTTGCGTGACCACCACCACTTCCTCCCCCGTCGTCACGACCGGCGTCGCCCTCAGGGCTGCATCATCTCGCCGGCCCGGAACACGAACTCGACGTCCTCGAAATCCGCGCGGACACTGGCCGGAGGCGGCGTGAGGCCCCCCGTCGCCCGCACGGCGTTCAGCGCCGATTCATCGTACAAAGGGCTGCGCGAACGTTCCGTGACGCGAACGTCCGCGATGTTTCCATCGGCGAGTATACTGAATCGGACCGTGGCTGCCAGAGTGGCGTCCTGTTCGCCGGCCCACACCCACTGCGCCTTGATGCTCTCGTACATGTACGCAAAGTAGGCGTAGAACTCGGGGCTGCGGTTGCCGGTTCCGCCGCCGCCGCCGTTCGGATCTCCCGAACGCCCGCCCTCGGCGGCGGTGCCGCCGCCCGGCGCCGCTACGCCCGGCTTGGAGGATCCCGCATCGGGGCTTCCCGTCGCGCCTCCTGGCTTTTCGGCAGCCACGGCCGGCTTGGCCGGCTCCGGCGCGGCGGCCTTGGCGGGCTCGGGCTTGGCGGGTTCCGGTTTCTTCGCTTCCGGTTTGGGC
>JBHEPB010000362.1:0-10807 GCA_046260515.1 Binatia bacterium
ACCCTTCTTGCTCTGCACCAGCGTGATCGCCGCCGTCAGCGTCGTCTTGCCGTGGTCCACGTGCCCGATCGTTCCCACGTTGACGTGGGGCTTGGTGCGCTTGAAAGTCTCCTTGGCCATCTTCCTGTTCTCCGTTCGGGCGCTCGCGCCCTTTCCGTTTCCCGTTCGGGCTAGTGCCCTCACTGGCTGTTCGCTCCGCTACAGGGAGCGAGGTTCATCGTCCCTGTCAGGCCGCGCCGGCGCGGGCCGTCAGCTCCTCCGACACCGAACTCGGCACCGGATCGTAGTGGTCGAACTGCATCGTATAGGTGGCGCGGCCCTGGGTGCGCGAGCGCACCTCGGTGGCGTAGCCGAACATGTTCGCCAGGGGAACGTGCGCGGCTACCACCTGCGCGCCGCCGCGGGCCGTCATGCTCTGGATGCGTCCGCGACGGCTGTTGAGGTCGCCGATCACGTCGCCCATGTATTCGTCGGGAACCACGACCTCGACGGCCATGATGGGCTCGAGGAGGACGGGGTTGGCTTTGCGCATGGCCTCCTTGAAGGCCATCGACGCGCAGATCTTGAACGCCATCTCCGAGGAATCGACCTCGTGGTAGGAGCCGTCGTAGAGCTTGACGCGGCAATCGATGACCGGGTAGCCGGCCAACGGGCCGGCCGTGAGCGCGTCGATCAGGCCCTTCTCCACCGCGGGAATGAACTCGCGGGGGATGGTGCCGCCCTTGATAGAGTCCACGAATTCGAAGCCCTTGGCGGCTTCCAGCGGCGACAGCTCGATGGCCACTTCGGCGAACTGGCCGCGGCCGCCCGACTGCTTGGCGTAGCGCAGCTTGTGATCGACCGTCTTGCGGCAGGTCTCGCGGTACGCGACCTGGGGCTTGCCGACGTTGGCATCGACCTTGAACTCCCTCAGGAGGCGGTCAACGATGATCTCCAGGTGGAGCTCGCCCATGCCCGAAATGATGGTCTGTCCGGTCTCCTCGTCCTGGCGGACGCGGAAGGACGGGTCCTCGTGGACGATCTTGCCGAGGGCGACGGAGACCTTCTCCTGGTCGGCCTTGGTCTTGGGCTCGATAGCGACCGAAATGACGGGCTCAGGGAAGGTCATGCTCTCGAGGAGCACGGGATCCCTCGGGTCGCAGATGGTGTCGCCCGTGGTGGCATTCTTCATGCCGACGGCGGCCACGATGTCGCCCGCGTAGACCTCTTCGACGTCCTCGCGGTTGTTCGCGTGCATCTTGAGGAGGCGGCCGATGCGCTCCTTCTTGTCGCGCGTCACGTTGTAGACCTGGTCGCCGACCTTGGCGTGCCCGGAGTAGACGCGCATGAAGGTGAGCGTGCCGACGAAGGGGTCGGTCATGATCTTGAAGGCAAGGGCCGAGAACGGGGCGTCGTCGGTGGCCGGGCGCAGGACCTCGGTCTTCTTGTCGTCGGGGTTGAGGCCCGACATCGGCGGAACGTCGTTGGGCGACGGCAGGTAATCGACGACCGCGTCGAGCAGGGGCTGCACGCCCTTGTTCTTGAAGGCCGTGCCGCACAGCACGGGGACGAGCTTCATGGCGATGACGCCCTTGCGGATCGCGGCGCGAAGTTCCTCTTCGCCGACTTGCTCGCCGCCGAGGAACTTCTCGAGGACGGCCTCGTCGGAATCGGCGGCGGCCTCCACGAGGACATCGCGGGCGGCCTTGGCGGCCTCGAGCATGTCGGCGGGGATCTCGCTCGTGGTCACCGTCCAGCCCATGTCGGCCTCGTCGGCGCTCACGGCCTTCATGGTCACGAGGTCGATCGAGCCGAGGAAGTTCTCTTCCTTGCCGATGGGCAGCTGGATGGGAACGGCGGGCGCGCGAAGACGCTCGCGGATCTGGCCTACGACGCTCTCGAAGTCGGCACCGACGCGATCCATCTTGTTGATGAACGCGACGCGCGGAACCGCGTAGCGGTCGGCCTGGCGCCAGACCGTCTCGGACTGGGGCTCGACACCGCCGACGGCGCAGAACACCGCGCAGGCGCCGTCGAGGACGCGCAGCGAACGCTCGACCTCGATGGTGAAGTCCACGTGGCCGGGCGTGTCGATGATGTTGACGCGGTGGTCGCGCCAGAAACAGGTGGTCGCGGCCGACGTGATGGTGATGCCGCGCTCCTGCTCCTGCACCATCCAGTCCATCGTCGCGGCGCCGTCGTGCACCTCGCCGATCTTATGGCTGATTCCTGTGTAGAACAGGATGCGCTCGGTCGTCGTGGTCTTGCCCGCATCGATGTGGGCCATGATCCCGATATTCCGAGTTCTGGAGATTGGTGTCTTACGCGCCATGATCTTGAGCCGGGCTGATAGTCTGCGCCGTTCCCCTGATTACCAACGGTAGTGGGCAAAGGCCTTGTTGGCCTCGGCCATGCGATGCGTGTCTTCGCGCTTCTTGACGGCGCCGCCCCTGTTGTTCGAAGCGTCGATGAGTTCGCCGGCGAGGCGGTCGCGCATGGTGCGTTCCGGCCGCGAACGGGCGTGCGAGATGAGCCAGCGGATCGCCAGCGCCGTCTGGCGCGACGAGCGGACCTCGATGGGCACCTGATAGGTGGCGCCGCCGACGCGCCGCGAGCGGACCTCGACGGCCGGCTTCACGTTGTCGAGCGCGCGCTTGAACATCTCGAGACCGGGCTCCTTCAGGCGCCCTTCGACGGTCTCGACCGCACCGTAGAACACGCTCTCGGCGATGCTCTTCTTCCCGTGCGTCTGCATGCAGTTGATGAACTGGGTCACGATGCGGTCGTGGTAGACCGGGTCGGGGAGCAGTTCGCGCTTTCTGGCAGGTCCTTTTCGAGACATCTTCGATTACCGGTCCGCGAAGTCGCGGGTCACTTGGGGCGCTTCGCGCCGTACTTCGAACGACCCTGGCGGCGATCGGTGACGCCGACGGAGTCGAGGGTTCCGCGCACCACGTGGTAGCGCACGCCCGGAAGATCCTTCACACGACCGCCCCGGATGAGGACGACCGAGTGCTCCTGCAGGTTGTGACCGACACCCGGGATGTAGGCCGTAACCTCGATCCCGTTGGTCAAACGCACGCGCGCCACCTTGCGAAGGGCCGAGTTCGGCTTCTTGGGGGTGGACGTGTACACGCGCGTGCAGACTCCGCGGCGCTGCGGCGACTTGTCCAGCGCCGGCGCGGTCGTCTTCAACGCAATTTTCTGCCTGCCCTTGCGGACGAGCTGATTGATCGTCGGCACAATCTCTCCTTGTCGATGAGCCCGGAAGCACGGCGCAAAAGGCCAACTCCGGCACCAAAGAATCGCGGAACCTACGGGCGTCGTGGCACGAGGTCAAACGCCCTCGACGCACCGCGTTCGCTCCGGCGACCGCTAATCTCGCTCTCTTCTCGTCTGGGCGACGGACGACTGGCCGTGCCGGCACGAGGCCGGCCTGCAAGCCGTCGATGTCGCTGGGTCTTTGCCAGGATCGTCCGTCGAATCGACGGCGTCCCCCGGACAGGACCTTGCCTTTGCCACTCGGCCACGCTGAGCGTCGCCGCTTTCTCGGCCGTGCTTCGGGGAGCCAGGCCATAAGTTCGTTGCCGCCGCTGCGCGCGGGGCCAACGATTTTCCCTTCGCAGGGAGGCCGGAGACGTTGTTCTCCGGCGCGGAAACGCGGAACCTAGGTGGCGCGCCGAACGAGGTCAAGCGCGCACCGGTGGTCCGGACCGCCGTGTCAATCCCCAAGCCCACATTTCGCCGTTTTTTCGCCGCCCTCGCCGCCCACTCTCCAACGAAAAGCGGGGACGGTCCGGGCTGCAAGCCGTCCCGTCCCCGCGATTCGAAGCCCGGGAAAAACCCGGGACAGGTACAGGTTTTCGCGAAACCCTGAGTCCTGTCCCGGCTCGGGTGCGAAAACCCGTACCAGTCCCTAGGGTCAGAGCTGCAGGGCCTGGGTGAGGTCGTCCTCGGCCTGCTCCCCGACCCCGGGCACGTCGATTTCGACGCCCAGGTAGCCGACCAGGCCGGTGCCGGCCGGAATCAGGCGTCCCATGATCACGTTCTCCTTGAGACCGCGCAGGTGGTCGGTCCACCCGTACACCGCGGCCTCGGTCAGGACCTTGGTCGTCTCCTGGAAGGACGCGGCGGAGATGAAGCTTTCCGTGGCCAGGCTGGCCTTGGTGATGCCGAGAAGCATCGGCTCGGCGATGACCGGCCGCTTGCCCTCCTCCACCAGTTCCAGGTTCAGGTCCTCGAAACGCCCCTTCTCAATCTGGTCGCCCACCAGCATGGTGGAATCGCCCGGATCCTTGACCTTCACGCGGCGCAGCATCTGGCGAACGATCACCTCGATGTGCTTGTCGTTGATGCGCACGCCCTGGAGACGGTAGATCTCCTGGACCTCGTCCACCATGTAGGCGGCCAGTTCCTTCTCACCCTTGACGGTGAGGATGTCGTGGGGGTTGGAGGAACCGGCGTGGAGCTGCTGCCCCGCCCGGATGTAGTCGCCCTCCTGGACGAGGATGTGCTTGCCTTTGCCGATGAGGAACTCGCGGGGGTCGCCCACGTCCGGCGTCACGATGATCTTGCGTTTGCCCTTGGTGTCCTTGCCGAAGGAAACCACGCCGTCGATGTCGCTGATCGCGGCGATTTCCTTGGGGCGACGGGCCTCGAACAGTTCGGCCACGCGCGGCAGGCCGCCCGTGATGTCCTTGGTCTTGGTCGTCTCGCGCGGGATCTTCGCGATCACGTCACCCGGCATCACCTCGGTGCCTTCCTCGGCGTTGAGGTAGGCGCCCTCCGGCAGGGAGTAGCGAGCCTCGTTGCCGCGGGGCCTCAGCATGGGCTTGCCGTGGGCGTCGCGGATGATGATGGTCGGGCGCCGGTCCTTCGCCGCCTTCGAGGCGGTGATCACCTTGGTCGCCAGGCCAGTGTTCGGATCGACGCGCTCTTCCATCGTCTCGCTGTCAACGATGTCCTCGAAGTGGGCGGTGCCGCCGACGTCCGTGATGATGGGCGTCATGAACGGATCCCACTCGGCGATGAGCTCGCCGGCCTTCACCTTCTCACCGTCGCGCTTGCGCAGGCGGGCGCCGTGCACCAGCGGGTAGCGTTCACGCTCGCGCTGCTGGCCTTCCTCGAGCACCTCCACGATGGAGATCTCGGCGTTGCGGTTCATCACCACGAGGTGTCCCTCGCGGTCCTCCACGCACTCCACCTGGACGAAGCGCACGACACCGTCGTTGCGCGGCTCCAGCGTGGTGCGCTCGGCACGACGGCTGGCCGTACCACCGATGTGGAAGGTACGCATGGTCAGCTGGGTGCCGGGCTCGCCGATGGACTGGGCCGCGATCACACCGATCGATTCGCCCATGCCCACGAGCTTTCCGCGGGCCAGGTCGCGGCCGTAACACAGGGCGCAGACCCCGCGGCGCACCTGACAGGTGAGCACGGAGCGGATGGTCACGCGCTCGACGCCGGCGTTCTCGACCACCTCGACGAGGGCCTCGTCGATCTCCTTGCCGGCGGCCACGAGGACCTCCGAAGAGAACGGGTCGAGGATGTCCTCGAGGGCCACGCGGCCGAGGATGCGGTCGCCGAGGCGCTCGATGATCTCGCCGCCCTCGATGAGGGGCGTGATGTCGATGCCGTCCAGGGCCCCGCAGTCCTCCGTGGTGATGACGCAATCCTGGGCCACGTCGACGAGGCGGCGGGTCAGGTAGCCGGAGTTGGCGGTCTTGAGCGCCGTGTCCGCGAGACCCTTGCGGGCGCCGTGCGTCGAGATGAAGTACTGCAGCACCGTCAGCCCCTCACGGAAGTTCGCCGTGATGGGCGTCTCGATGATCTCGCCGGAGGGCTTGGCCATCAGGCCTCGCATGCCGGCCAGCTGGCGGATCTGCTGCGCGCTGCCTCGCGCGCCGGAGTCGGCCATCATGTAGACGGGGTTGAAGCTGACGACCTCGTGCTTCGACTCCTTCGCGCCGCCTTCGGCCGCGACGGTGATCGTCTCGGTCGCGATGCCTCGCATCATCTCTTCGGCGATGCGGTCGGTCACGTTCGCCCAGATGTCGACGACCTTGTTGTAGCGTTCGCCGTTGGTGATGAAGCCGGCTTCGTACTGCTTCTGGATCTCCCGCACCTGGTCGCCGGCCTCATCGAGGAGGCGGCCCTTGCCCACCGGGATCTTCATGTCCTTGATGCAGATCGAGGCGCCCGAACGCGTGGCCATCGCGTAGCCGAGGTCCTTCAGGCGGTCGGCCAGGATCACGCAGGCCTTGTTGCCGCACTGGCGGTACGTGCTGTCCACGAGTTCGCCGAGCGTGCGCTTGGTGAGAACGCAGTTGACGTACTTGAAGTCCACTTCCGGCGGCACGACCTCGTACACGAGCACACGGCCCACCGTCGTCTTCGTGAGCACGCCGTTGTGGCGGACCTTGATCTGCGCATGCAGCGCGACGGCTCCCTGGTCGTAGGCGACGCGGACTTCCTCGAAATTCGAGAAAGCCTTGCCGTCGCCCATTGCACCGGGACGCTCGCGCGTTGCGTAGTAGAGACCCAGCACGATGTCCTGCGTGGGCACGATGATGGGCTTGCCGTGGGCCGGCGACAGGATGTTGTTGGTGGACATCATGAGGACGCGGGCTTCCACCTGCGCCTCGATGGACAGCGGCACGTGCACCGCCATCTGGTCACCGTCGAAGTCGGCGTTGAAGGCGGCGCAGACCAGCGGGTGGAGCTGGATGGCCTTGCCCTCGATCAGCACGGGTTCGAACGCCTGGATGCCGAGGCGGTGCAGCGTGGGAGCGCGGTTGAGCATCACGGGATGCTCGCGGATCACCTCGTCCAGGATGTCCCAGACCTCGGGCCGCTCGGTCTCCACCATCTTCTTGGCGCTCTTGATGGTGGTGACGAGGCCCCTCTCCTCGAGCTTGCCGTAGATGAAGGGCTTGAAGAGCTCGAGGGCCATCTTCTTGGGCAGTCCGCACTGGTGCAGGCGCAGCTCGGGGCCCACCACGATCACGGAGCGGCCCGAATAGTCCACGCGCTTGCCGAGCAGGTTCTGGCGGAAGCGGCCGGTCTTGCCCTTGAGCATGTCGCTCAGGGATTTGAGCGGCCTCTTGTTGGCGCCCGTGATGGGGCGGCCGCGGCGACCGTTGTCGAACAGGGCGTCCACGGCCTCCTGCAGCATGCGCTTCTCATTGCGCACGATGATGTCGGGCGCATTGAGTTCGATGAGACGCTTGAGGCGGTTGTTGCGGTTGATGACGCGGCGATAGAGGTCGTTGAGGTCCGACGTCGCAAACCGTCCTCCGTCCAGGGGCACGAGGGGACGCAGGTCCGGCGGGATCACGGGGATCACCTGCAGCACCATCCACTCCGGCTCGGAACCGGACTGACGGAAGGCCTCGGCCACCTTGAGGCGCTTGATGATCTTCTTGCGCTTGGCCTCGCTGGTCGTTTCCGACAGCGCGATGCGCAGCTCGTCGGCCACGTCGTCGATATCGATACTGGCGAGCACCTTGCGGACGGCCTCGGCGCCCATGCCGGCCTCGAAGCTGCCCGGGCCGAACTCGGCGACCTTGGCGCGGTACTCCATCTCCGAGAGCAGGGTGTTCGGCTCGAGGGTGCTGTCACCGCCGTCCACGACGATGTAGCTCTCGTAGTAGAGAACTTTCTCGAGCTGCTTCAGCGTGAGATCGACCAGCGTGCCGATGCGGCTCGGGAGGCTCTTGACGAACCAGATGTGCGCGATCGGGGTGGCCAGCTCGATGTGGCCCATGCGCTCGCGACGCACCTTGCTCTGGATGACCTCCACGCCGCACTTCTCGCAAACCACGCCACGATGCCGCATGCGCTTGTACTTGCCGCAGTTGCACTCGTAGTCCTTGGTGGGACCGAAGATCTTCGCGCAGAACAGGCCGTCGCGCTCCGGCTTGAACGTCCTGTAGTTGATGGTCTCGGGCTTCTTCACTTCGCCGTGCGACCACGAGCGAATGGTGTCCGGGGAAGCGATTCCGATGCGGATCGCGGTGTAGCAGCGCGGATCCTTCGGCTTGTCGAACAACTGCGTCAGCAGGTTCTCCATCAGGCAGCCTCCTCTTCCTTCTCGACGAGCGTGACGTCGAGGCACAGCGATTGCAGTTCCTTGACCATCACGTTGAACGATTCCGGCAGGCCCGGCTCGAGTGTGTTTTCGCTCTTGACGATCGACTCGTACATGCGCGTGCGGCCCGCCACGTCGTCGGACTTGACGGTGAGCATTTCCTGCAGCGTGTAGGCCGCGCCGTAGGCTTCCAGGGCCCAGACTTCCATCTCGCCGAGCCGCTGGCCGCCGAACTGGGCCTTGCCGCCCAGGGGCTGCTGCGTGACGAGGGAGTACGGGCCCGTGGAACGCGCGTGGATCTTGTCGTCCACCAGGTGGTGAAGCTTGAGCATGTACATGACGCCGACGGTGACCGGCATGTCGAAGCGCTCGCCGCTCTTGCCGTCGCGCAGCTGCTCCTGACCGGTGATCGAAAGCCCGCCGAGGGAGACGAGGTCGAAGATCTCGTCCTCGCTGGCGCCGTCGAACACCGGGGTCGCCACGTGGATGCCGCGGCGGGCCTTCTCGGCCAGCACCCGGATGTCGCGCTCGGTGAGGCCGTCCGCGAAGGAGTCGATGCCGTCGCCCTTGTAGGAGCGGCGCACCAGGGCGCGCACGGCCTCGAAGTCGCCACGGTCGGCGAGTTCCACCATGTTGCGGCCGATGCACTTGGCCGCCCAGCCCAGGTGGGTCTCGAGGATCTGGCCGACGTTCATTCGTGAAGGCACGCCGAGGGGGTTGAGGCAGATCTCCACCGGGGTCCCGTCCTCGAGGAAGGGCATGTCCTCTTCGGGAACGATCTTGGAGACGACGCCCTTGTTGCCGTGGCGGCCGGCCATCTTGTCGCCCACCTGGAGGCGGCGCTTGATGGCCACGAACACCTTCACCATCTTGATGACGCCCGGCGCGAGCTCGTCGCCCGCCGAGAGGCGGTCGATCTTCGCGTCGAACTGCGAGTTGATGGCGAAGCTCTTGGACTTCATCGCGTCAACGATGCGCGCGAGTTCTTCCTCGATCCTCGCATCGCCCACGTTCAGCTCGCCCCAGTACAGGGCGGGGAGTTCCTCGAGCACCTCGGGCGTGACGACGGAGTCCTTCGCGAGCAGCACGTGACGATTGTCGTCCGTGATGCGGGTCTGGGTGGGACGGTCGCCCAGCAGGCCCAGGATCTGGCCGGTCGCGCTCACGCGGATGATGCGCAGCTCGTCGGCGCGGTCCTTGTCCAGCTTGCGGCGCTGCTCGTCCTCGATGCGCGTGGCGCGTTCGTCTTTGCTCACGCCCTTGCGCGAGAACACGCGGGCGTCGATGACGGTGCCCTCGGTTCCCGGCGGCATGCGCAGGGAGGTGTCGCGCACCTCGCCGGCCTTCTCACCGAAGATGGCGCGGAGCAGCTTCTCCTCGGGGGAGAGCTGGGTCTCGCCCTTCGGCGTGATCTTGCCGACCAGGATGTCGCCCGGGCCCACTTCCGCGCCGATGCGGATGATGCCGGCTTCGTCGAGGTCCCTCAGGGCCTCCTCGCCGACGTTGGGGATGTCGCGGGTGATCTCCTCGGGCCCGAGCTTGGTGTCGCGGGCGACGCACTCGAACTCCTCGATGTGCACCGAGGTGAAGTAGTCTTCCTTGGCGAGCTTCTCGGAAACGAGGATCGAGTCCTCGAAGTTATAGCCGTTCCACGGCATGAAGGCGACGACCACGTTGCGGCCGAGCGCGAGCTCGCCGCACTCGGTGGACGGGCCGTCAGCCACCACGTCGCCGCGGGCCACGCGGTCGCCCTCGAGCACGATCGGCTTCTGGTTGATGCAGGTGTTCTGGTTCGAGCGCTGGTACTTGGTGAGGTTGTAGATGTCGACGCCGGGATCCTGGGGACCTTCGGCCTTGTCGGCCTTCACCACGATGCGCTCGGAGTCCACGCTCTCGACCACGCCGGGACGGCGCGCCACGCAGGTGACGCCCGAGTCGCGCGCGACGATGGCTTCCATGCCGGTGCCGACCAGCGGCGCGTCGGTGCGCAGCAGGGGAACGGCCTGGCGCTGCATGTTCGATCCCATGAGCGCGCGGTTGGCGTCGTCGTGCTCGAGGAAAGGGATGAGCGCGGCCGCGACGCTGACCAGCTGGGTCGGCGACACGTCCATCATGGTGACCTGGTCGGGGCCGACCATCGTCGAATCCATGGTCTGCTCGCCCTGGGGCGAGATGCCCTTGCGGCGGGCGGCCACGAGGTCGCTGGTGAAGCGGGCCTGGTCGCTGATCGGCGCGTTGGCCTGGGCGATGACCTGCTCCTCTTCGGCGAGCGCCGTGAGGTAGTCGACGTGGTCGCTCACCTGGCCGCCGCTCACGCGACGGTACGGCGTCTCGACGAAGCCGTAGTCGTTGATGCGCGCGAACGTGGACAGCGAGGAGATCAGGCCGATGTTCGGACCTTCCGGCGTCTCGATCGGGCACACGCGGCCGTAGTGGGTCGGGTGCACGTCGCGGACGTCGAAGCCGGCACGCTCGCGCGTGAGACCGCCAGGTCCGAGGGCGGAGAGACGACGCTTGTGCGTGACCTCCGACAACGGGTTGGTCTGGTCCATGAACTGGCTGAGCTGGCTGGAGCCGAAGAACTCCTTGATGACCGCGCTGACCGGCTTGTAGTTGATCAACTCCTGCGGCATCAGCGTCTCGAGATCCTGCAAGCTCATGCGCTCGCGGATCGCGCGCTCCATGCGCAGCAGGCCGATGCGGTACTGGTTCTCGACCAGTTCGCCGACGGTGCGCACC
>JBHEPB010000321.1:0-10340 GCA_046260515.1 Binatia bacterium
GCCCAAGGCCGGCTTCGAACTGGTGGCCGAGAAGGTCCACGGCATCGCCGGCGGCAGCCCGCTGGCGGCGCTTCGCTCCATCGGCGAGATGATGGCGGCCACTGGCAAGGCTCGCCGCGAGATCCGCCGCCGCGGCATCGACGTGGTGATCGGCCTCGGCGGCTACGCCTCGGCGCCCGCCGTGCTCGCCGCCCGCAGCTGCGGCGTACCGGTGGTGCTGCTGGAGCAGAACCGACGCCCCGGCATCTCCAACCGTGCCCTCGGCTACCTCGCCACGCGCGTCTGCACCAGCTTCGAGAGCACCGCGTCCTCCTTCCCTGCCGGCAAGTCGGTGTGCACCGGCAATCCCCTGAGGCGCGGCTTCTCCGAAAGACCGCCCATGGAAGGGCGCGACCTGCTGCTGGTCTTCGGCGGCAGCGCCGGCGCGCGCAGCCTCAACCGGGCGATGGCCGCCGCGCTCGCCGAACTCGTCGCCGACGCTGCGCTGCTCGCCCGCCTTCCCGGAGGCCGACTGCCGCCGGTGGTCCACCAGGTGGGCAAGCCCTTCGTCGATGAAGTGAAGGCGGCCTACGCTGCCGCCGGCGTCGAGGTGGAGGTGACGGCCTTCATCGACGACATGCCGAAGATGTACGCGCGCGCGCGCCTGGCCGTCTGCCGCGCCGGCGCCACGAGCATCGCCGAACTGATCGCCACCGGCACGCCGTCGGTGCTGGTGCCCCTGGCCACCGCCGCCGGTGACCACCAGACCGAGAACGCGCGCGAACTCGAGGCCGCCGGCGCGGCCCGCGTCGTCGTGGACGACGAGCGTTGTGCGCGTTCGCTGGTGGAGGCCCTAGGTGGCTTGCTCGGAGACCAAGGCGCGCTAATCTCGATGTCGGATCGTGCGGCGGCGATGGGGCGGCCCGGGGCGACCGAGAGGGTGCTGGACCTGGTGGTCCGGCTCGGCCACGCCCGATCCCGACTCCCGGCCTGACGCCAAACCGATCCCGGCCCCAGCATGACCCTCGAAGAGCGCTCCCGCAGCGGACCGGCGTGGTCCTCCTTTCATGTCCCGTCCGGGGAAGGCGTGGCGGCCGAGCGCCGTCCGGGCCGTATCCACCTGGTCGGCATCGGCGGCATCGGCATGAGCGGCATCGCCGAAGTGCTCCTCAACCTGGGCTACCCGATCAGCGGCTCCGACCTCGCCGACAGCGACACCACCCGCCGCCTTCGCGACCTCGGCGCCGAGATCTCGCTCGGCCACGAGGCCTCCCACCTTCACCCCGACACCTCCGTGGTCGTGATCTCCTCGGCCGTGGCCGACGACAACCCCGAGGTGCGCGCCGCCCGCGAGCAGCGCGTGCCGGTGATCCCCCGCGCCGAAATGCTGGCCGAACTGATGCGCGTCAAGTGCGCCGTCGGCGTGGCCGGCGCACACGGCAAGACCACGACGACGTCGCTGGTGGCCGCAGTCCTCAGCGCCGGCGGCCTCGACCCCACTCTGGTGATCGGCGGGCGCCTCAAGTCCCTCGGCGGCACCAACGCCCGCCTCGGCCGCTCGCGCTACATGGTGGTGGAGGCCGACGAGAGCGACGGCAGCTTCCTGCTGCTGCGTCCCACCGTGGCCGTGGTCACCAATATCGACCGCGAGCACATGAATCACTACGGCACCATGGAGGCCCTGCGCAGCGCCTACCTGTCCTACATCAACGCCGTTCCCTTCTACGGCCTGGCCATCCTGTGCCTGGACTGCCCGGAGATGGCGGCGCTGCTTGCCCAGGTGCGCAAGCCCCACCTCACGTATGGGACCTCGCAGGACGCCGACCTGCGCGCCGAGAACATCGAGTACGACGGCCTGGCCAGTTCCTTCGACGTGATCCATCGCGGCAAGTCGCTGGGCCGCGTGCGCGTGGCCATGCCCGGCGAGCACGCCGTGCGCAACGCCCTGGCGGCGCTGGCCGTCGGCATGGACTTCGAGCTGGACTTCGGACGGTGCGCCGACGCCCTGGCCGGTTTCGAGGGGGTGATGCGCCGCTTCGAGATCAAGGGCGAAGCGGCCGGCATCACCGTGGTGGACGACTACGGCCACCATCCCACCGAGATCCGTGCGACGCTCAAGGCGGCCCGCCTCGGCTATCCCGACCGCCGCATCGTCGCGGTCTTCCAGCCCCATCGCTTCACGCGCCTGGCCGACCTGTTCGACCTCTTCGCCTCCTGCTTCGAGGACGCCGACCGCGTGGTGCTGACCGACGTCTATGCGGCCGGCGAAGCCCCGGTCGAGGGCTTCAGCGGGACGACTCTGGCCGAGGCCGCCGGTCGCGTGCACCGCGGCCAGGTGAGCTTCGAAGGGGCAGGGCCCGACCTGGCCGAGCGCATCGCCGGGCATCTCGAGGCCGGCGATCTCGTGGTCACACTCGGAGCCGGCGACGTCACCAAGCTCGGGCCCGCCCTCCTTCAGACCTTGCGGACCCAGCGTTGAACGCCGACGGGACCCCCGACCCACTCGATCCCGCCGAGCTCCCGGACTCGGCCGACCGCATCCGGACCTTGGCGCGCAGGCTGGCCGGGCAACTGCCGGCAGCGCGGGTGGCCGAGGGCGAGAGCCTGCGCCGCTACACTTCCTTCCAGATCGGCGGCCCGGCCGATCTCTTCGTCGAGCCCGTGTCGGTGGAATCCCTGTCGGCCGTTCTCGCCGCCGCCCACGAACTGGCCGTGCCGGTCACCTGCCTCGGCGGCGGCACGAACCTCCTCGTCGCGGACGCCGGCGTGCGCGGGCTGGTGGTGCGCCTCGGCAAGGCCTTCGCCTATATCCGCGAGACCGGCCAGGACGAGGGCGGCGTGGACCTGGAAGTGGGAGCCGCCACCCGCTTCATCCGCCTCGCCAAGGACACGGTGACGCGCGGCCTGGGCGGGCTCGAGTTCGCGGCCGGCATCCCGGGCTGGGTGGGCGGCGCGGCGCAGATGAACGCCGGCGCCTTCGGCGGCGAGATTTCGCAGACCCTCATCTCGATGACGATGGTCGAGATGGACGGAACCATCGTCGAAAAGCAGCGCGAACAGCTGCATTTCTCCTACCGAAAGCTGGCGTTCGACCGCCCGGCCGTGATAGCTTCGCTACGTTTCCGTCTGCACCGCTCGTCGGTGGGTGTGTTGCAGCAGGCAGTGGCGCGGGTTCAGGAAAAGCGCAGACGGAATCAGCCTGCCGGCTATCCAAACGCCGGCTCGATTTTCAAGAACCCACCCGGCGAGTATGCCGGTCGGCTGATCGAGAAGGCCGGACTGAAGGGAACGACGAAGGGCGGTGCACAGGTGTCCCTGGAGCACGGCAACTTCATCGTGAACCTCGGGGCCGCGACGGCCGCTGATGTGCGTGGTTTGATGGGGCTGGTGCAGGAGGAGGTGTGGAGGAAGTGCGGGGTGTGGCTGGAGCCGGAAGTGCGACTCCTCGGCGAGTTCGGCGAATTCGGCGAGTTCGGGCAACCGGATGAGGTCGAGACCTCGCGTCCGTAAGGCCAGGGCGACCCTGGCCTCCTGGGTTCGCCCGGTGCTGCTGTCGCTGGCCGCCGCGACCGTCGTCGTGAGCGCCGCCTGGGCCGGCTGGTCCCGCGCCGTTCCCTACGTGGTGGGCCACGACTACTTCCGCCTTCGCAGCATCCGCGTCTCCTCCGACGAGACCCGCGTCGCCCCGCAGACCCTGGCCGAGATCGCCGGCCTCTACGAAGACGAGTCCCTGTGGCGGGTGGATCCCGACTCCATCCGCGAGACGCTGCGCAGCGCCAGCTGGGTGCGCCAGGCCAGCGTCACCCGTTCCTTCCCCTGGCAGGTGAATCTTGCGGTGGAGCGCCGCTACGGCGTGGCCGCTGCGGTTGCCGACGGCCGAGCCTATCTGGTGGACGCCGAGGGCGTTCTCTTCCACGAAGTCGAGAAGTCGGCCGTCCCCGACCTGCCCTATCTCACGGGCTGGGACGAGCCCGAGGCCCAGGCCGAAAGGGCCGCCCGCCTGCGCGCCCTGCTCGGCGTGCTGAAGCAGGCCGACGGCCGTTCGATCGAAGTCTCCGAGCTCCACATGGACGCCGACGGCGCGGTCTGGCTCTACGCCACCGGCATCAAGGCCGCCGTGCGTCTGGGCGACTCCACGCGCGCCGCCACCGGGCTCGACCGCCTGGCCATCGCGCTGAAGGAACTCGGCCCGATGGCCGACCGGGCCCGCGTCATCGACACCGACTACCCCAGCCGCATCGTGATCCGCGGCGTGGACGACAAACTGCCGGCCATACTGGCGGCGCAAGCCGACAGGGCAGCGGCGTCGGCGCAAGCCGACCGAGGGACGGCGGCGGCTCGCGGCGCCGAAACCTCCGACGCCCGCGGCGACGGCGCCGACAGGCGGGGCGATACCAGGCCCAACGATACCAGGAAGGACCAGCGACGTGGCTAAGAACCAGCCCATCGCCGCGCTCGACGTCGGCACCCAGAAAGTCACCCTCCTTGTCGGGGAGCGCACCTCGTCGGGCCTTTCCATCCTCGGCATCGGCACCAGCGCCTCGCGCGGCATGCGCGCCGGCCGCGTCAGCGACGTGGAGAAGACCGCGGCCGCCATCCTGGCCGCCCTCACCGAAGCCGAGCGCATGGCCGGCAGCCAGATCCACAACGTGGTGGTCTCGGTCTCCGGCGATCACGTGAAGGGCGAGAACAGCCACGGCGTGGCCCGTATCGACAACGACGAGGTCTCTCAGCGCGCTGCCGCCCGTGCCATCGACGCGGCCCGCGCCATCCCGCTTCCCCAGGACCACCGCATCATCCACCTGCTGCGCCGCGACTTCGTGGTGGACGGCCAGGTGGGCATCACCAACCCGGTGGGCATGAGCGGGGTGCGCCTGGAGGCCCACCTTCACGTGATTTCGGCGGCCGAGTCGGCCCTTCGCAACCTGGCCAAGAGCTGCAACCGGGCCGGGCTGTCGGTCACCGAAACCATCGCTTCGTCCCTGGCCTCGGCCGAGGCCGTGCTCGAGCACGACGAGAAGGAACTCGGCGTGGCCGTGGTGGACATCGGCGCCGGCACCGCGGACCTGGCCATCTTCCAGCGTGGCAGCGTGGTCCACTCGGCCGTCTTCGGCGTGGGCGGCGTGGACGTCACGCGCGACCTGGCCCAGGTGCTGGAAACCCCCCTCGGCGAGGCCGAGAGCCTCAAGAAGCGCCACGGCTGCGCCGTGGCCGACCTCGTGGACGAGGACCTTCTGGTGGAGGTGAGCGGCATCGGCGGCCGCGAGCACCGCGAGGTGCAGGCCCGCCACCTGGCCGAAATCATCGAACCCCGCCTCGAGGAGATCTTCGAACTGATCCTCGAGTCCATCCTCAAGTCCGGGTACGGCGAACTGCTGACCTCGGGCGTGGTCCTCACCGGCGGCACCGCGATGATGGCCGGCATCGTCAGCCTGGCCTCACGGGTGCTGCAGATGCCGGTGCGCCTCGGCGAGCCGACGGGCATCGAGGGGCTGGGAGACGAGATCGACGACGCGTCTTTCTCCACCGCCGTGGGCCTGGCCCTCGGCCTTCCGGAGAAGGGGATGACCGAGCCCTGGAGGGCTGGCGTGGCCTCGCGCCTGCTGCCGGGCTGGGTGAGACGGCGGTTCAAGGAAATGGTGTGAAGGCTTTGCACACGCAAGGGCTTCCATCGGAACGGTTTCGAGAGCATCGAATGGAGTCTGCTTCGAGTCTTTTGTGGTGATTGGCCCTGCGCCTGCGCGGTCCTGCGCGCAGACCGGGCGTGGGGCCGGGTGGCTGGAAGCAACCGGCAATCGGAGGAGTGGCGATGATTGAGTTGGTCGACGAGAATCTGAACAACGCGCGCATTGTGGTGGTGGGTGTCGGCGGCGGCGGCGGCAACGCGGTGTCCACGATGATCCGCGCCGAACTTTCCGGGGTGGATTTCATCTCGGCCAACACCGACTCCCAGGCCATCGGCACCAGCCTGGCCCCGGTGAAGATTCAGCTCGGCTGCTCGCTGACCAAGGGCCTCGGCGCCGGCGCCAACCCCGAGGTGGGCCGCAAGGCCGCCCTCGAGCAGGAGGACATCCTGCGCGAGGAACTCGGCGGCGCCGACATGGTCTTCGTGACCGCCGGCATGGGCGGCGGCACCGGCACCGGCGCGGCCCCCGTGATCGCGCGCATCTGCAAGGACCTCGGCGCCCTGACCGTCGGCGTGGTGACCAAGCCCTTCGGCTTCGAGGGTCGTCGCCGTCTCCGCCAGGCCGAAGAAGGGATCCGCGAGCTGCGCGCTGCTTGCGACACCCTCATCGTGATCCCCAACCAGCGCCTCATCGAGATCGCCAGCCGCAGCACCACTGCCCGCGAGGCCTTCAAGAAGGCCGACGACGTGCTGCTCCACGCGGTGCGCGGCATCTCCCAGATCATCACCGAGCCCGGCACCATCAACGTGGACTTCGCCGACGTGCGCACCATCATGAGCGAGATGGGCATGGCGATGATGGGCCACGGCGCAGGCTACGGCGACAGTCGCGCCATCGACGCGGCGACCAACGCCATCTCGAGCCCGCTGCTGGAGGACATCTCCATCCACGGCGCCCGCGGCGTGCTGGTCAACATCACCGCCAGCGAGGACTTCGGCATCCAGGAACTGAACGAGGCCGTGGACCTCATCCAGACCCAGGCCCACGACGACGCCAACATCATCGTCGGCCTCGTCCACGACACGAACCTGGAAGACGAAGTGCGCATCACCGTGATCGCCACCGGCTTCGGCGACCGCCTGGTCGACCGCCTCCAGCAGGGCCGCGACCGCGGCGAGTCGCTGATGACGGCGATGACGGCGCCCGAGCGCCCGGCGGCGCCGGCCCCCCAGCGTCCGAGCTACTTCCGCGGCGGCACCGAGCGCCGCTCGATGATGGACGCCGACATCGAGGAGCCCTACCACACCGACGAGCAGGAAGCGGAGGCGCCCGCCCGCCGCGAGCCCGAACTCGGCCCCGAGGACACCGCGCAGGCGGCCCAGGAAGAGCTCGAATTCGCCGCCATCGCCGGCGACGAGGACGCGCGGGTTCCCGCCTACCTGCGTCGCTGGAAACAGAAAGGCCAGCGCATGATGCGCTGAAGAAAACCCGGGACAGGTACAGGTTTCGCGGAGCGAAACCTGTACCTGTCCCGGGTTTCTGCGGGATGCCCCGCGTTTTCGTTCAGAGCTGTTTCGCGCGGAAAGTGTCGCAGTCGGCCACACGGCCGCCCTTCATTCCCACCTTGAACCAGCGCACCCTCTGCTCGGAGGATCCGTGCGTGAAGGAGTCGGGCACGGCGTAGCCCTGGGCCTGCTTCTGCAGGGCGTCGTCGCCGATGGCCGTGGCAGCCGCCAGCGCACTCTCCACGTCGCCCGGCTCCAGCCATCGCAGCTTTTCCTCGGAGCGCTGCGCCCACAGGCCGGCGTAGCAATCGGCCTGCAGTTCCTGGCGCACCGACAGGCCGTCGGCGCCTTCGGTCGGCGAACCAGCCGCCCGCGCGCGCGCCACCTGCCCCGCCACGCCCGTCAGGTTCTGCACGTGGTGGCCCACCTCGTGCGCGATCACGTAGGCGCGGGCCAGATCGCCCTCGGCGCGGTAGCGCTGTTCCAGATCATGGAAGAACGCGAGGTCGAGATAGACCTGGGAATCGGCGGGACAGTAGAAGGGACCGACCGACGACGACGCGCGCCCGCAGGCGGAATCCACCGCGCCCTGGAAGACGACGAGGCGGGGAGGGGTGTAACGCTGGCCGCCCGCTTCGAAGAGTTCGGCCCAGGCGTCCTCGGTGCTGCCGAGGATGGCGCTCACGAACTCGATTTCCCTGGCCTGCTCGGGCGAGGGAGGGGACGATTGGCCGCCTCCAGTCGAGATCTCGCCGCCGCCCATGTTGACGAGGAAGCCGAGGATCTCCGCCGGACTGCGCCCCAGGGCGAGACCGAGGCCCACGACCAGCGCGATGCCGCCCAGGCCGAGCCCGCCGCCGGCGCGCATGGCGCGCCGGCCGCCGCCCCTCACTTCAACATTCTGGCTGCGCCTTGCCCGTCGCCAATCCATGGAACCTCCACCGCGAGCAACGTCTCGCCGAACGACAATGACGGGATGGGTCGTCTCTGGCAACGGCGCTTCGGCTGCGAATGCGGTCACTACCTTTCCTCAGCCGAAGTCACCCGTGTGGAGGCGTCCACCAAGAAAGGACCTTGCCGCCAAGGCCGACAGGTGCAATGCAGGAGGGTGCCCCGTTTCCTCCTCGAGAGGGGGACACGGGAAGGCACGGTCCGAATCATTGCCACTGGCCCGGCACGCCGCCCGTTCGCGGGCGGGTGTCCAGACCCACGACCTCAGGAGAACTTCCATGTTCGATTCCATACGCCCTCTTGCTGCAGCGTTCTTGTTGGCTACTGCCGCGGTCGTCACCGCGCCGGGCCACGCCTTCGCGGACGACGAAGCCGGTCTTCGCGCGGACGCCCGCGCCGCGCTCGCTTCGCTCTACGCCCAGACGCCGTCCGCCAAGACCCTCGGCGACGAGGCCAAGGGGATCCTCGTCTTCCCCAACGTGGTCAAGGCGGGCTTCATCGTCGGCGCCCAGTACGGCGACGGCGTGTTGATGAAGGGCGGAAAGACGACGGGATACTACAACACCATCACCGGTTCTGTCGGCTACCAGGCCGGCGTCGAGAAGTTCGGCTACGCCCTCGTCTTCATGACGGACGCGGCCTTGCAGTACCTCGACAAGAGCGACGGCTGGGAACTCGGCACGGGTCCCGAAGTCGTCATCATCGACCAGGGCGCCGCGGCCTCGATTTCCACGACCACCGCCCGCAAGGACGTCTACGCTTTCTACTTTGACCAGAAGGGTTTGATGGCCGGAGTCAGCATTCAGGGCACGAAGATCACTCGCTTGGGGAACTGATCGCAGGGGTCCCGCCGAGGACGGTCCCTTCAGCCTGCTGAACGAGACCTCGCCAGGCTGCGTGAAAGTGGCCAGATGCAAGGCGGCCGGGGACGGGGTGAGCGGAGGCGTACTTCCTGTACGTCGTAGCTCAACCCGTTCCCGGCCAACGCCGCAGATGGGCCCTTACACGCGGCCTGCTAGGCGAGGGGCGTGCGGCTGTCGCGGTCGGTCGCGGCTCTCTGGCGCGAAGCGCTCGTTTCGATCGCTGCTTCGCCGGAACAGGAGATGTCCTCGCCGTACTCGCGCTCGAAGATCGCCTTGGCACGGGCCGCTTCGGCGCCGTCGTCGGTGTGGACGGAGATGAGGATGTTGCCGTCGCGAAGCCGGCTCTCGTAACGTTTGGCGTCTTCGTCGGGAATGCCCACTCCGACCAGCGCGCCGCCCACTCCACCGGCCGTGGCGCCCACGGCAAGTCCGCCGAGAGCCGACAGGATCGGACCTGCGGCCAGGAAAGGACCGGCGCCGGGAATCGCCAGGGCGCCAGCGCCGACCAGCCATCCGAGCGCGCCGCCCAGCAGGCCGCCGGCACTCGCTCCGGTAGCGGCGCCCTCGGGAACCCTGGTGTCCTCCGTGCGGGCGAAGTGGCTGGTCTCTTCCTCGTCGGCCAGAAGCACCGAGATGTCGTCCTGGTTGAATCCGGCGGATTTCAGCGAATCCGTGATGTTCCTGGCCTGGTTCAGCGTGGTGGCGATGCACAGGATGGCTTTCGACATGATGCTGTCTCCTTCCGCCCGGCGTTGCGCAGGCGGTGTGTCCCGGGGTCTCAGAGCCTTGCGGGCGCTCGAATCATCGCCGTCGGAAGCGAGGGCTTGCCGTAGCGGGCCCTCGCAAGCCGACGGCGCTGGTCGTCCCGGTGACGCGTAGCCATACATCGCCGGGACGGCGCGCTGGACGGCGCCGGCGGGTTGCCGGCGCGGTGTCTGTATCCACTTGTAGTCCTGCCGGCTCCGGCGCGCATAGACCGTAAAAGTACGCGACCGCGGCGCCGGAGACGACGCGCCCACCGGCGGCCGCGTAGCCGTCAAGCCGCAAGGCCGGCGTCCTCGCGCATCTTCCAGGTGGCGTAGCCGCCACTCAGGTTGCGCGCGTCGATGCCGTTCTGGCGAAGGAAACGCACGGCGTAGTAGCCGCGCTGGCCGACGCCGCAGTAGACCTTCACGACCTTGTCGCGGGGAACGTCGCCAAGGCGCTTGCGAAGCGACGACAGCGGGAGGTTGACGGCGCCGGGCAGGGCGCCGGCCTCGAACTCAGCGGGCTCGCGCACGTCGAGCACCACCGCGTCGTCCTTGCCGAGGCTTTCCCAGGCGGCAAGCGGCATGTCGCCGTCGAGGAAGTTGGCGGCGATCATGCCGGCCAGGTTCACCGGGTCCTTGGCGGCGCCGTACTGGGGGGCGTAGCAA
>JBHEPB010000363.1:0-10624 GCA_046260515.1 Binatia bacterium
ATCGCCGGCAGCGTCTCGCACTCGGGCCAGGCTGCGGTGGGAGCGAAGGTGGTGGTGAAGGCCGCAGGCGAAAGGCGACGTCGCCGCACCACTCGCCAGGATGGATCCTTCCGCTTCTGCCGCCTGAGGCCGGGGCTCGACTACACGGTGGTCGCTCGTCACGCGGACCTGGCCAGCGAGAACGCCGGGGTCTACCTCGACCGGCAGCAGCTTCGCGTCCACGTGGACCTCGTTCTCAAGTAGCAGGGTGCGAAGCGGCTCGGCTTGCCGAGGCTCCCGGGCTAGGGTCGCCGCCGCGATGACTCGACCGGGAAACAGGGTAGGGCGACCGTGCGCGCTTCTCGCCGCCTCGCTGCTTGCCGCAACGGCGGCCGGCGCCGAGGCGGCCGATCTTCCCCTTCGCGTCGTCACGTCGATCCCGCCCTTGGCCATGCTGGTTGCCGAGCTCGGCGGGGACCGCGTTACGGCGCACAGCCTGCTGCCGCCCGGCGCCGATCCCCATACCTTCGAGCCGCGCCCTTCCGATGCGAAGGCGGTGGTCAACGCTCGTATCGTCGTCGTGCTCGGCTCCTCGATCGACGACTGGCTGGGCGGGGCCCTCGCCGCGCCCGCCGATGCCGTGATGGTGCGTCTCGACGAGGAACACGCCGGCGACGACCATCATGACCATGCCGGGCACAGCCACGACGGCGGCGGAGACGATCCCCACGTCTGGCTCGATCCCCTTTGGGTGCGCGACCGCGTGGTGCCGGCCCTGCAACGAGCGTTGATGGAGGCCGACCCCAAGGGCGGCGCCCGCTACGGTGCCTCGGCCCGGGCCATGAGCGAACGCCTCACCGACCTCGACGAGGACATCCGCGAAGCTTTCCTGCGCGCGTCCACGCGCAGCTTCCTGTCCTGGCACCCGGCCTGGGAACGCTTCGCGCGCCGCTACGACCTGCATTCGGCGAGCAGCGTGGGCGAGAGCGGGGGACGCGAGCCTTCGCTCAAGGCCATGATCGGCGCCGTGCGGGCCGGTCGCGCCGCCGGCGTGCGGGCCGTCCTCGTCGAGCCCCAGACCGACGGACGGCAGGCGTCGGTGCTGGCCGACGAACTCGGCGTCGCGCTCATCACGGTGGATCCTCTCGGCGACCCGTGGAGCCTGGAGCGTGCGACGTACGGCAACCTGATCCGCTTCAACGCCGCCGCCTTTGCGCGCGCCCTCGGCGTGGTGAAGGACGAAGACGAGGAAGAAGCGGCGCCGATCAGCGCCCTTCCAGCTTCCCCAGTCTCTCCTTGAGATTGGCGTCGGCCGGCCGCGCGGCCAGCCCTTCACGCCACATCGCGGCCGCCTCGGAAGGGCGGCCCAGCGCCATCAGCGCATCGCCGGCCAGGCGATGCCCGTTGGTGTTGCCCGGTTCCAGGCGAAGAGCCGTGCGGGCCCTGGCCAGGGCCTCCTCCGCACGACCGAGGCGCAGCAGCGTGGTGCCCACGTTGCGGTGGGCTATGGCCGCTTCCGGTTTCGCCTCGGCGCCGGCCGTGTAAACGCGCAGCGCCTCCTCCTCCTTTCCCTGTTCGAGATAGAGGGATCCCAGGTTCTGGTAGGAACGCACCACGCCCGGCAGCAGGCGGATGGCCGCCTCGTAGTGGGGAATGGCCTCGTCCAGGCGTCCCATTCTCTTGTAGGCGTTGGCCAGATTGTAGTGGACGCGTTCGTTCTGGGGCGCCTGGGCGAGCGCGTCCTCCATCAGCGCCACCGGATCGCCGAGCACTTCGTTACGCGAGGCCGTGGCGGCGCCGAGGGCGGCAACGACCGCAAGGGCGCTGCCCCAGCGCAGCAGGGCGAGAGGGCGCGCGGCCACGGCCAAGCGGGAGGCGAGCGCAGCCGTGGCGTCGTGGAAGCCGGCCGCCGCCGCCATCGCGACGAAGGCGATGGGAAGGTACATGCGGTGCTCCACGTAGAAGTCGGCCAGCGGCACCACGCTGGAGGTGGGAAGCAGGGCCACGGCTGAGCCGAAAACGGCGAAGGGCAGCAGCGGCTGCTTACTGCGAACGTACACCGAGAGCGCCGCCAGCGCGGCCAGCATGGTCGCGGGCACGATCACCGAATCGCCGAGAGGACCATCGAGGACGGGCCAGGGTCCGCGGTAGCCGCAGTCAAAACAGAGTCGGTCGGGCCACAGGGCCACGCGCAAGTAGTGCACCACGACGCCGAACTGCGCGGACAGGTAGCCCGCCGGCGTGATGCCCTCGATCTCGAAGCCGGCCGTCGAGGCGCTGAAGCTGCCGCTCGCCCGGGTCAGCGCGAAGGTGGCGAGCGATGCCGCGGTTGCCGCTGCATAGGCGGCGCCGCGCCGCGCCAGATCCGCGGTGCGCCCCTGCCACAGGAAACAGGCGTCGTAGACGAGCAGCAGGGCGGGCACCACGGCAAACGAAGGCTTGCTGTAGGTTCCGACCACGCAGGAGACGACGAACAGCACGGCCGTCGCGCGCGTGAAGCCGTCGCGACAAGTGGAGAAGGAAGAGAAGGCGGCGAGGGCCCCGAGCAGGCCGGCCGCCGCGAAGATCTCGGCGCGCTGGATCACGTACGTGACACTCTCGGTCTGCATCGGATGCAGCAGGAAGACGCCCGCCGCCGCCGCCGCCACCGCGTCGGCGCTGCGCGCGTAGCGGCCGCCGAAGACGTCGAGGCGCAGCGTGAGCCTCGCCAGCGCGAAGACGAGGAAGCCGGCGACCATGTGAGCGACCAGGTTGAGGACGTGGTAGCCGGCCACCTCGAAGCCGCCCAGCAGCCAGTTCAGGCGCAGGGTGGCCGTGACCACGGCGCGGGGATCGGCGATCAAGCGGCCGATCGCGAGGGGACGCTCGATATCCGGATTCTTGGTGATGTTGATCGGATCGTCGAGGAGGAAGGGCGTATCCAGGCTGCCGGCGTAGGCGACGGCCGTGGCCGCGGCCAGGGCGGCCAGCCAGGGCCAGACCCGGGCGGGCAATGCCCGGAACGCCGCCTGCGACAGCGGAGGACGAGGACGAGAGGGCGGCGCCGAAGGCGCGACCTCGCCGCGGATCCTCCTGTCCGCCTTGTCCTGAGCTTTGCGTCCCATCCCGTTCCCAGCCGGGCTTGTAGCCGACAGGGCAGGGACGGGCCAGTCGGCCGGTTTGCCTGACCGCCCCGCAGCGAACATATTCGCGCGCCCGCTCTCGCGGGCTTTTCGTTTGCGATGGATGCAGCGCTGTTCGACCGCGTCAGTATCGACCTCGACGGCCGCCCGGTCCTCGAGGACATTTCCTTTCGCGTCGGCGAGGGCGCTTTCCTCGGCGTGATCGGCCCCAACGGGGCCGGCAAGACCACCCTCCTTCGTGCCCTGCTCGGCCTGGTTCCCTTGCGCTCGGGCAGGATCGAGGTGCTCGGGCGTCCCCCCGGCCGCCACGGCAAGGACGCCCACGCCATCGGCTACGTGCCCCAGCGCCAGAGCGTGCCGCGCAACTTTCCCGCCACTGTCGAGGACATCGTGCGCATGGGCCGCATCTGCTGCAGCGGTCGCTTTCGTCCGACGCTGGCGGCCGACTGGAAGAACGTGCGCGCCGAACTCGACGAGATCGGCATCGGCCACCTGGCGGGCCGTCCCATCGGCCGCCTTTCGGGCGGCGAAGTGCGGCGCGTGCTGCTGGCCCAGGCCCTGTGCGGCGGAACCCGCCTGCTGGTGCTCGACGAGCCGACCGTGGGCCTCGACCTGCCGGCCGAGCTCGAGTTCTATGGGCTGCTGCGGCGCCTGCAGCGCGACCGCGGCATCACCATCGTCTGCGTCTCCCACGACCTTCTGGCCCTGGCCGGCCAGGCCAGCGAGCTGATCTGCATCAACCGGCGCATGCACGTGCACGGCAATCCCGAGGAAGTGGTGCACAGCCACGCCCTTCGGGAAGCCTACTCCTGCGAGTTCGACTTCCTGGCCGGCGAGATCGCCCACCACGAGAGCCGGCACGGCGGCCATTCCTGATGCTCGAGTACGCTTTCGCCGAACGCGCGCTGGTGGCCGCGGTGGTGGTTGGGCTGCTGTGCGGCTTGCTCGGCTTCTTCGTGATCCTGAGGCGACTGGCCTTCATCGGCGTCGGCATCTCGCACGCGGCCATCGGCGGCGTCGCCCTCGGGCTGGTCATCGGCGTGGATCCCGGCGTGTCGGCGGCGGTGTTCTCGGTGCTGGTGGCACTCGGCATGTTCCAGGTGGCCCGCGACCGCCGCCTGGCCGAGGACGCCATCATCGGCGTCTTTCTTTCCGGCGCCATGGCCCTCGGCCTGCTGCTGATGGGGCTTCGCCACGGCTACCAGAAGGACCTCTTCGCCTATCTCTTCGGCAGCCTGCTGGCCGTGTCCTCCGGCGACCTGGCGATGCTGTGCGCGCTGGCGGCGACACTCGCCATCGTCGTCGCGGTTTCCTTCCGCGAGATGCTTTTCGTGGCCTTCGACGAGGAAGTGGCCCGGGCCTATGGGCGCCCGGTGGACCTGATGGATGCCCTGCTCATCGTGGTGCTCGCCCTGACGGTGGTGGCCGGCGTGCGCGTGGTCGGTGTGCTGCTTGTCGAAGCGCTGCTGGTGGTGCCGGCGGCGACGGCCGCCCTGTGGAGCCTGGACTTCCGCCGCCAGGTCGCGCTGTCGATGACCCTCGGCGCGGCCAGCGCAGCGGCGGGGCTGTGGCTCTCCTTCGCCTTCGACGTCGGCGCGGGAGCGGCCATCGTGCTGGTCTCGGTGTCGGTATTCTTCGCGTCGTGGCTGCTGAGGCGCGGGGCCTGAGCCCTTTGGCCGCTTTCCTACCGGCCCGCGTCGCCGCTATAAGGCCGCCATGGCTTCCTCCCCGGATCTCGACCGCACGCTGCTGAGGGTTCTCCTGGAAGAGCAGGTCGAGAACTTCCGCGCCAACCTCGAGAAGGAAAACCCCGGCCTCTCGGCCACCGAGCGCGAACGCTACCTGCGGGCGGTCAAACTCTTCTGCAGCCAGATCCTCGGCGGCTCTCCGCGCACCCACGGCCGCAAGTCCCGCACCTAAGCAGGCTGCGGAGAGTGGTCCAGATGCGAGGCGGCCGGGGTGGGCGAGAGCGGAGGCGTACTTCCTGTACGTCGTAGCTCTCGCCCACCCCGGCCAACGAAGCAGCTGGGCCGCTATACGCAGCCTGCCTAGCTTCGGCCGAAGCCGCCGCTGATGCTGATGGCCTGGCCGGTGATCCAGGCGGCGCGATCGGACGCGAGGAAGACGATCATCGGGGCGATGTCGTCCGGCCGGCCGAGGCGGCCGAGCGGGTAGTAGCGGGCCGACTTCTTCTCCATCTCCTCGTCGATGTAGGCCGTCATCGGCGTGCGGGTGACGCCCGGGCACACCGCGTTCACGCAGATGTTGTAGCGTCCGAGCTCGGCCGCCAGGCCGCGGGTCAGCGAGATGACGCCGCCCTTGGTGGCGCCGTAGACGACCATGCGTTTCTCGTTGGCCTTGCCGGCCTCCGAGGCGATGGAGACGATGCGCCCCGAGGCGCGCGCGATCATGTGGTCGGTCACCGCGCGGCAGCAGTGGATGACGCCGAGCAGGTTGATGGCCAGCAGGTCGTCGATGTCGCGCTCGCTGTTCTCGGCGAAGAAGGCGTTGGGGCCGCCGATGCCGGCCGAGTTGACGAGGATGTCGAGGGCCCCGAAACGCCGGACGGTCGCCTCGACCGCCGCCGTGCACGACGCCATGCTGCGCACGTCGAGCACCACCGCTTCCACCTCGGCGCCGCCGGAGGTGAGATCGCGGCGGGCCTCCTCGAGGGTGGCCGCGTTGACGTCGGCGATCATCACGCGCACGCCCTCGGCCGCCAGCGTCGCCGCCGTCTCTTTTCCCAGTCCGGATGCCCCGCCGGTGACGAGGGCTGTCTTGCCTCGCAGGCCAAGATCCATGTCGCACGCTCCTGTTGATCCGGACGGGCCGCCGCGATGGCGGCGGGCTTCAAGAAAAGAGGCGCCCCCTTGCGGAGGCGCCTCTTCGGTTTCGGTCGCAGTCGCCTCGCCGGCGACTACTCGATGGGCGGAGCCGGCGGTGTCTCCGGCGGCGCCGGGCACTGGAAGGCCACCGGCAGGCCGACCGCGTGGATCAGTGCCCTCAGCGCGTCCGTCGAGTTGATCGGACCATTGCCCGTGATGTCGCAGATCTCCCGGTCGCAGAGCACGTTGCCGACGCTCGCGTTGAGGATGTACTGCGCGTCCAGGATGGTCACCGCGCCGCTGTCGTCGGTGTCGCCGCAGAGCACCAGCAGGCAGGCCGAGTTGCAGTACTCGCCCGTGCTGTACTGGCTGTCGCCGTCGTCGCAGGTTTCCTTGGCCTCGAGGAAGCCGTTGCCGCAGGTGACGCTCAGGTCGGGGCAGTTGAGGAAGACCGGCAGGCCCACCGCGTACTGGAGCAGGCGCAACGCGTCCGAGGCGCGCACCCTCAGGTCGCCGGTAACGTCGCAGACCAGAAGGGTGCAGCTTTCCAGTCCGACGGCCGCGCGCAGCACGTAGAGGGCGTCCACAATGTCCTGGTCGCCGTCATCGTCGGTGTCGCCGCAGTCCACCCGGCTGCAGTCGCGGCGGCAGAAGTCGCCGCGCATCCACTCGTTGTCGGCGTCGTCGCACTCTTCCTCGACGTTGAGGACGGCGTTGCCGCACTTGGTGCTGCAGGGGAAGAGCACGTCGATGAAACGGAAGATGTCCTGGTGGTGGAAGTGGAACATGCACTCGGTGAGGGCCGGCAGGGGGAACACCGAGTTGTTGTCCGGGAAGTCGCAGCGGTGGGGGAAGCCCAGGCGCTCGAGGTCGATGGCCGGACACGAGTTGGGGATGGTGCGCAGGATGTGGTTGTGGGCCTCGACCACCAGGTTGTCGGTGTAGGGCCGCCCGATCTCAGGCTGCTGGGGATCCACCTCGCGGCGGCAGTCGATCTCCGGGGGAAGGTCGATGTTGCGCAGCACCTGCTGCATGAGGCAGCGGCCGCGGGCGTCGATCTCTTCCTTGGTCATTGCCGCCGACAGCCGGCCGATGGCGTCCCAGCAATCGTTCTCGCCGGTCTTGAAGCCCCAGGGGAAGGGGAAGACGGGCGCCTCGGGCAGGGGCGGGTGCTCCACGTCGAGGATGAAGTCCCCGAGCTTCTTGGCCTTTCCGAGAAGGCAGAGGTTGTGGTCGAAGGCGTTGTAGGGGGTGTCGGGCGTGACGTCGTCGCAGAAGCCGGGGAAGCCCAGGTTCTGGAGGTTGACGTTGGTGCAGTGGACCAGGATGCGGCGGGTGAGCTGGGCCTCGGCCGCCCTCAGGCGCCGGTCGGTATCGGGGTCGCCCGTCGTGCTCGGCCCTTCGTCGGTGATGGGCGCCAGGCAGTCGAGGCGCTCGGGCAGGAAGACACCGGTCAACTCCTTGGTAAAGCAATCGTTTCGGGCGTTCACGTAGGTCGCGAAGTACTCGTGGGTGGCGACGAACGTGATCCGCTGGCACTCCTTTTCCTGGTCCGTGAGGAAGGGGAAAAGGATTCCGCTCCCGTCCGGGCAGTCGGCGAGCGCCTTGGAAGGCGCCGCGAGAGCGAAGAACGAAAGCCCGATGGCGATGAAGCGGAGGTATCGTAGCAATGCCATTATCTATCCCTGGTCTCGTCGCGAGGTGACGGGCGAAAGGCCCGCGTTGACTGTGGCTTCAACCTTGAGGGATCGTCAAGGTCGTAAGGAGGCACCCCTCCTCCCGACAGACCTGCGCGCCCCCCGACGTGCTCAAGCGCCGGACTGTTTGACATCAGCTGGTGACCGACGTCCCCTAACGTTCCGGCGAGCATTGCAGATTTTCGGACCATTGGAAACCACAACAATCACGCCAACGTGCTGATACTTCCCCTCCCGGCATGACGAATCACGAGATCAAGGAACGACTGAAGGGGGTCAAGTACCCCGGCTTCAGCAGGGACATTGTTTCCTTCGGGCTGGTCAAGGCGATCGAGGTCGAGGCGGGCCGCTGCGAGGTCCGGCTGAGCATCCTCAGCGACTCCCAGGACGTGGTCCGCGAGATCGTCGCGGGCGTCGAGGGCGTCCTCGGGCAGATCCCGGGACTGGGGCGCATCGACGTCGTCGTCGAAAGGCCCCAGGCCGACCGCGGGGCCCAGGCCCGCGAGACCGCCAAAGCCATGGGGCGAGGTCCCTCGGGGGTTCCCGGAGTGGCCCGGATCGTGGCTGTTGCCAGTGCCAAGGGGGGCGTCGGGAAGTCCACGATCGCCGCCAATCTGGCCGTCGCCCTGGCCCGACGGGGACAGCGGGTCGGCCTCCTCGACGCCGACATCTATGGGCCGAGCGTGCCCCTCCTCTTCGGCGTGGGCCGCGGCGAGGCCGGCGCCAGCGACGCCGAGGGCCGCTTCCTCCCCGCCGAGCGCCACGGCGTGAAACTCGTCTCGATGGGCTTCTTCGTGGCCGACGGAGCCCCCCTGATCTGGAGGGGCCCCATGCTTTCGAAGGCCCTCCACCAGTTCCTGCGTGACGTGGCCTGGGGTGACCTGGACGTCCTCGTCATCGACCTCCCGCCAGGAACCGGCGACATCCAGATGACGGTCACCGCCTCGGTGGCCCTCGACGGCGGCGTCATCGTGACCACCCCCCAGGACGTGGCCCTTGCCGACGTGGAGAGGGGGGTGAAAATGTTTCAGCAGGCGGGAGTTCCGATCCTCGGGGTGATCGAGAACATGAGCTTCCACGTCTGCAGCGGCTGCGGCCGCACGGCCCACATTTTCGGCGACGGCGGCGCGGCCCGCGTGGCCAACCGGTTCGGCATCCCGGTCCTCGGTAACATTCCCCTGGCCCGCCCCGTCCGGGAGTCGGGCGACTCGGGTACCCCCATCGTCGTCAGCGACCCGGCCTCGACGGCCGGCGCAGCGTTCACGGTGCTGGCCGAATCCGTTTCGGGAGCCCTCGCGGCTCCCCGGGAGGTCGCCGGCCATGCCTGAGGCCGCCAAGCCCATCTCCCGTCAGCCGCGCCTCGATGGAGTGGCCCGCATCGTCGCCGTGGCCAGCGGCAAGGGCGGAGTCGGAAAATCCACCGTGGCGGTCAACCTGGCAGTGGCCCTGAAGGCCCTCGGGCGCCGCGTGGGCCTGGCCGACATTGACATCTACGGGCCGAGCGCTCCCATCATGCTCGGCATCCGCGAACTTCCCCATCCCGATGAGAGAACCCGCCTTCTCCAGCCCGTCGAGGCCTGCGGCCTCAAGGTGATGTCGATGGGCTTCTTCCTGGACGACCAGGCCCCCGTGGTCTGGCGGGGCCCCATGGCGATGAGCGCCACCAAACAGTTCCTGAGGGGGGTGGCCTGGGGAGAACTCGACTACCTCATCGTCGACCTGCCGCCGGGCACCGGCGACATCCCGCTCACCCTGGCCCAGGAGGTTCCGCTGGACGGCGGACTGATCGTGACCACGCCCCAGGACGTGGCGCTGGCCGACGTGACCCGCGGCGTCGCGATGTTCCGCCGCGTCAACACGCCCATCCTCGGCGTGGCGGTCAACATGGCCGGCTACACCTGTCCCGGTTGCGGCACGCGCGACGATCTCTTCGGCAGCGACGCCGCCGACCGCATCGCGCGCGAAGTCGGTGCGCCGGTGCTGGCCGAGTTCCCTATCGAGGAGAGCGTGCGCGAAAGCGGGGACCGGGGCCTGCCCATCGTGGCGGCCGATCCTTCCGCGCCGGTCTCCAGGATCTTTCTCGATCTTGCCGCCGCGGTGGAGAAGAGCCTCGGCGGCCTGCGCGAGGATTTTCACGGACCCGAGCCCACCGACGTTCAGGTGGACGAGGCGGCGTCCGCGGTGAGCATCCGCTGGAGCGACGGCACCTGCACGAACTATTCGCTGCGCGGCCTGCGCGGCTGGTGTCCCTGCGCCCAGTGCCAGGGCCACTCCAGCCAGACCCGTTTCGTCGAGGTCAAAGATCCGCGCCTGTCGGGCCACGAAGGGGTGGGGCGCTACGCCATCCGCTTCCTCTGGGCCGACGGCCACTCCACCGGAATGTACTCGTATGACTGGCTCCGCGAAATCGCCGATTTCGCGGAGTGCGCCGCCTGACTCGCGTCAGACTTTGGGTTCGATCCACCAGGGGTAGAAGTCGGGGAGGTCGGTCCAGGCGCTCATCGTGAACTTGGCGGGGCGCTTGTCGAGGAAGCTCTGCACGCCTTCGTAGGCGTCAGCTCCGCGGCCCGCCCAGAAGATGCACTTCGAGTCGATGATGTGGGCGTGCTGGGGGTCGGGCTGGGCCAGGCCGTGCCACAGCAGGGCGCGGGCCAGGGCCACCGACACGGCGCTGGTGTTGTCGGCGATCTCGCGCGCGATCGACATGGCCTTGGGCAGCACCTGATCGGCCGGCACGACGTGATTGAAGAGGCCGGAGCCCGCTTCCTCCGCGGCGCGGAACACGCGGCCCGTCACGCACAGCTCCACCGCTTTGGAAATGCCGACGATGCGCGGCAGGAACCACGACGAGCAGGCCTCGGGCACGATGCCGCGGCGCGCGAACACGAACCCGATCTTGGCGTCCTCGGCCACCACGCGCACGTCCATGGGCAGCGTCATCGTGATGCCGACGCCGACGGCCGCACCGTTGATGGCGGCGATCACCGGCTTGCGGCTCGCG
>JBHEPB010000332.1:0-9892 GCA_046260515.1 Binatia bacterium
GGTTCAGTGATGGCCGACATGGACGATTCGGGAAGAAGGGACGACAGGGGAGGCGCCGGCGCCGGCGCCCGTGATCGCGATCGCCGGCCGCGGGGCCGCTTCGGACGTTCGCGCGGCCGTCGCCGCGTGTGCCGCTTCTGCGCGGAGAAGTCTCTGCCCCTGGACTACAAGTGGTCCGAGGTGCTCGAGACCTTCGTGAGCGAGCGCGGCCGCATCGTGCCGAGCCGTACCACCGGCACCTGTGCCAAGCACCAGCGCAGCCTCACGGTCGCGATCAAGCGGGCCCGCAACGCGGCCCTGCTTCCGTACTCGGCCGGCTGAGCCCGTGCGATTGAAGGGAGAACGATCATGGAAGTGATCCTGAGAGAAGACGTCCCGCATCTGGGAATCATCGGCGACGTGGTCAAGGTGAAGCCGGGCTACGCGCGCAACTACCTGTTCCCCCAGGGGCTGGCTGTGGCGGCGGATCGCCGCAGCCTGGCCCGCCTCGAGCACGAGAAGGGCCTGATCGAGCTGAAGAAGCAGCGCGAGCGCGGTACCTACGAGCGCATGGCGGCGAGCCTGCAGGCCCTGGAACTCGACATCGAGGCCCGCGCCGGCCGCACCGGAAAATTGTTCGGCTCGGTGACCAATATCGACGTGCACCGGCTCATCGTCGAGAAGGGCCTCGACATCGACCGTCGCCGCATCGAGCTCAAGGAGCCGATCCGGGAGATCGGGCAGTTCACGGTCCTCGTCCGCGTGGGACAGGACATCACGGCCTCGGTGCCGCTGACGGTGCGGGCCGCGGGCGGAATGCTCGAGGGCGGGGAAGACGACGAAGGGGAACCCTCGGAGTCGTAAGCGGCGATCGATTCTGGCGATTCCCGGGGCCCACCTTCTCGTGGCCCCGGGAGTCCCCACCCCTAAACCCGGGACAGGTACAGGTTTTCGCCACCCGCCATCGGCGGGAAATGGGGACAGGTACATTTTTGGGTCGAGGCGTAGCGATCGGTCGGGCGCGGGGACATTCGTTCGGCCGCTGTCCTCGCTTCGCTGCGGAGGCGACCTCACGAACGTCCCCACGCCCTCCCTCCAAGACAGCGTTGCCACCCCGGCTGTAGCTCTGTTGCTCACGCCGAAGCTCTGCGACTCACGCCGAAGCGATCTAACTCACGCTGTGGCGCTCCCGTTCACGCCGAAGCGCTCCCGTTCACGCCGGGGCGCTCCCGTTCACGCCGAAGCGCTCCCGTTCACGCCGGGGCGTCGTCCTCCCGGTGTCGTGAAATTGCGTCGGGCATGGTGGGTTGGCGGGCGTGGTCGATTTCGTGGGGGACGGCTTCGAGCGTCGTGATCGACAGGTTGGTGACGGTGGCGACTGTCGTGTCGGTGGCTTCGCTCGATTCCTCGGGAGGTTCGGGGAGGGAAAGCAGTCGCTCGCGGTAGATCGAAACGACGGACAGGAAGGCAGCCACGGTGGCGGGACCGGCAAAGACGCCGACGAAGCCAAAGATCTGCAGGCCGCCGAGGATGCCGAAGAAGAGCAGGGGCGTGGGAAGGCGGGCCTGGCCGCCGATCACCAAGGGCCTGACGAAGTTGTCTACGGAGGAGACCACGGCGCCGCCCCAGACCATCAGGGCAATGGCCTTCACGTACTCGCCGCCGGCGATGAGGCCGAGGGCGACGGGAACCCACACGAAGGCGGAGCCGCCCACGGGCAGGAAGGCCAGCCCGAAGGACACCACCGACAGCAGGAGGACGAAGGGCACGCTGAGAACCCAGAGTGCCAGGCCGACGAGGACGGCCTGGAGCAGGGCTGTGGCCGCCATGCCCTGAACGACGGCCAGCAGGGTGTCCTGGAGGCGCTGGAAGACGCGGCGACGGTCGCGGGCGTCCATGGGCAGCGACTCTTCGAGGTAGGCCACCAGGACCGCTCCGTCCCGGAACGCGAAGAAAAGGGTGAAGGTGAGGATGCCCAGCCCGACGAGGAAGGCGATCACGTTCCGCGCCACCTGGGCGGCATTGGCCGCCGCAAACTCGCTCAGCCAGCGCAGGCCCGACAGGGCCATGGACGTCGGATCGACGTCGCTGCCAGCCATACGGTCGCGTACCCACACCCACACGGGTTCGACCAACCAGTGGTGAGTGACGTCGTCGAGGACCTGGACCCGGTTCTCGACGATGTAGACGGCGGCCCCCTGGTAGGCCGCGATGGCCTCGCGGGCGACGACCCCGGTGAGCAGCAGCGAGGGCACCACCGCCAGCGCCAGCACGGCCAAAGTGGCGATGCCGGCCGCCAGGCCCGGCCGGCCCGGTAAGGCCCTGAGCAGCAGGAGGTAGGCGGGGTGAAACACGGCGGCCAGCACGCAGGCCCAGGCGATGGGCGTGGCGTAGGGCAGGAGCAGGGCTCCGACCAGCGCGACGAGGCCGACCAGGGTGAGGATGAGGAAGGGTGTCGAGAACGAGTCGCGGGCCGCCATGGCGGCCCATCCTACGGTTTCGTTGATCGGGGAGCGAGTGCACCGCCCCGGCCATCGGCGGGCACCGGGCAGGAGCCGTTCGCGGGTCCTTGCGCGGCCGGATTCCGAAGCGAGGACGCCAACTTCGCGCCGCCTTCGATTGACTCGCCGTCCCGCCATTGTTAGCAGAGCCGGTCCGCATGCCGCCCAATGGCGGTTCGTAGGCACGTAGCTCAGCGGGAGAGCACTACCTTGACACGGTAGGGGTCGGCGGTTCGATCCCGCCCGTGCCTACCACGTAATTTTTGCAACCCAAGGAGTAGAGGAAGGCCGGGACGAGACAGGGAAGGGGCAGGTCGGCGCCGAATCGGGCGCCACGGCGACCACAGCGTCGCACCGCCAATGCAGCCTCCGGGCTGCTCCCCTCACCATGCAGGACCGGTCGCTCGAGCACATTCGCATGTCGAAACAGATCACCGTCAGCCTTCCCGGCGGCGGCGTTCGAACCATCCCCGCGGGTTCTCCCGCGAGCGAGGTCCTTGGCGGCAAAGTCGCCAAACTCGCGGTCGGGGTGATGATCGACGGCCGTGCCCGCGACCTCTCCACCTTGCTGGAGGACGACTGCAGCGTCGTCCCCATCCTTCCCGACAGCCAGGAAGGACTCGACCTTCTCCGCCACTCCACGGCCCACCTCCTCGCGCACGCGGTCAAACGCCTCTTTCCCGAAGCCCAGGTCACCATCGGTCCGGTGATCGACAACGGCTTCTTCTACGACTTCCAGTTCGACCGCGGCTTCGTGCCCGAAGATCTCGAACGCATCGAGGCCGAGATGGCCAAGGTGGTGGCCGAGAACCACGAGGTGCGCCGCGAGGAATGGAGCCGCGACGACGCGGCGGCGATGTTCCTCTCCATGGGAGAGTCCTTCAAGGCCGAGATCATCCGCGATCTCCCCGACGCCACCGTTGGGCTCTACCGCCAGGGCGATTTCATCGACCTCTGCCGCGGCCCCCATGTCCCGGGCACGGGACGGCTCGGCGCCTTCAAGCTGCTGAGCGTGGCCGGCGCCTATTGGCGCGGCGACGAACGCAATCCGATGCTCCAGCGCATCTACGGCACCGCCTGGGCCAGCCGCAAGGACCTCGAGCAGCACCTCGCTCGTCTGGAGGAAGCCAAGCGCCGCGACCATCGCCGCCTCGGCAAGCAGCTCGGCCTCTTCAGCTTCCACCGCGAGGCGCCCGGCAGCCCCTTCTTCCATCCCGACGGGGCGACGGTCTACAACCTTCTGGTCGAGTACATCCGCGGCCTCTACCGCCGCTACGACTACCGCGAGGTGATCACACCCCAGATCCTCGACGTCGATCTCTGGCATCGCTCCGGGCACTACGAGAACTACCGCGAGAACATGTACTTCACCTCGGTGGAGGAGCGCGACTTCGCGGTCAAGCCGATGAACTGCCCCACCCACTGCCTGATGTACGGCGAAGACCTGCACTCCTACCGCGAGTTGCCCATCCGCTTCGCCGACTTCGGCCGCCTCCACCGCTTCGAGCGTTCGGGCGTGGTGCACGGGCTCACCCGCGTGCGGTCCTTCTGCCAGGACGACGCCCACATCTTCTGCATGCCGGACCAGATCCAGGCCGAGATCCGCTCGGTGATCGAGATGATCCGCGACATGAACGCCACCTTCGGGTTCACCGAGACGCGCGTCTACCTTTCGACCCGGCCCGAGAAGTCGATCGGATCGGACGAGATCTGGAACGGCGCGGAGGAAGCCCTGCGCGAGGTCCTCGCCTCGGAAGCCGTCGAGTATCGCCTGAACGCGGGCGACGGGGCCTTCTACGGCCCGAAGATCGATTTCTGCGTTCTCGATGCCGTCGGACGCGAGTGGCAGCTCAGCACCGTGCAACTGGACTTCTCGCTGCCCGAGCGCTTCGAGCTGGAGTACGTGGACGCCGACGGCCGCCAGAAGCGGCCGGTGATGATCCACCGCGCGGTGCTCGGCTCGCTCGAGCGCTTCCTCGGCATCCTCCTGGAACACACCGCCGGCGCGCTGCCCCTGTGGCTGGCGCCGTGCCAGGTGCGGCTGGTGACGGTGACGGATCGCCAGAACGACTTTGCCGCGGAAGTGGCCGCCAGGCTTTCGCGCGAGGGCTTCCGCGCGCGGGCGGACCTGCGCAACGAGAAGCTCGGTTTCAAGATCCGGGAAGCCCAGGCCGCCAAGATTCCGGTGGTCGCCGTCGTCGGCGACAAGGAAGTGGAGGCCGGGACGGTGGCTCCGCGACTGCTCGGCGGTGAGCAGGTGGAACCGATGACCGTGGAAGCATTCGCCGGATGGCTGCAACAGCGCAGCCGGGCCGGCCAGGGAGGTGTACCATAGCCAAATCGCAAGATTTCCGAATCAACAACGAGATTCGCGCCCGCGAAGTGCGGTTGATCGACAGCAAGGGTGAGCAGCTCGGCATCATGACGATGGCCGACGCCCGTGAGATCGCCGAACAGCGCAGCATGGATCTCGTCGAGGTCGCCGGCGACGCGCAACCGCCCGTCGTGCGCATCATGGACTTCCACAAGTTCCGCTACGAGGAACGCAAGAAGGTCCAGGAGTCGCGCAAGAAGAGCACGTCCACTTCCCAGCAGATGAAGGAAGTGAAGCTGCGCTCGCGGACCGAGGCCCACGACATCGAGTTCAAGACCAGCCACATCAAGCGATTCCTCGCCGCCGGGCACCGCGTGAAAGTCACGGTGTTCTTCAAGGGCAGGGAAATCACGAGGCCGGAGATGGGAAAGAACATGCTCCTGAAAGTGCTGGCCACCATCGCCGATGTCGCCCAACCGGAAGGGGAGCCGCGGCTCGAGGGTCGCAACA
The DNA here is from genome assembly GCA_046260515.1 of Binatia bacterium. GTDB lineage: Bacteria > Desulfobacterota > Binatia > UBA1149 > CAITLU01 > DATNBU01. The sequence continues at coordinate 5,305 of JBHEPB010000332.1, forward strand.
TGTCGATCATCGTGGTTCCCGTGAAGACACCGCCAAAGGGAGAGAAGAATGCCCAAGTGTAAGACCAAGAGAGGGGCCGCCAAGCGGTTCAAGATCACCGGCAGCGGCAAGGTGAAGCGCGCGAAGGCCTACCACCGCCACCAGTTGTCGGCCAAGACCCGCAAGCAGAAGCGCAACCTGCGCCACTCGACGACCGTTGCGGCCGTGGACGTGCGCGCCATCAAGCGCATCCTGCCCGGGTACTGAGCCGCAGGAACAGGATTCCCCAGCGGGGTTTCCAGCAGAATGTCCAGCAAGACGTCCACCGGGACGTCCAGGAGCTTATCCGATGCCGAGAGTTACCAGAGGAACGAAGGGGCACCGCCGCCACAAGAAAATCCTTAGCCTTGCCAAGGGCTATGTCGGCGGGCGCGGCCTCTATCGCCAGGGAAGGGAAACCGTCGAGAAGGGCCTCACGTACGCCTACCGCGACCGCAAGGTTCGCAAGCGCGAGTTCCGTGCGCTGTGGATCGTGCGCATCAACGCGGCGGCGCGCCTCGAAGGGATTTCGTACGCGATGCTGATGTTCGGCCTCAAGCAGGCCGGCGTCGAGATCGACCGCAAGGCGCTGGCCGAGCTCGCCGTGAACGAGCAGGCGGCCTTCGCTGAACTCGTCCAGCTCGCGAAGTCCAAGCTCGCGGCCTGAGGGCCGGGGACCGCCCGTGACCGCACCCGCCGATTCGCCGGAGTCGATCGCGGCCGACGCCATCGAATGCGTCGGCCGCGCCGGCAGCCGCCCCGAGCTGGAGAGGCTGCGCGTGGAGTTCCTCGGCAAGAAGGGCCGCCTGACGGGCGTCCTTCGTGCCCTGGCCACGCTTCCGGCGGCGGAGAAGCCGCTGTTCGGCCAGAGGGTCAACCGCGCCAAGGAAGAGGTCGAGGCCGTCCTCGCGGCCAAGGAATCGGGCCTCAAGGCTGCCGAGCGTTCGGCCGCCCTGCGCAGCGGGGCCGTGGACGTCACCCTTCCCTCGACATCGACCGGGCTCGGGACCATCCACCCCATCTCGCGCACCATGGCCGAGATCTGCGACATCCTGGGCGGCCTCGGCTTCGAGATCGCCGAGGGGCCGGAGATCGAGGACGACTACCACAACTTCGAGGCCCTCAACATTCCGGCCGACCATCCCGCGCGCGACATGCACGACACGTTCTTCGTGGAAGGGGGCAGGGTGCTGCGCACCCACACCTCGCCCGTTCAGATCCGCGTGATGGAGAAGCGGCGCCCGCCCGTGCGTATCATCGCGCCCGGCGCCGTCTACCGCCACGACGACGACGTGACCCATTCGCCGATGTTCCACCAGATCGAGGGCCTGATGGTGGACCGCGGCATCACCTTTGCGCACCTGAAGGGCATCCTCACCGAGTTCCTGCGTCGCGTCTTCGGCCGCGACCTGGCCGTGCGCCTGAGGCCGAGCTTCTTCCCCTTCACCGAGCCGAGCGCGGAGGTGGACGTGGCCTGCGTGGTCTGCTCCCAGCAGGGCAGCGGCTGCCGCGTCTGCAAAGGAACGGGCTGGCTGGAGATCCTCGGGGCGGGGATGGTGGATCCTGCGGTCTTTGAGGCGGTCGGCTACGACAGCGAGGAGTTCACCGGATTCGCCTTCGGTCTCGGCGTCGAGCGCATCGCCATGCTCCAGTACAAGATCGACGACATCCGCCTCTTCTACGGCGGCGACCTGCGCTTCCTGCGCCAGTTCCAGGACCGCTGACATGCGACTTTCCTACCAGTGGCTCGGCGAGCTGGTCGACGGCCTGCCCGACGCGGCAGAAGTAGCCCGCCGCCTGACGGCCGGCGGCATCGAGGTCGAGGCGCTGATCGAGCCCGCCCAGGCCTGGGACGACCGTCTGGTGGTGGCCCGCATCGACGCGATGGAGCAGCACCCGAACGCCGACCGCCTGACGGTGTGCCAGGTGGACGATGGCACCGGGGCGCTGCACGCCATCGTCTGCGGGGCCCGCAACATGAAGGCCGGCGACACCGTCGTGCTGGCGCGGCCCGGCTGCAGGCTGCCCGGAGGCCTGCAGATCAAGAAGAGCAAGCTGAGGGGCGTCGAGTCCGCCGGAATGCTCTGCTCGGCCACCGAACTCGGCCTGCCCCCGACCGACGACGGCATCCTCGTCCTCGAGGAAGGCCTCGCCCCGGGCAGCGAAGCGGCGCCCCTGCTCGGGCTCGACGACACCATCCTGGAACTGGGCATCACGCCGAACCGCGGCGACTGCCTGAGCGTCCTCGGCCTGGCCCGCGAGGTAGCGGCTGTCTGCGGGCTGCGTCTTCGCGAGGTCGAGCCTGGGTTCGAGCCTTCCGGCGATGCTTCTCCGGTTTCCGTCGAAGTCGAAACCGGTGGCGCCTGTCTCTTCTACCGCGGCCTGGTGCTGGAGAACGTGAAGGTGGCTCCGTCGCCCACCTGGCTTCGCACGCGCCTCGTCGCTTGCGGACTGCGGCCCATCAACAACGTGGTCGATGTCACCAACTTCGTGCTGATGGAGAGGGGCCAGCCCCTGCACGCCTTCGATCTCGCGCGCCTGGCCGGTCCGCGCATCGTCGCCCGCCCGGCTCGCCTCGGCGAGACCATCCGCGCCCTGGACGGTCGCGACGTGGCCCTGCGCGCCGAGGACAACGTGATCGCCGACGCGGGCGGCCCCGTCGCCATCGCCGGCGTGATGGGGGGCGAGGCTTCCTCGGTGACCGACGCGACCACGGGGCTTTTTCTCGAGAGTGCGATGTTCGATGCGTCTGCCGTACGCCGGACGTCGAGGCACCACGGCATGATTTCCGACTCGTCCTACCGCTTCGAAAGGGGAGTGGACCCGGCCGGCGTCGAGCCCGCGCTGCTGCGCGCGGCTTCCCTGCTGATGCAGCTGGCCGGGGCCCGCCCGGCCGGCGGTCTTGCCTCGGCGGGATCCCGCCCGTCGCCGCGACCTCCCGTGCTGGTTCGTTCCGCTCGCGTCAACGCGCTGCTCGGCACCGACCTCGCCGACGAGAAGATCGAGGGCATCCTGCGCGCCGTTGGCGCGGGTTGCTCGGCCGTGGCCGGGGGCTTCGAGGTGAAGGCGCCGAGTTTCCGCCAGGACCTCGGACGGGAGATCGACTTCGTCGAGGAAGTGGCGCGCGTGGTCGGCTACGACAGCATCGCGCCGGCCTTGCCCCTGGTCACGATGATGCCGGTCTCCGTCCCCGTAGCGGTGCGCGTGGCGGCGGATCTTCGCAGCGTACTGAGCGGTCTCGGCCTGCACGAGCACGTCTCGGTGTCCTTCTCGTCGGAAGCCGCCAACGCGCGCTTTCCCGGACTTCACGGCGAGGAGCCCGGCGTCCAGGTGCGCAATCCTTTGCGCGCGGACGACACCGCCCTGCAGAAGAGCGCCCTGCCGGCTCTGCTCGCGGCACTGCGCGCCAACGTGGCCCAGCAACAACCGAGGGTGGACCTGTTCGCCATCGCGAGGACCTTCGCGATGGGCTTGGAAGGGGAAGCCAGGCAAAGGGAAGTGGTGGCAGGCCTTCTCTACGGCCCGCGCCTGGAAGCCAGGATGGGCAGCGCCCGCGAACTCGTGTTCGGCGACGTGAAGGCCTTGGTCGAGAAGGTGATCGCGGTGCTGGCGCCCGGCCGGCGAGGCGACTTCGTGGCCGTCCAGGGCCGTCCGGAGTTTCATCCGCGGGCCGCGGCCGAGGTGCGGATCGAGGGCCGGAGCCTCGGCGTGCTCGGCCGCCTCCACCCCGACCTCTCGGAAGAGTTGGAAATTACAGGAGAAATTTACGTCTTCGAAGTTGACTGCCGGGAAGCGGTCGCATATAGACGCGCCCATTCGGGGCTGATGCCGATACCCCGCTTCCCGAGCTCGGAGAGGGACATCTCGTTCCTGGTCCACATCGATACCCCCGCTTCAGCGGCCATCGATGCGGTCGAAGAGATGGCCGAACCCTCGATCGAGTCGATCTCGGTTTTCGACGAGTACACGGGAGCGGGCATTGGCGACGGCCTCAAAGCATTGGGATACAGGCTCGTGTACCGGGCTGCCGACCGCACTCTCACCGAGGCGGAGGTGACTGCCCTCCACGAGAAGGTCGTTGGCCACCTGACCGGGCGCCTCCAGGCGCAGGTTCGGGTCTGAGAGTCCGCGCTGCGCACGGGCGCAGCGAACGGAGGCGTCGCGCATGACCAAAGCCGAGATCGTCGAGCACATCTACGAGCGGGTCGGATTCTCCAAGAAGGAAGCCGCCGAGGTGGTGGAGTCGATTTTCGAGGTCATCAAGGCCCGCCTCGAGAACGGCGAAAAGGTCAAGATTTCGGGCTTCGGCAACTTCGTCATCAACGAGAAGAGGCCGCGCAAGGGCCGCAATCCCCAGACCGGCGAGGAGATCGTGATCTCCGGTCGCCGGGTCCTCTCGTTCAAACCCAGCCAGGTCCTCAAGCGCACCATCAACGCGGACGAGACGGTATCGTGAGCGACTTTCCGGAACCCGACGACGAGGGGACCGGGCAGAACGAGCCCGACGCCGAGCCCGACGCCGACGAGGAAGCGGGCATCGACGACGCCGGCGACGACGCCTCGGGGGAAG
>JBHEPB010000004.1:0-2766 GCA_046260515.1 Binatia bacterium
CGCCCCGCCGGCGCGCCGCCGGCGATGGCCGGCACGATGCTGATCTCGTCGCCGTCCTTGACCGGCGAGGCGGTGTTGTCGAGGAAACGGATGTCGTCACCGTTGACGTAGAGGTTGACGAAGCGGCGCACCGCGCCCTCGGCGTCGCAGATCCTTTCCTTCAGGCCGGGGCAGTTCTTCTCGAGGTCGTCGAGGACGGCAGCGATGGTGGCCCCTTCGGCGGGCACGGCGTCCTTGCCGCCGGTGTACTTGCGAAGAGGGGTGGGGATGCGGACTCGAACGGGCATGGCTGGGTCTCCTGTTTCAAGGGCCGCGTCGGCGGCCTGGGTTTCCGGGCCGCCGACGCGGCCCGGTTGCGGTCTCCCCGTTCCGGGTCGGGGTCAGGCGCTGCGGCGCACGCCGGCCTGCTGCTGGAGGCCTTCGTAGAGCACGTCGAAGTCGTCGAGCTTGGCGCTGATCTCGTGGGGCACGGGCAGGGCGTCGGTGACGGCCTCGATGGTCTTGTAGCCGTTGCCGGTCACGCAGATCACGATGGGCTCGTCGCGCGGGATGCGCCCCTGTTCGATGAGTTTCTTGGTGACCGCCACCGTGGTGCCGCCGGCGGGCTCGGTGAAGATGCCCTCGGTGCAGGCCAGCAGGCGGATGCCCTCGACGATCTCCTCGTCGGTGACGGATTCGCCCCAGCCTCCGCTCTTGCGCACGGCGCCGAGCACGTAGTAGCCGTCGGCCGGGTTCCCGATCGCGATCGACTTGGCGATGGTGTTCGGCTTGACGGGGTCGATGAGGTCGCCGCCGCGGCGGATGGCATTGACCACCGGCGCGCAGCCCTCGGCCTGGGCGGAGTAGATGCTGAAAGGCGTGTCCTCGACGAGGCCCACCTGCACGAGCTCCTCGAAGGCCTTGGCGATCTTCGGCAGGATGGTGCCGCCCGCGGTCGGCACCACGATGTGGCGCGGAAGCTTCCAGCCGAGCTGCTCGGCCACTTCGAAGCCGTAGGTCTTGGCGCCTTCGGTGTAGAAGGGGCGCAGGTTGATGTTGACGAAGGCCCAGCCGTACTTGTCGGCGATCTCCGTGCAAAGGCGGTTCACGTCGTCGTAGTTTCCCGAGATGGCCACGGCGGTGGGGCCGTAGATCGTCGAGCCGATCACCTTGCCCTTCTCCAGGTTGTTCGGGATGAAGATGAAGCAGCGCAACCCGGCGCGCGCGGCGTGGGCCGACACCGAATTGGCCAGATTGCCCGTCGAGGCGCAGGAGACCGTGTCGAAGCCGAACTCGACGGCGGCCGAGATCGCCACCGACACCACGCGGTCCTTGTAGGAGAAAGTCGGGTGGTTGCAGGAGTCGTCCTTCACCCACAGCTCCTTCACGCCGAGGACGCGGGCCAGGTGGTCGGCCTTCACCAGGGGAGTGAAGCCCGAGTAGAGGCCCACCTTGGGCTCGCCGGCCACCGGCAGCAGTTCCTTGTAGCGCCACAGGTTGCGGTCGCGTGATTCGATCTTCTCGCGCGTCAGCACCTTGGAGATCGCGTCGTAGTCGTACTGCACCTCGAGAGGGCCGAAGCACAGTTCGCAGACGTGCAAGGGGCTCCAGGGGTAATTCTCGCCGCATTCGCGGCACTTCAGGCCGGTGGTGAAACTCATGACGCTTGTCTCCTTGGCGCTGCGCCGCAGGCGCAGCCGGCGTTCGGGGGAAAATCGACGTGGCGCGACCTCGCGCCGGTCAGTTCGTAGACGTGCAGCCTTCCGGCCGCCGCGCGCTCGGGGCGGTGGAGGAACGTGAGGACCTTCAGGGCCTGCATGGCGCCGACCAGGCCGGCCACCGGCGCGAGGATGCCCAGTGCCGAGCAGCCGGCCGCCGTTTCCTCGGCGCCGCCGGAGGCATCGGCAAGGGGAAACACGCATTCGAGGCAGGCCGAGCGCCCGGGTTCGACGAGCATCCACTGGCCGCCGGTGCGGGCAACACCGCCGTAGACCCACGGCACGCCGGCCTCGCGGCAGAGGCGGCCGATGAGGTACTTGGTCGGCGGATCGTCGGTGGCGTCGAGCACGATGTCGGCGCCGCGGACCAGGGCCGGTCCGCTCGCGGCATCGAGGCGGGCCGCGACGGGAACGACGGCGGCGGCGAAATCGAGGGCGAGGCGATCGGCGGCGGCCTCGACCTTGAGGCGGCCGATATCGCCGTCGCCGTAGAGCACCTGGCGCTGCAGGTTGGAAAGCTCGACGCGGTCCGGGTCCACCAGCGTCACGGACACGCAGGCGTCCTGCACGAGGGTGCGCGCTGCCGCACAGCCGAGGGCACCGGCGCCGACCACGAGAACGCGGGCGGGGGGCGTGCTGGTTCGGCGGCTTTCGGGCGTCGGGTACAAAAAAACCCCTTCCTTTCGATCGACAAGGAAGAGGTGCCGGGAGGGGGCAGACTCGACCTTATCTTCCACTCCGCGGCACGATGCCCGGAGTGAGGGACTTAGCACCAGCACCCGTCTTTCGACGGGCCGGTTGCTGTGGCATCGCAGGGCCCTTTCCCTCCGCCACTCTGAATAAGGTGCCCGAGGGTATATCGGCGGCGTGGCCGGCGGTCAACCGGCAATCCGGCTGGCACGGGAGCCGGTCGGCCATCCCGCCCGCAAGCCCCCGCTTGGCCGGCAGGGGCCTCCATGGAAGACTCCCGCGGTGACGAGCACGCGCATTGCCCTCGAAGGGGCCTACAACTTCCGCGACCTCGGCGGGCTGGCGGCCAGGGACGGCCGTCGCATCCCGCCGCGACGGG
>JBHEPB010000032.1:0-6700 GCA_046260515.1 Binatia bacterium
GTCTTGTAGCCTTTCCCCGCCGATTTGACCACAGCCCTTCGCTCGCGGCCGCGTCAGCCCTTTGCGCCGGCGGCCCGAGCCGGCGTGGCTGCCGCGCCCGGGGCTCGAAGGGGCTCGGTCGGCTTGCCCCATTCGTCCGAGATGAAGGCCTCGGTCAGGCGATAGGCCTCGTCATCGGTGAACTGGCGGGGAGGATGCTTGCAGAAGTAGGCCGCCGGGGCCGACAGCACTCCGCCCTGGCCGCGGTCGAGGGCCAGGCGGCAGCAGCGGATCGAGTCGATCGCTACCCCGGCCGAGTTGGGCGAATCCTCTACGGAAAGGCGCAGTTCGAGCTGGATCGGCACGTCGCCGAACATGCGGCCCTCCATGCGCAGGAAGCAGACCTTGTTGTCGTTCTGCCAGGGCACGTAGTCGCTGGGGCCGATGTGGATCGAGTCGTCGTCGAGCCTTTCGCCCGCCACCGACTGCACGGCCTCGGTCTTGGAGATCTTCTTCGACGCAAGGCGTCGCCGGTTGAGCATGTTGAGGAAGTCGGTGTTGCCGCCGGTATTGAGTTGATAGGTGCGGTCCACCTTGACCCCGCGCTTGGCGAAGAGATCCATGAGGGTGCGGTGGGTGATGGTGGCCCCGACCTGGGCCTTGATGTCGTCGCCGATCAGGGGCAGCCCGGCCGCCTCGAAACGCGCGGCCCACTCCGGGTCGCTGGCGATGAATACGGGGATATTGTTGACGAAACCGCAGCCGGCCTCGAGCGCAGCCGAGGCGTAGAAGCGCGTGGCCTCCTCGGATCCCACCGGCAGGTAGTTCATCACGATCTCGGCCCCCGAACGCCTCAGTTCGGCCACAACGTCCGCCCCTTCGGGCTCGGGAAGGGCAGCTACCAGGAAAGTGCGGGCGTCCGCGTAACCGGACATGTGGTCGGAAACCCCGTCGAGAATGCGTCCCATCTGCACCTCCACCCCCAGAGGCGGAACGTCCGGGCAGAAGACGGCCGTGCAGTTGGGAGGAGCGAAGATGGCCTCGGCGACGTCCCGCCCCACCTTGCGGCGGTCCACGTCGAAGGCGGCGACGATCTCGATGTCGCCGGGGCGATAGCCGCCGATCTCGCGGTGCATCAGGCCGATGGCCTCGGCGAGGCGGTCCTCGTCGTAGTAGTGGATCCCCTGGACCAGCGAACTCGCGCAGTTACCCACCCCGACGATGGCGACCTTGATCTTGCTCATCGAACGATCGTCTCCTGAAACCCTCTGGACTTCGAACGGAAGGCATCGGTGCCGTGTAGGCGCCACTTGAAGGCCGCCGCGACAGCGGCCCTGAAGGCCGCGAGTCTTAAATCCGCTTCGGGCCCGACACAACCGGGGTCGCCCCGCCATCTGGCGACGGAGGGGCGACGGTGGAAGGATCTTTCCACGAATTGCCAAGTAGTGGCCGAGGACCGTCTGTGGCAAGGTCGGGCTCCAATGAGCAACGCCCCCGAGCCCTCTCCCCGTCCCATCAACTGGCCCACCGTCCTCTTCATCGCCGGCACCTCGCTGGCCGCCCTCGGCTGGCCCCTGTACGCCTGGCACTACGGGGTGACCTGGGCCGAGATCCTGCTGGCCATCGCCTATTACTTCGCGACCGGCATGGCGATCACGGTGGGCTACCATCGCCTGCTCTCCCACCGCACCTTCAAGGCCCATCCGGCCGCCGAGGCCGTCCTGTTGCTGGCCGGCGCCGCCGCCTGGCAGGGCTCGGCCCTGGAATGGTCCGTCGATCACATCCAGCATCATTCCCACATCGACACAGAGAACGACCCTTACAACCGCAATCGCGGGTTCTGGTACTCGCACATCGGCTGGCTGGTGCGCCGCGAGACCGGCACCCAGATGGCGCGCCTCCCCCACTTCCTGAAGAACGACCGCCTCGTGATGTGGCAGCACCGCTGGTACGTGCCGATCGCGGTCGTCACGAGCTTCCTCGTGCCCTGGGCCCTGTGCGGCTGGGGCGGCCTGCTGTTCGTCGGCGCGGTGCGCATCGTGGTGATCCACCACACCACCTGGTTCATCAACTCGTGGGCCCACACCGGCAAGCGCCGGCCGTACAACCCCAACGTCACCGCCAACGACAACTGGCTGCTGGCCGTGGTCGCCTTCGGCGAGGGCTGGCACAACTACCACCACGCCTTCCCCAACGATTACCGCAACGGCGTGCGCACCTTCGACTGGGACCCGAGCAAGTGGCTGATCTGGACCATGTCCAAGGTCGGCATCGCCTACGACCTGAAGCGCGTGAACCCCGCCACCGTGTGGAACCGGCGCGTCGAGGCCCTGCTCGCCTACGAAGGCTGCCCGACCACCCGCGCCGAGCTGCTGGCCGGTACGCGCCGTTCCCTCGAAAGCCTCACCCGTCGCAGCGAGGCCCGCTTGTCGGCCCTGTCGGCGCGACTGCACGAAAGCCTCGCCGCCTCCCAGGCCGACCTCGGCGAACTTCGCCGCCGCCTCACCGAGCGCGGGGAGGAATGGAAGCGCGCGCGCGACCGCCGCAGCCTCGCGCGCGGCCGCCGCGTCGAGGAGATCATCGAACAGCTGACCCTCTACCGCGAGTTGCTCGAGAGGCTGTCGGCCGCACCGGCCTTCCAGGCCAGGTAGATCGGCGACGACCAGGCCCTTTCCTCGCTGGGCGCCAGGCAGTCGTCGTCGTAGGCCGTGCGCCAGTCTCCGTAGCAGGGATCCACCTCCGTGCATTCCCCACCCTCGCTGCTACGGCAGCGAAGGCCGCCCGCGTTGACGGCGGGCGTCGCCTGCTGGATGGCCCTCACGTAGTAGGTCGAGTCGCGGGAACCCTTCGCGAAGTCCTCGTCCTCGAACTCCGCCACACAGCCGGCCGCCCCGCCATCGCAGGGAAGCACTTTCCACGGATCCTCGATCAGGCCGGCGACCGGCTCCCCGGGACGGACCTGGGGACGGATGCGCACCACTTCGATGCGCACGATGGGATGCCGCCTCTCGCCGGGGTTGTAGCACTCGCCGGCGCAGAGGGCCTCGATCCTCTCCGCGCCGAGGGCGGCCGTCGCCGATTCGGGGCAACCGGGCTGCTGCTCGAAGCCGCCGACAGCGCGAACACGAAAGCGCGGCGTGCCCGACCAGTCCACGCCGGCTCCCATCGGCGCCGCCGGCTTGCCGTCCTTCAGCAGATCGAACCACAGCAGGATGCGCTCGCCGCTGGTGGCGTAGACCTCGCGGCGCTGGAGGGCATCCCACACCGCGTCGCGATCGCGACTCGCCGCGTGCACCGCGGCGAGTCCTCCCGTGTAGAAAAACGAGGAGCCGCGCTCGAAGTCGAGGATCTGGAAGCGCTCGAAGCGGTTGTTCTTGGGGTCGATGGCTTCGGACGCCGCCCGCGGCTTGCCGAGCGGCCTCACCTGCTCGCGCCAGAAGCTGCTGCGCGGGCCGAAGGCCTCCGTCATCCCCTGGCGGGCGAACTCCTTGTAGCCGGTGCCTGGCCGCGCGGAGTGGTTGTCGCTGAAAGCGACAAAACCGAAGTGAAAGCGGCGGACCCTGCCCGCTTCGCTGAAATCGCTGAGGGCCAGCCCGTACTGCACGGAGCCCCCCGGCCGGTACTCGAAGGCCGGGTTGAAACAGTCGAGGCACTGGCCACAGGCGCCCCACGCGGCCACGTCGGCGCCCGCGACGGTCAGACGTCCGGAGGCGCCCGCGGCAAGATAGTTGCGCCGCGCGTCTTCCACACGCTCCAGGCACTCGGTCGACGACGCATCCTTGCAACGAGAGCGAATGATCTCGCCGGCCCGCCAGCAGCAGGGCTCGTAGTCGGCGGACGCCTCGGGGCACACCAGGCGTCCCTGGTCGTCCACCCCGGCTTCGCGCCAGGCGCGGTACTCCTCGGAGTTGCCGTGGCCCGAGAACACTTCCACCAGGCGCTGACGATCGTCGTCGTTCTGGGAGCCGCGCAGCGACTTGTCGAGGAAATAGCCGGGCGGCGTGGACATGCCCCAGCTGGTGCCGTGGGGAATCACCGTGCTTTCCACGCCCCACTGCCTCAGCTTCTCGAAGAGCTCGGCCGGCGTCTTCGCGAAGTCCATGCAGTCGCGGTCCACCTCCTTCACGTGGACGCCGGGCGGACACTCCTCGGCCTCGCGGGTCTGGCGCCAGAACTCAAGGAAGTCGAGGTAGCGGCCGCGGCGCTTCCAGTCGAGCTGGGGAAGCAGGTAGCGCACCGACCACGGCAGCTTGTCGCGCATCACCTGGCCGGAGAAACCCGAGGCACCGACGGGTCGCCGGGGAATCCTGCCGTCGTCGAGGTGCCTCAGGATCACGTTGCGGTGTCCGTAGTGCTCGTCGGCGGTCAGTCCGATCTGGGTCCACTCCCAGCCGAGAAAGGAAATCAGGTCGGGAGAAGACCCCGAGGCAGAGACCGCCTCGCAGCGGCGGATGGTGTCGATCGTTTCCTGCCAACGGCGCGGCGTCAGCGATTCGGCGTGGTCGCTGATGCTCCAGAAGTCGAGCGCTGAACAGTGGCGCGCGAAATCGCAGGCGTCGGCCACCGGGTGCACGCCCTCGCCCTGCATCAATGGAAGGCTCATCAGGAAGGCATCGGCCGACCAGGTGGAGTGAACGTGCAGGTCGCCGAAGAGGATCTGTCCGGTGGGCGCGGTTTGCTCGGGCGGGCTTCCCGCCGCGGCGGCGACGCCGACGGCCGCCTTCTGCTGAGCGGCCACGCGCGCCTCCAGCGCTGCGGGCGGCGTCACGTCCCCGCGGATCACCCCGGGGCCGGGCGCTTCGCCGCGGCAAGCGACGGCGGCCAGCGACAACATCGTGGCCAGCAAGAACTGCGAGGCGGAGTAGCGCTGCAACCGCCCTTCGATCATGCCGGCATTGTGCCCTTCGCACCGGCAGCGGCCAACACGACGTCGCGTTTCCGTGCGCTTGTCCGCAGCGGGAGGCCGTGACAGGCTCGCGCCGCATGTCCAACTCGTCGTCCGAAAGCCCCGGCGCCGGCCCGGCAGACTCCGCAGATCCGGTCGAGCCGGCCCAAGCCGGAGGACTTCTGGTCGCGAGCCCGCGCGGCTTCTGCGCAGGGGTTTCCTACGCCATCGAGATCGTGGACCTGGTGCTCGACCACTACGGTCCTCCCATCTACGTGCGCCACGAGATCGTCCACAACCGCCACGTCTGCGATCGCCTGAAAGCCCGCGGCGCCATCTTCGTGGACGACCTCGAGTTGGTCCCGCCGGGCAGCCTTCTCATCTTCTCCGCCCACGGCGTCGCTCCGTCGGTGCGCAGCGACGCCGACGCGCGCAACCTGCGCGTCATCGACGCCACCTGCCCGCTGGTCACCAAGGTCCACCTGGAGGCGTTGCGATTCGCCCGCGAGGACTACCGCATCCTGCTCATCGGCCACCGCGGGCACGTCGAGGTGGAAGGCACCCTCGGCCACGCCCCCGAGCGCATGCTGCTGGTGGAGACGGTGGCCGACGTCGAGGCCCTCGACCTGCCGGCCGACGAGCGCATCGCAGTGGTCACGCAGACCACCCTGTCGGTGGACGACACCCGCGAGGTGATCGAGGCCATCCAGCGCCGCTTCCCGCAGGCCCGCACCCCGAAGAAGGACGACATCTGCTACGCGACGCAGAACCGCCAGACCGCCGTCAAGGACCTGGCGCGGCGCTGCGACCTCGTGCTCGTGATCGGATCGCCGACCTCGAGCAACGCCAACCGCCTGGTCGAGGTGGCGCGCACCGCCTCCACCCGCGCCCACCTGATCGAATGCGCGAGCGACATCGATCCCGCCTGGCTCGAGGGCGCCGCCGTCGTCGGCCTCACCGCCGGCGCGTCCACTCCCGAAGCCCTGGTCCAGGAGACCATCGCCCACCTTCGCTCCCTCGGCTGCGGAGAGTCGGAAGACCTGGAGACCGCGCGCGAGAACGTAACGTTCACCCTGCCCCGCGAGCTCAGGACCATTTCGGCTGCCCGAGGCGGTGCAGCGCGCGAAGGATCTTGACCGGCAGGGCCGGTAGCGCCACCTCCTTCGCCTCGGCCGCCGCCAGCATCCTGGCATCGCGCGGCATCCGTCCCGCCCGGCTCACTTCCGCGCACCAGGCGCCGGCGACGATCTTTCTCCCGACGATCTCGTGGCGCACGCCGTCCACGGCAGGAACCAGCATCACGCGCAGCCCGCTGCGGTGTCGCACGAGTTCGGCGAGGCGACGCCCGGCGTCGTCGTCGCCCGCGACCTCGATCGTCGGCAACTCCCACATGCCGCCGAGCAGAGCCTCCTCGGCAGGGCGGCGCAGGAACAGCACGCGGTCGCCGCGACGAACCACGGCGCAGGCCACTTCGATGCGCCGGGCCGGCTTGCGGGCCTTCGGCGCCGCGATGCCCGCCGCGTTGCCGGCAGCGCGTCCGCGGCACGGGCGCGCGAGGGGACAGATGCCGCAGCGCGCCTCCTTCGCCGTGCAGATGGCGGAGCCGAGATCCATCAGGGCCTCGTTGACGTCGCCGGGCCGGTCGCCGGCGACGAGGCTCGTCGCGAAGAGCGCGACTTGTTCGCGTCCCGCGGCCGAACGCTCGTCGGCCGGCAGGTCGAGGGCCTCGACGTCGGCCACCGTCTCCACCAGCAGCATGCGCTCGGGGGCGTGGCCGAGGGTGCCTTCCACCTCGACGTGCCCGCGGTGGCCGATGAGCAGGATGCGGTAGTCCTC
>JBHEPB010000051.1:0-7286 GCA_046260515.1 Binatia bacterium
CGCCGCGCCTGCGCTGCGAGGCGGCCGGCCGCCGCTCGCTGCGTGGCTTCGACGAGCCCGTTTCCCTGATGACGGTGTCGCGCGCCTGAACTCTCGCGCGGGACACCGCGTCTCCCCAGTCACCGCGCCAACCTCACTTCCAGGGTGGTGCCGCCTCCTTCGCGCTCGATGGCCCTGGCCGACCCGCCGTGGCTGGCCGCGATGCGCCGCACCAGGGCCAGCCCGAGGCCCACGCTTCCGCCTTCGCCCTCGCTGGTGCCCGCACGCCGGTAAAAAGCCTCGAAGACACGCTCCCTCGCGGCGGCCGGAATGCCCGGTCCCCGGTCGCTGACGCACAGCAGGGCGTCGCCGTCCGCAGCGGTGCTCACCTCGGCCTCGATGGCCGAGCCGCGCCCGTAGCGCCGCGCGTTCTCGAAGAGGTTGCGCGCCATGCGCCGCAGCAGCCTCGCGTCGCCGCGCACCACGACGGCGCTGCCGCCCACGTCGGCGCCCACGCGCGCTCCTTCCTCGGCCAGCAGAGCGAGCAGGTCCACCTCGTCGCGTCGTTCCACCGCCGGCGACGCATCCAGCCGGCTCGTCAGCAGGATCTCGCCGATCAGGTCGTCCAGCTCGTCGATGTCGGCTGCTATGCGTTCGCGCACGTCGGCGCGGGTGTCGGGCCCGAGAAGCTCGACCGCTACGCGCATGCGCGCCAGCGGCGACCGCAGTTCGTGCGAGGCCGTGGCCAGCGCATCCTTCTGGGCGTGCACGAGGCGCTCGATGCGTTCGGCGGCGCGATTGAAGCTGCGCGCCAGGTCGGCGATCTCGTCGCGGCCCTCGACGACGACGCGGGCGCCGAGGTCGCCGCTGCCGAGCTCGTCCACACCGCGGCGCAGCGTTTCCAGGCGCCGCGTCAGGCGCCTCGCCACCGGCAGCGCCGCCAGGGCGAGCAAGCCGGCGAAGGCCGCGATCATCAGCAGGGCGCCGAAAGGACGATGCAGGCGGCGGCCGGACTCGTCGGCCAGCAGCCGGCGTCCGTCGGGCAGGGCCAGCACGGCAAGCATGCCGTGGCCGCGCGCGTGCACCAAGCCGCTTCCCCTTTCAGGAAAGCTCGAGGTCGCCAGCAGCGGCCCCACGTTGGTGACGACGCGGCCGCCGTCGTCGAGCAGGGTGAGATCGGCGCGGAACTTCGTGGCCAGCTTCTCGAGGGCGGCTTTCTGTTCGCCGGCGGGGCGGTCGGCCCCCGGCAGGGCCTCGCCCACCAGCTCGGCCATGCCGTCCAGGAACAGTTCGGCCTCGCGGTCGCGGGGCGAGATCCACCACACCAGCGCCGAGGCCAGCGCGAAGAGGCCGAGGGCCATCACCAGCGCCAGGTAGATCTGGAGATAGAGGCGCTTTCTCATCCCGCGGCCTCGTCCTGGCGCCTGGCGAAGAGGTAGCCGCTGCCGCGGATGGTGAGCACGCGGCGCGGGTTCTGGGGATCCTCCTCGATGGCGGCGCGGATGCGCGAGACGTGCACGTCGATGCTGCGGTCGAAGGCCTCGTGGTCGCCGCCGCGCACGCGGTTCATGATGGCGTCGCGGGTCATCACGCGCCCGGCGTTCTCGGCCAGCGCGCACAGCAGGTCGAACTGGTAGGCCGTGAGCGGCCTGTCCTCGCCGTCGAGACGCACCATGCGCGCGTCGCGGTCGATCTCCAGGCGCCCGAAGCGCAGCACCGCGTCCGCGGCCCGCCCGGCGGCGCCGGCTCGTCGCAGCACGGCCTTCAGGCGCGCCAGCAGTTCGCGGGGATTGAACGGCTTGGGCAGGTAGTCGTCGGCGCCGAGTTCCAGGCCAACGATGCGGTCGGTATCCTCGCCGCGTGCCGTGAGCATCACGATGGGCACCGAGGAGCGGGCACGGATGGTGCGGCACACCTCGAAGCCGTCGCCGTCGGGCAGCATCACGTCGAGGATCACGGCGTCGAAGTCGGTGCGGGCCAGGGCGGCCAGGCCGCCGGCGGCGTCCTCGCGCGTGGTCACGTCCATGCCGCTCCGGCCGAGGTACTC
The DNA here is from genome assembly GCA_046260515.1 of Binatia bacterium. Taxonomy (GTDB): domain Bacteria; phylum Desulfobacterota; class Binatia; order UBA1149; family CAITLU01; genus DATNBU01. Next base: position 2,027 of record JBHEPB010000051.1, read on the forward strand.
GGCCACCATTGCGGCGAGGGCGCGGTCGTCTTCGACCATCAGGATGCGCTCGGACATTGCAGGTACCGCCGGCGGCGACCCTATGCGGTCAGTGGTGGTGGTGGAAGCGCTCGAGGCGCTGGACGAGATCGGTGCGCTGCTCCACGGTCAGCACCTCGGCGCTGTCGGCCATGGCCTCCACCACCACGCGCGACAGGGCTTCGACGAGGGCCATCTCCTCGGTCCTCAGCTTCTCGACCGCAGCGCGGTCGATCACCGGCGCGGCCAGGATGCCGCGCAGCCGGTCCCGGTTGGAGCGGTGCTCGCCGACCAGGGGGAAGATCTCGTCGATGGCGCCGTTCACGATCTTCTGGACGCTGTCTTCCTGCTCGGCCGTGGCGTCGAGGTGGTGGAGGGCGAAGCCGACGACGAACTCGGCCTTCTCCTTGGCTTGCTCGGGGGAAGGCGGGCCGTCGTGGCCAAAACCGCCGCGGGCCATCACGCCGAGGGCGGCTTCGGCCGCCGGCATGGTGGCGCCGATGGCGAAGCCGAGGAGGCCTGCGCCGAGGACGCCCAGGGCGAGGCCGGTGAGGAAGCCGCGGCGACGGCGCGGAGTTTGGCTGGGGGTGGGGATGCTCTGTTCGATCATGGCTCTTCTCCTGTTCGGCGGTTGGCCGGTCGTTCGCTGCGACCGTCGAGGAGGAGAGTAGGCGGGGGAAGCTTCGCGAGTTGGTCGCGAAGGTAAAGTTTCGTGAACGGCCGGCCTTACTGGGGGTCGGAGGCCGGCTGCACCGCGTCGGGATCGTCCTCGGTGGGCGTCATGGTCAGCACCAGGGCGGCAGCCACGATGAGGGCGATGTCCTCGCGCAGGTGCAGTTCGAAGGCCAGCCAGCTTCCCACGACGGTCCAGAACAGCGGCACCACGAAGAGCAGGCGGGCGTAAGGCGCCCGCGTCAGCAGCAGCATTCCGAGGGTGAAGATGGTGACGGGGGTGGGCACGCCGAAGCTCGGCGAGGTGGGGAAGGAATGGCCGAGCAGCGCGGCCAGGGCCGGATAGGCCACCAGCGCGTAGAACACGAGCAGGATGCCGGCCAGGTGGCGGGGCCCGGTGTGGGTCCAGAAGCGCACCTCGTGATTCAGGACGCCGAGATGCAGCAGGCAGGCCGCCTGCACCGCGAAGAACGCGCCGAACACGTAACCAAGGGGCGTCAGGTGGCTGAGGAAGCCGCAGGCGTAGATGAGGCCCGACCAGGCCCACAGGATGGCCAGCAGGGCGCAGGCCAGGCGGTCCCGTCGCGGGCCGGGAAACAGGGCCAGGCACACGGCGGCGAAGGCGACCAGCCCGAGCATCTCGGGAGCCGGCCACAAGGCCTGGTTATAGGAAGTGAAGACGGCGAGGAACTCGTCGCGTCCGAAGTGGAGGGGCACGGCCGTTGCCTCGCCGGCTCAGCGCACGTCGGCGAAGTGATCGGGCTCGTTGCCCGGCGACCACTTGATGTTGCAGCCGAGGCTGGGGCGCTGGTCGGCGTCTGCCTCGCGGCCCGCGAGAAGTGCATCGACGGCCGCGCGCAGGTCGGAGCCGGTGACGGGCACGTCGTTGCCCGGCCGGCTTCCGTCGAGCTGGCCCCGGTAGGCCAGGGGCCTGGCAATGCCCGAACCCGAGGCGGCAGCGAAGAGGAAGAAGTCGGGCGTGCACGCAGCGTGATAGGCCTTGGCGACTTCCTGGGTGGAGTCGAAGAGAAAGGGGAAGGGCCAGCCGAGACGGGTGGCGAGTTCCTTCATGTGCTCGGGCCCGTCCTGGGGATGGGTGGCCAGGCTGTTGGAGTTAATGGCGACGATGGACAGGCGCCCCGCGTAGTCGTCAGCCAGGCGCCGCAGCTCGTCCCTCACGTGGACGACGTAGGGGCAGTGGTTGCAGATGAACATCACCAGCAGCGGACGATCGGCCGCCTGATCGGCCAGCGTCATTTCGCGCCCGCTCACCGCATCGCGGAGGCGGAAGTCCGGCGCGGGCGTGCCGAGCGGCAGCATGTCGGAAGCGGTCTTCACCATGGAGCTGTTCTTCGGAGTTTCTCCAACCTGGTTCTAGAACTGCCAGCGCACGCCGACGCCGCCGGGCGAGGCTGCGAAGCGCCAGTTGGAGGGCGCCGCGGCCGACGGCGCTCCGTTGAACTCGGTGCGGTAGGACGACCAGTCGTCCACTGCACGGGTGGGGTGGGTCCAGATGTGGATCTCGGCCGAAACCTGGCTGATGCCGAAGTCCTGCCAGCCCTGCTCGGGCTCGTCGGCGCCCTCGGCGATCGCGATGCCGGCGCCGAGGTTGAGCACCAGGCTCCACAGGTGGCGCTTCCAGTTCCAGCGCATGGCGCCCATCTTGGCGGCCTTCTCCATCGTGTCCTCGGCCATCGTGAGCCTCTCGGTGCAGTAGGCCGCCGTAGTCTTGGGAATGGCGCGCAGCGGCGCTGCTCCGTGGCGGGCCACGTGGGGGCGGAAGGTGAGATCGGCGACGCCGAGGATGCTCTTGGCGCCCTGCACGTACTGGGCCGCGGCCTTCTCGTTGTTGTCCTCGAGGGCACCGAGGGTAGCCGAGAAGACGACGCCGAGAGTGAACACGGCCATCCACGCCTGCCACCACAGCTTGGCGTCGGCCTGCCCTTCGTCCAGCCGGGTCTCGAGGAACTGAAGGCGGGCTTCGGTGTCGGGATCGCAAACCTGGGCCAGGCTCATCCTCGGCGTGACGAGGAAAGTGAAAGCGAGCAGGACGGCCACGGCGGACCGTGCAAGGGGGGCGGAATGCATCGTCAGTTCCTCCTTCGGATCAGCAGCCGGAATTCAGCGCGGATCGAGGACCAGGATGGGGATGTCGCGCAGGGTCCTGGCCTGGTAGTCGGCGTAGTCGGGATACATCTTGCAGAGGGCGGGCCAGTAGTGGCCCTTCTCCTCCTTGGTGCCGCGACGGGCGCGCATGGCGCGCTTGCGCGAACCGATCTCGATCTCCACGTCGGCGTCCGCGTCGATGTTCTTCACCCACTGGGGGTCCTTCGACATGCCGCCCTGGGAGCCGACCAGGATTACGTTCTGGCCGTCCTCCAGGTAGAGCAGGGGGGCAGTGCGCTTCTCGCCCGACTTCCGGCCCGTGGTGGTCAGCAGCAGGATGGGGGCTCCGTGCATCCATTTGCCGCCCAGGCGCCCGCTGCTTCGCCGGTAGATCCAGGTGTTGACGGCCGACATCACGCGGATGATGGGCCGGGCGATGCGCTCCTCGGCGGCGGTGAAAGGCCGGGGCATTTTCTGCGCCGTCGTCGTGTCGGTGGTCTCGCCCATGGTTCCTTCCTTATCGGTCTTGCCGGTCTTGGCAAGGGGGGCCTGCGCGTCTTTCCTCACTTCTGGGCTTTCAGGGAGTCCACCACCCGCGTCCCGGCCGGCTCGTCCAGTTCGGTGTCGGTGCACTCGGTGAGGCGGGCCAGCATCTGGTAGTAGCCGATGGTGAGGATGGTCTCGACGATCTCGCGGTCGCTGAAGTGCTGCTTCATGGCGGCGAAGACGGCGTCGCTGCAGCGCACTTGGCGGGCGCTCTCGTCCACGAAGGCGAGGAAGGCCTTCTGCCTGGCGTCAAAGCAGGCGGCGCCGACGTCGCCCTTCTCGATCGCCTCGATCTGCTCGGTGGAGGCCCCGCAGGCCTCGGCGATGGGCACGTGCTGGATCCACTCGTAGCGTCCGCCGTAGGAGTGCACGGCCAGCAGGATGGCGTACTCGCGAAGCTCGGGGTCGAGCTGCTGGGCCGACAGGATGGACGAGCCGAGGCGCATCAGGGGCCGGAAGCTGGTGGGCGCGTGGGCCATCATGCGGAAGATGTTGAGGCTGACCGGCAGGGCGCGAAGGGCTTCCTGTACTTCCTCGGGAGCGGTTTCGATATCGACGAGAGGGATTCGCTGCATGGGATGGCTCCGGTTGCTGGTGGGACTTGCGGCGCTGGTCACGCCATGAACAGGCCGCCGTTGGTGTCGGCCCTGATAACCCTCGCGCCGGGTTCCGTCCAGGGGCCCCGGACCTCTGCGAGGCGAGCGGTGGCTCCATGATCCGGCCTGTAACCTCTCCGCCGTCCGTTGCCCGCGCTGCGACAACGCCAAGGTCTATAAACTCGCCAGCCCTACCGCTGGCAGTGCAAGAAGTGCGCGCCTGACGGCTAACGCTTCTCCCCGACTGCTAAGACGATCTTCGACAACTCGAACATCAAGTTGCGGGTGTGGTTTCACGCGATCCTCCTCATGGTCCATTCCAAGAAGGGTATCTCCGCGCTTCAGATTCATCGGATGCTCGGCACCGGCAGCTACGAAACCGCTTGGTATATGTGTCACCGCATCCGCGCAGCCATGAATGCCGGCGCGTTCCGCCTGCATTCTGGCGTCGTCGAGATTGACGAGACCTACATCGGCGGCAAGCCTCGCAACCGGCACGACCTGAGTCGCAAACCCAAGACCGCCATCATCGGCGCTGTCGAGCGCAAAGTTAACGTCATCGCCAAGGTCATCAACGACACGACCAACGAAGCCATGCACGCTTTCGTGAAGCGCACGGTTGGCGAGCGCGTCTCGCTCGTGGCAACCGACGAGCACCGCGCTTACAAGTCGCTCAAGCGGATGGGCTACAAGCACCGCTCCGTCAACCACTCGCGCGGTGAGTACGTTCGCGGGCTCGTCCACACGGCGAACCTCGACTCGTTCTGGTCGCTCCTCAAGCGCGGCATCGTCGGCGCGTTCCACAACGTCTCGAAGGAATACCTGCCGCTCTACCTCAACGAGTTCGCCTTCCGGCACAACAGCCGGGAGCACGGAGACATCTTCGGACGCGTAGTCCGAGGATGCTGAGAACGCGGCCGTGGCGAAGAAGAAAACGAAAGCCAACAGCTCCCGCGTTCCAGCAACGAAAGAGCAGGAAGGTAAAACCGTAGAAAAGGTGGCGGACAAGCAGCCCCGGCTAAAGCCCATTTCGCTGCATCCGCTGACTTTTGATGAAGCGATTGACGTCATACTTCGGCCGGGTATTCCTCTAGCGGGACAACAAGGGAAAGTTCGTCAACGCGAACGATGACGTCATGGGCCCGCTTCTCTGCTGTTAACCCCAATCAGACAATAACTACGCCGCTCTGGCCAGTGCCTGGGCGATTTCTCTGAACACGGAGGCGATCTTCGGGGTGTCCCCGACGTCGAGCGTGGGACGCCCGCCTGGCCTGACGACGATCCCGGCGCGGGCAATGAACTGGTAGCGCAGGGTCTGGATG
>JBHEPB010000061.1:0-9495 GCA_046260515.1 Binatia bacterium
CCACAGGATTCACGGGGCATTCGCGGCGGACGACTGCCGCGTTTCAGGGCAGTGCCCGGAACTTGTGCAAAGAGGCGACTTCCCGAGCGACGGACCGGACGGCCGGTCCCGGCCTCAGCGGGCCAGGCCGGCGTCCTTCAATGTGTCGTAGGCCGCATTGATGCGCCTCATTCTCTCCTCGGCCACGCGGCGGAATTCCTCGCCGAGGTGGGCCACCCGGTCCGGATGGTGCTCCTTGGACAGGTTGCGCCAGGCCGTCTTGATGGTTTCCGGGGAGGCGCCGCGCTCCAGGCCGAGGGTGGCCAGGGCGTCCGCCGCTCGGTCGGGGGGCGGAGCGGCGCCGGGATGCCTTCCCTGCCCGAAACCCTGCTGCTGCCAGCCGAAGCTGTTGGCGAAGGGGCCGAGGCCCAGCCGCTGGGCGATCTCCTGGAGCAGGGCGGCCTCGGCGGGACCGACGCTGCCGTCGGCGCGGGCCACGCGGCCCAGCATTTCGATCACGATGAAGCGGGCCTGGAGGTCGTACTCCTTCACCAGGCGCTCGCAGAGCTCGGTCACCGACACCGTGGATTGGCGGGCCTCCTGGATGAGGTCGCGGATCCACAGGAGTTTCTCCTCGCCGTAGCCGAGGTCGCGCTGGAAGAAGTGGCGGATGACGGTGACTTCGCGGCGGTCGAGGCTGCGGTCCACCTCGGCCAGGCGCACGAGCAGCTCCACCATGGTCTGCACGAAGCGGTCGTGGCGGACGTTGCCGTCCTGGGCGTGGAAAGGCACGGCGCGGCGGCGCAGGTACCAGGAGCCGACCACGCCGGCCAGGACCGTGGCGACGAAGAAGAACAGGGCCAGGCGCGCGATGCCGACCAGCAGAGGGGAACCGCCAATGAGGGCGACCATCAACAGGAAGAAGAGGCAGCCGATGTTCGGGATCTGGATCACTCGGCCGGGCCTGCCCGGGGCGGGAATGGTCGGGGTGAGAGGATTTGAACCTCCGGCTCCTGCGTCCCGAACGCAGTGCTCTACCAGGCTGAGCTACACCCCGCAGCCCGTCGGACCGGGCTTGATAACACGCCCCCCGCCGGAAGCGAAATCCCGAAACCCGGGACAGGTACAGGTTTTCGGCTTCGCCGAAAACCTGTACCTGTCCCGGGTTTCGCCCACGGGCGGTTCCGGGTTGAATCGCGGGCGTGGCGGCGAGCGAACCTTCCCGGCAGGCCGATCTTGCGGAACTTCTCGGGCCCGACGGCGACGGATCGGCGGCGCGTCGCCGGCGTCGCCTCATCGCAGCGGCCGTCGTCGGCGCCGTCGTGGTCCTGGGCGTATGGTTCAGCCGCGGCGGCAACTCCGGGGACGCCGTTGCCTACACCACGGAGCCGGTGACCAGCGGCCGCCTCGTGGTCACCGTCACCGCCACCGGCACCATCCAGCCCACCAACCAGGTCGAAGTCGGCAGCGAACTGTCGGGCATCCTCGCGACGGTGGAGGTGGACTTCAACGACGTCGTCACCCGCGGCCAGGTTTTGGCCCGTCTCGACATCGCCAAGCTGAAGGCCGAAGGCGAACAATCCGCCGCCGAGCTGGACCTTGCCCGCGCCACTCTCACCGAGCGCAAGGCCACCGTGATCGAGGCCGAAGCGGCCCTGGCCCGTCTCGAGGCCGTGAAGGCTTCCACCGGAGGCCGCCTGCCCTCGCGCCAGGACCTCGACTCGGGACGCGCCGCCCTCGCCCGCGCCCGCGCCTCCGTCGCCAACGCCGAAGCGCAGATCACCGTGGCCCAGGCCAAGCTCGACTTCGCGAACACCAATCTCCAGCGCGCCGTGATCATCTCGCCCATCGACGGCATCGTGCTCGCGCGCAGCGTGGAGCCCGGCCAGACCATCGCCGCCTCGTTCCAGGCCCCCACGCTGTTCACCATCGCCGAGAACCTCACGCAGATGGAACTCGAAGTGGACGTGGACGAAGCCGACGTGGGCGAAGTGCGCGAGGGCCAGGAAGCGACCTTCGGCGTCGATGCCTGGCCGGAGAGGCGCTTCCCGGCTCGCATCCGCCAGCTGCGCTTCGCACCGGAGACCATCGACGGCGTCGTCACCTACAAGGCCGTGCTGCAGGTGGACAACGCCGAGATGGCGCTGAGGCCCGGCATGACGGCCACCGCCGACATCATCACCTCCACCGTGGACGAAGCCGTACTGGTGCCGAACGCCGCGCTGCGTTTCGTGCCGCCCCAACCCAAGGCGAAGGACGAGCGCAGCCTCGTGCAGAAGCTCGTGCCCTTCAGCCGTCGCGGTGCACGGCCTCAGCCCGAAGCGCCGCGCACGGGAAATCAGCGCACCGTCTATCGCCTGGTCAACGGTCGCCCCGAGGCCGTCGAAGTCACCATCGGCGCAAACGACGGCCGCCGCACCCAGGTTCTCAGCGGCGACCTTGCCGCCGGCAGTGAAGTCATCGTGGATTCCAAGAGCCCGACGTCGTGAAGGACCTGCCCCTTGTCGAGCTGAGATCCCTGTCCAAGGTCTACGGCCAGGGCCAGGCGGCGGTGCATGCCCTGCGCGGCATCGATCTGGTGATCGAGGAAGGCGAGTTCGTGGCCGTGATGGGCCCGAGCGGATCGGGCAAGTCCACCTGCATGAACATCGTCGGCTGCCTCGACACGGCCGACTCCGGCAGCTTCCTTTTCCGCGGCGTGGAAGTGACCGGCCTCGACCGTCGCCAGCGCGCCCTGCTGCGCCGCCGATGGCTCGGCTTCGTCTTCCAGGGCTTCAACCTGCTGCCGCGCACCAGCGCGGTCGAGAACGTGGAACTGCCGCTGATGTACCGCGGCACCGAGCCGCGCGAGAGGCGCCGCCTGGCGCTGGAGGCCATGGCCGACGTGGGCCTTACGGGATGGGAGGCCCACACGCCGGCTGAGCTTTCGGGCGGTCAGCAGCAGCGCGTGGCCATCGCGCGCGCCGTCGTCTCGCGGCCCGCCCTGCTGCTGGCCGACGAGCCCACCGGCAATCTCGATTCCGCGCGCAGCGCCGAGATCATGGCGCTGCTCGACCGCTTCAACCGTGAGTCGGGCATTACGGTGGTGATGGTCACGCACGAAGTCGAAATGGCGGCCTGGGCCCGGCGCACGGTGAAGTTCGCCGACGGGCTGGTGGTGGCAGACAACCCGCGCGCGGGGCCGGGGCCGGCCGCTGCCATTCAAGCGACCGGAGCGACCACTCCCCTTGCCGACGGAGTCGCCTGATGTGGCGCGACGCCATCCTGCTCGCCCTGCGGCAGATCCGCCGCAACAAGATGCGCTCCTTCCTGACGGTGCTCGGCATCGTCATCGGCGTGGCTGCCGTCATCACCATGGTGACCGTGGGTCGCGGCGCCACGGCGCGCATCTCCGCCGACATCTCGGCCCTCGGCAGCAACCTGCTCTTCTGCCGACCGGGCGCGCGCCGCGGCGGCATGCGCGCCCAGGCCCAGCCCTTCTCGATCGCGGACGCTGATGCCATCCGCGAGCAGGTGGGCGGCCTCAACGTGGTGGTGCCCACGGCCTCGCACGCCTCCACCGTCATCTTCGGCAGCGCCAACCGGGCAACGGCCATCATCGGGGCGACGACGGACTACCTCACGGCGCGGGCCTGGGATCTGGCCTCGGGTCGCAACTTCACGCTCGGCGAACTGCACGGCGGCAAGTCGGTCTGCCTGATCGGCGAAACGGTGCGCGCCGAACTCTTCGGCGGCCACTCGCCGGTCGGCGAGAGCGTGCGCGTCGGCAAAATCGCCTGCGAGGTGATCGGCATCCTGGAGCCCAAGGGCCAGTCCAGCATGGGATCCGACCAGGACGACACGGTGGTGATGCCGCTGCGCACGGTGCAGCGGCGCTTCGCCGGCAACACCGACATCGACAGCATCCTGGTCTCGGTGGCCGACGCGTACCCCACCGAGAAGGTGATGGCCGACGTGACCTTCCTGCTGCGCGAACGGCGCCGCATCGCCGCCGGCGAGGACGACGACTTCACCGTCTACGACATGAAGGAGATCACCGCGGCGCTCACCGGCACCACGCAGATCATGACCATGCTGCTGGGGGCGGTGGCGGCGGTGAGCCTGCTGGTGGGCGGCATCGGCATCATGAACATCATGCTGGTGTCGGTCACCGAGCGTACCCGTGAGATCGGCACCCGCCTGGCCGTGGGCGCCCTCGAGGGCGAAGTGCTGCTGCAGTTCCTGGTGGAAGCCGTGGTGCTGAGCCTTCTCGGCGGCCTGGTCGGCGTGCTGCTCGCCCTGGCGGCCACGCTTGCCATCACGATCGGCATGGAACTGCCTTTCCTGCTCGATCCCGGAATCGTCGCGTTGTCGTTCGGCGTGTCCGGGATGATCGGCATTCTGTTCGGCTTTTTCCCTGCGCGGCGGGCGGCCAGGCTCGATCCCATCGAGGCGCTGCGCCATGAATAGCGTGCGCTGGTTAGCGGCGGCGCTTACCGTGTTTGTGGCCGCGGGCTGCCTCAAGGTCGGGCCCGACTATGTGTCGCCGCCGCTGCAGGTGCCGACCTCGTGGACGACGGGACTGGGACGAGGCCTCACGCCGGAAGCCACGGCCATGGCCCAATGGTGGAAAGTCTTCGGCGATCCGGTGCTCGACAGCCTCGTGGAAGGTGCGCTGGCCGGCAACACGGATCTTCGCCAGGCGACGGCCAGGGTGCGCCAGGCGCGCGCCGAGCGCGGCGCGGCCTTCGGGGAGCTGTTCCCGGCCGTCGACGCGAGGACGGGCTTTTCGCGACAGCGCACCAGCCAGAAGATCGGCAGCTTCAACAGCGGCGACACCGATCCCGGCGACGACGGACCGAGCGCCAACTTCTCGCCCGAGCGCAGCCTCTACTCGGCCGGCTTCGACGCCAGCTGGGAGATCGACATCTTCGGCGGACGGCGTCGCGCAGTCGAGCAAGCCGAGGCCGAATTGGCCGGCGCCGAAGCCGACCTTGGCAACGTGCTCGTCACGATGCTGGCCGAAGTCGCGACCAACTACGTGGACCTTCGCTCGCTGGCCGAGCGCATCGCCATCGCCGAGGCCAATGTCGCGGTACAGAGCGACACGCAGGAACTCGCTTCTGCGCGCTACGACGCGGGCCTGACGGGAGAGCTGGAACTGCAACAGGCCACCTACAACCTGGCCGACACGCGCGCACGTCTTCCCCAGCTGGAGGTGGACCTTGCTGCTGCGCGCCATCGCCTGGCCGTGCTGACGGGAGCACCACCGGGAGCCCTGGATGCGATGCTGGAGGCGCGGCGTCCGGTACCGGTCGCTCCGGCTTCGGTGGGCGTCGGCCTGCCGGCCGACCTGCTGAGGCGGCGGCCCGACGTGGCTGCGGCCGAGCAAAGGTTGGTGGCGGCCACGGCTGCCGTCGGCGTCGCGAAGGCGGAGATGTACCCCAAGCTCTCGCTCAGCGGATCTTTCGGGGTTTCCGCTTCCGATGCGGCGGATCTTTTGGCCGGCGATGCGATGACCTTCGACGTCGGCCCCACGCTGCGCTGGCGCATCCTCGACTTCGGCCGCATCCGTTCCACGGTGAAGGCGCGCACCGCTGCGGTGGACGAGGCCCTGGCCGCTTACGAAGCGACCGTGCTCGCCGCCTGGGAAGAAGCCGAGAATGCTTTCGTCGCCTATCAGCAGGAGCAGTCGCGTCGCGACCGCCTGGCCGAAGGCGCCGAGGCCGCGCGCATTGCAGAGCAGCTTTCGCGCACGCAGTACGAGTCGGGAGTGGTGGATTTCCAGCAGGTGCTGGAGGCGCAGCGTGCCGTGCGCGGCTTCGAAGACACGCTGGCCACCAGCAGCGCCGCCGTCACCACCCGCCTCATCGCCCTCTACAAATCCCTGGGCGGCGGCTGGTGAAACCCGGGACAGGTACAGGTTTTCGGCGAAGCCGAAAACCTGTACCTGTCCCGGGTTTCAGGCGCCGCGGAGGGCTCGGATGGTGGCGGCGTAGTCGGGGCTCTTGAAGACGGCGGAGCCGGCCACGATCATGTCGGCGCCGGCGTCGATCACGCGCTGCACGTTGTCGACCTTGATGCCGCCGTCCACCTCGAGCACGTAGCCGTAGCCGTGCTGTTCGCGCAGGCGGCGCAACTCGGCGAGTTTGGGCAGCGAGTTCTCCATGAAGGACTGGCCGCCGAAGCCCGGGTTCACGCTCATCACCAGAACCAGCGCGGCCCTTTCCAGGCAATCGCCGAGGGAAGCCACGGGCGTGCCGGGATTGATCACCACGCCCGCCTTGGCGCCCTTGGCCTCGATCTGGTCGAAGAGGACACCGAGGTCGCTTACGACCTCGCGGTGCACGCTCACGTAGTCGGCCCCGTTCTCGATGAACTGGTCCACGTAGCGCTCGGGATGCTCGATCATCAGGTGGACGTCCAGAGTCAGATCGGTGGCGCGGTCGATGGCGCCGACGATGTCGGGCCCCAGCGTGAGGTTGGGCACGAAGTGACCGTCCATCACGTCCACGTGGATCCAGTCGGCGCCGGCCTCGGCAACGGCGCGGACTTCCTCGGCGAGACGACCAAAATCAGCGGAAAGGATGGAGGGAGCTACGCGAATCACGCGGCTTTATACGGAGGGGGCCGCAGGCGGGCAACCGGCGGGCGGCCTCACCGCTGCGCACCGCCGGGTTACGACATTCCGACGGCCCCCCGTACACTCGCCCCCTCGATGAGCAGCGCGAAGAGGAACGAAGGCGACGGGGGCACGACCGCGCGCCGCGGCTACGGCCTCGCCGCGCTCGCCTTCAGCGTCGCGACGGGACTCGGCCTTCTCGAAGTCGCGCTCCGTGTCGTTCCCCAGGCGATCCCGCCCAGCCTTCTCCTGCTGTTCGAGCCCGGCCTTCGCGCCGACATCGCCGCCGGCTCCTACCCCTTGCAGAAGGATTTCCGCGAAGTTCCCCGCGACGACGGTGGGCCTCCCCTCTTCGTGGCCAAGCCGGAGTCGCCCATCGTGTCCATCGACGAGACGAAGAACGGCGCCGAGCGTGTCACCGACGAGGTCGGCTTCTGCAACCCGGCCGGCCGCTACCACGGCCGCGAGCGCATCGAGCTGATCGCCCTCGGCGATTCCTTCAGCTGGTGCCACGCCGTGGTTCCGCAGCGCGCCTGGCCGGCCCTGCTCGAGGAGAAGACGGGGCTGCTCACCTTCAGCCTCGGCCGCGGCGGCACCGGGCCTTACGAGTACGTGCAGTTCCTGCGTGAGTTCGGCCTGCCCAAGCGCCCGCGCGTGGTGATCCTGAACATCTACGGCGGCAACGACCTGCGCGACGCCGCGGCCTGGCGAGACCATCGCGACGCCCTTCGCAGCGGCCGGAAGCCGCCGTCGAAGACGCCGGACCAGGTGGCGCCGGGCCTCGTGGCCAGCGCGCTCGGCCGCCACAGCTATGCCCTCAACCTGGTGCTGGCCGCTGTGAGCCTCGCCGTGCACGACGATCCGCGCGACGCCGAGAAGGAGGGCATCGACTTCGGCTACCAGGTGCTGCTGCCGTCGGGCCCGGTGGAGTTCAACGTCGAGAACCGCGACCGCGACGAAGTGGTCTCGGCGCGCCATCTCCAGGACGGCAGCACGCCGCTGGAGATCTGGGACGAAGCCCTGGCCCGCTTCGGCGCCCTCGCCCGCGAGCGCGGCTTCACCGCCGTTGTCAGCTACACGCCGTCGGCCTGGGCGGCCTATGCCGGGCGCGTCGGCCTCGCCGACCCGACCCTTGGCGAAGCGCTCGACAACTTCGACGCCGCGCAGCGCCGCCACCTTGCCGAGCGCGCCGCCGCCGACGGCTACCTCTTCCACGACCTCAGCGCCGATCTCCAGGAGGCCGCGGCGCACGCCGACGCTTCGGGCCTGCTGTACGATCCCGTCCACGTGCACCTGTCCGAACGCGGCAACGAAGTGGTTGCCGAATCCCTCGCGCGATTCCTCGCCGGGAAGGGAGTGAAGAAGAGCCTGTGAACAGCATCCTCGTCGGCAAGGGCCAGGAGCCCGCTCATCTTCTCGCGCGCTACGGCAACCGCCACGGCCTCGTCGCCGGCGCCACCGGCACGGGGAAAACCGTGACGCTGCTGGTCCTGGCAGAGGGTTTCTCGCGCCTCGGCGTTCCCGTGTTCCTGGCCGACGTGAAGGGCGACGTGGCCGGCCTGGCCATGCCCGGCGCCGGCTCCGACAAGCTGCGCCAGCGTGCAGAGCGCACCGGCGTCGAGGGTTACACGAACGAGGGTTCCCCCGTCGTGTTCTGGGACCTCTACGGCCGGGACGGCCATCCCGTGCGCACGACGGTGAGCGAGATCGGCCCCGAGCTTTTTTCGCGCATGTTCGAGCTGAGCGATGCCCAGGCCGGGGCCCTCGACGTCGCCTTTCACGTGGCCGACGAAAGCGGGCTGCTGTTGCTCGACCTCGACGACCTGCGCTCGCTACTCACCTTCGTCTCGGACAACCGCAAGGAGATTTCGGCCAAGTACGGCCTGGTCTCGCCCCAGTCGCTGGCCGCCATCCAGCGCGCCTTGCTCGGCTTTGCGCGCGACGGCGGCGAGGACCTTTTCGGCGAGCCGGCCCTCGAGCTCGGCGACCTCATGCGCACCGACCTCGGCGGTCGCGGCGTCGTCAGCGTGCTCGCCGCCGACCGCCTGGTGCTGAAGCCGCGCCTCTACTCGACCTTCCTGCTGTGGCTGCTCTCCGAGCTCTTCGAGAACCTTCCCGAGGTAGGCGACCTGGACAAGCCCAAGCTGGTCTTCATCTTCGACGAGGCCCACCTGCTCTTCGCCGACGCGCCGCCGACGCTCCGCCGCAAGGTGGAACAGGTGGTGCGCATCATCCGTTCCAAGGGCGTCGGCGTGTACTTCTGCTCCCAGTTCCCCGACGACGTTCCCGGCGAGATCCTCGGCCAACTCGGCAACCGCGTGCAGCACGGCCTGCGCGCCTTCACGCCGCGCGACCAGAAGGCGGTGCGCACGGCGGCCGAGACCTTCGTGCCGAGGCCCGGGCTCGACGTGGCCGCGGCCATCTCCGAGCTGGCTGTAGGCGAAGCCCTCGTCTCCATGCTGCTGGAAAGCGGTGCGCCGTCGCCGGTGGACCGCGCTTCCATCTGTCCGCCGCGCTGCCGCATGGGCGCGATCACCGACGAAGAGCGCGCAGCGGTGCGCACCCGCAGTCCGGTCGGCGCGAAGTACGACACGCGCGTGAACCGCGAGTCGGCCCACGAGATTCTGGCGAAGCGCGGGGCCGAGATGGTTGCGCCGGGGGAACCCGATAACGGCGGGCCCGCGTCCGGCGGATCGGGCGGCGGCCTGAGCGACCTGGTGTGGGGCACCAAGCGCCGCCAGGGCCTCGCCGAAACGATGGCCAAGCAGACGGTGCGCACGGTGGGCAGCGAGATCGGGCGGCGGATTCTGCGCGGTGTGCTCGGGGGAATATTGGGCGGGTCGCGTCGCTAACCGGCACGCCGGCCCGGTTAATCGCTGGTCGAGGACAAGGGTTCAAGCCTCGCCGTGCACGCA
>JBHEPB010000075.1:0-19624 GCA_046260515.1 Binatia bacterium
CGGCAGCGAGGGAACCCTCGGCGTGCTCACCGAAGCGCGACTTCGCCTGGTGGGGCCGAGGCCGTCGTGGCTGGCCGTGCTGGTGCCGGTGGCCGACGATGCCGAAGCGATCTCGCTCACGAAGGAGTTGCGCGACGAGGCTGCACGCACGCGGCGCCTCGGCGACGCCGGCGGCGTAGACGTGGCGGCTATCGAGTACATGGACGGCCGCTCCCTGGACATCCTGCGCGAGGACGGCGTGGGCGCGCGCGTGGGCGTCGTCATTCCGCCCCAGGCCCGCGCCCTGCTGCTGGTGCAGGTGGACCTTCCGGCCTCGTACGACCGAAGTGCTGCTCTGGACGAACTGGCTTCGTATGCCGACGCGGCGACACCGGGCCCGGTGGCCCGGCTCTGCCGCATCCTGGACGCGCGCGGCCTGCTGGCGGCGGCCGTGCCGGCCCTGCCCGGCGAGGAGGACAGGCGTCGCGCGCTGTTCGCGCTTCGCGAAGCGGTGCCCGAAGGCGTCAATCGGCGCGTGCGCGAGGCGGCCTTGCGCTCGGGAGACCCGATCTCCAAGTCCGGCGGCGACGTGATCGTGCCGTTCGATCGCCTGGAGGAAGCGCTGGCGCGCTGGCGCCGCGTGCTCGAGGACACGGGCCTCGACGCCGCGGTGTGGGGACACCTCTCCGACGGCAACGTCCATCCCAACCTCATCGCCGCCGACGCGGCCGGCATGGCGCGCGCCCGTTCGGCCCAGGTCGCCATCGGCCGCATCGCGATCGAACTGGGCGGCAGTCCTCTGGCGGAGCACGGCACGGGAAGGAATCCGGGAAAGCAGCAGCTGCTGGAGGCCCTGCACGGCCGCGACGGCGTAGCTTCGATGCGCGCGACCAGGCGTGCCCTGGATCCCCAGGGCATGCTGGCGCCGGGTGTGCTGTTCGATGATCTCGCGCCGGCGCTGTTCGAAGACCCGTCCTGAAACCGTCGCGGGGTGTCCCGCTTCCCGTTCAGTCGGCGGCGCCGCCGGCGTCGATCTTGTCGATGTGGGCCAGGTCCGCGTCCACCATGATGCGCACCAGTTCTTCGAGCGTCGTGGTCGCCTGCCAGCCGAGTTCGCGGCGGATCCGCGACGGATCGCCGATGCGCAGCGTTGCATCGGTGGAGCGCACGAAAGCCAGGTCCTGGAGCACGCGGTCCTCCCAGTCGAGGCCGACGCGGGCGAAGGCGAGGCGCGCGAAGTCGCGCACCGTGGCCGCGCGGCCGGTGGCCACCACGTAGTCGCGGGCCACGTCGGCGCGCATCATGCGCCGCATCGCCTCCACGTACTCGGGCGCATAGCCCCAGTCGCGCACCGCATCGAGGTTGCCGAGGGTGACGGTTTGCTGGAGCCCGCGCGCGATGCGCGCCGCCGCCATCGTGATCTTGCGGGTCACGAAGCGGGGAGGGCGGCGCGGCGACTCGTGGTTGAAGAGGATGGCCGAGCAGGCGAACACGCCGCGCTGCCTCAGGCCGGCGACGAAGCGGTGGGCCCTGGCCTTGGACTCGCCGTAGGGCGTGTTCGGCGCCGGCGCGTCGTCCTCGCGGCAGGGTCGGCCCATGGCCGCGGCGAAAATTTCCGAGGAGGATGCGTGGCAGAGCCGTGCCGAGGAGGCGCCGCTCGCCAGCGCGGCGGCGAGGTTCTCGACGCCGAGCGAGTTGATCGCGTCGGTCGCCGCCGGGTCGGCAACGGACCCGGGAACGAAGGCGGCGGCGGCCAGGTTGTAGACTTCGTCGGGACGGCAGGCGGCGACGGCGCGCTGCAGCGAGGCGAGGTCCCTCAGGTCGCCCTCGAGGAGTTGCACTCCCTCCGGCACCGGTCCGTGTCCCGGTCGCACCAGTCCGAACACTTCGGCGCCCTCGGCCAGGACCTGCTCGGCCAGGTAGGAGCCGTCCTGCCCGGAAACCCCCGTCACGAGGACGCGACGGGGCGGTGAGGAGGATCGGGGAGTTGGCGACATGCGCGAAGGGGTCCGGAGGGGAAAGACTAATCCGCGTCCCGCAGCGTTGCCAGAAGCCGGCGTGAGGAGCGGGGGGCATCGTTGCGGGGGGCATCGTTGCGGCCGACTGCGGTCTGGAGCAATCTGGCCGACATGCGTACACGAACTTCCCTTCGGGGTTTTCTCATTGGTGTCCTGGTCGGCGTGCTGGCGGGCTCGGCAGGAATGGCAGCGGCGGCCATCGGCTACAAGGGCTGGTCGCGCTTCACCACCGACTTCAAGGCCGGGTACATTGCCGGCTTCCTCGACATGGCCAGCCTGGCCAGGAACCTCCAGCCCGGCGGCTATGTCGATGAGCACTATCCCGAGGTTCCGACCGTGAAGATCCTCGAATGGCGGACCATGGTCGAAGAGCTCTACCAGGACCCCAAGAACCAGAAGTACAGCATGACGAGCCTCCTCCAGCTCGCCGCCCACAAGCTCGTGGAGAAGCACGGTAAGGGCTTCTCCCCGGAGGAGAGGACGCTCCGGCGCATGCAGGGCCAGCTCGAGGCGCTCAAGCGCCGCCAGGAAAAGGCCGGGATCGCTCCGACACCCGAGAAGCCGAAGCTGCTCGAAGCCCCGGCCAAGGTCGTGGCGCCTCCTGCCAAGGAAGATGTCCGGCCGAAGCGGAAATGGTGCCGCTGCGACGGCAAGATTCCGAAGGAAGAGCGGGTCAGGCGCAAGGCCGAGGCAGAGTCGGCCTCCGACGTGGAGGAATCCGGCGCCGCCGGCGCGCCGAAAGCCGCCGAGCCCAAGGTTCCCGGTTCGGCCGAAGAACCACGTCCCGCTGCGAAGTAAGCGGAATCAGGCCGTCGTGGCGGCCAGGGGGCGGTTCGCCCGCGGTGCTGCCGCTTCCGGCGCCTCTTCGTGCTGCAGCAGGTAGAGGCGCGCGTAGAGACCGCCGCGCGCCATCAGTTCCTCGTGGGTGCCGCTCTCGCGCAGCACGCCGTGGTGCAGCACCAGGATGCGGTCCGCACCCTGGATGGTTGCCAGGCGGTGCGCGATCACCAGCGACGTTCTTCCCTCCTGCATCCGCGCGACCGCGTCCTGGATCATCTCCTCAGTGTCGTGGTCCACGCTGGACGTGGCCTCGTCGAGGACGAGGATGTCGGGCTGGTAGGCCAGCGCGCGTGCGAAGGACAGGAGCTGGCGCTGGCCGGTGGAGAAGTTGTTGCCGCGTTCGCGCACGGCGGCTTCGTAGCCGTCGGGCAGGCGTTCGAGGAAGCGGTCGGCGTGCACCGCGCGGGCAGCAGAGCGCATCGCGGCGTCGTCGATGTCGTCGCGGCCGAGACGGATGTTGTCGGCGGCGGTTCCCGAGAACAGGAAGGCGTCCTGGAGCACGGCCACGATGCGGCGACGCAAGTCGCCGAGGTCCCACTCGCGCACGTCCACGCCGTCCACCAGGATGCGGCCCTTCTCCACGTCGTAGAAGCGGGCCAGCAGCTTGGTGATGGTGGTCTTGCCGGAGCCGGTGGCGCCCACGATGGCCACGTGCTCGCCGGCCCCCACGCGGAAGGAGACGCCGCGCAGCACGGGTTCGCCCGGCAGGTAGGAGAACCACACGTCGTCGAACTCGATGGTCCCGGTGCGCGGCGGCGCGGGCACGGGCTGGGCCGGATTGCGCAGCGAAGGCTGCACCTCGAGCAGGCCGAAGACCTTCTCACAAGCGGTGATGGCCGACTGCATCACGGCGTACTTGGTCGAGAAGTCGCGCACCGGCACGAAGAAGCGGTTGATGTACTCCATGAAGGCCACGAGCGTGCCGAAGCCCACGGCGCCCGAGACGGTGGAAGCCGCCGACACGGGTTCGCCGACGACGAGGTGGGCGCCGTACCACAGGATGCCGGCCGTGGAGATGGCGCTCACGGCTTCCACGATCGAGAAGAGCGAGGCTTCGTAGATGTTCGAGCGGTGGTTGGCGTCGCGGTAGGCCGCGTTCAGTTCGCCGAACTCGGCCGACATGCGCTTCTCGCTGGCGAACAGCTGCACCACCGCCATGCCGCTGATGGATTCCTGCAGGTACGAGTTGATGCGCGCGATGCGGTCGCGGATCAGGCGGTAGTACTTGCGCGTCTTGCGCCGGAAGAAGTCCACCAGCAGCAGCATCACCGGCAGCGTGGCCAGGGCCGCCAGCGTCAGCTCGAAGTGGAGCAGGAACATGATCACCACGATGCCGACCAGCGTCATGGCGTCCATCAGCATGGTGATGGCGCCGGCGGCGAACATTTCGTTGATCACGTCCACGTCGGTGGTCATGCGCGTGACCAGGCGCCCCACCGGGTTGCGGTCGAAGAAGGAGGTGTCCATCGATTCCACGCGGCGGAAGACGGCCAGGCGAAGGTCCGCCAGGCTCTTCTGGGCGAGCAGCATGGTGACGACGGTCTGCCAGTAGAGCAGGGCGAATTCCGCGGCAAAGGCCGCGATGTAGGCCAGCACCCACCAGCCGAGGCCTTCGGTGGTGCCGGCTGCTATGCAGTGATCGATGGCCTGTTTGATGATCCAGGGCTGCACCAGGAGGCAGGCCGAGATCAGCGGCAGCAGGCCCAGCGACGCGAAGAACAGGCCCTTGTAAGGGGCGATGAACTTCCACATCGACCGCACCATGGCGAGGTCGCGGGTGCCGAGGATCTGCTGCTCGTCGGCGATTCCGGGCCCTTCGCGCTCGGCCGTGGCCATGGCCGGCGGATGCGCTTCCAGGGCCGTGGCGCCCGAGGCGATGGCGGCGGGATTGACGCCGGCGGCCAGGGTCGGGTTCTCGGCGTCGGGCGCCGCCGGTCCGGCTTGCCCGGCGGAATGGTGACCGCCCGATGTCCCGCGATCGCTCACGCCATGGCCTCCAGTTCCTCGGTGAGGCGCTGGCGTTTCCAGAGATCCGCGTAGAGGCCGCGGAGGTGGACGAGCTCGCCGTGGGTGCCCTGCTCCACGATGCGGCCCTCGTCGATCACCGCGATGCGGTCGGCCTTGGCCACCGAGGAGACGCGGTGGGAGATCACGATGGCGGTGCGACCCTTTCTCACGTCGTCGAGGCGCTCGAGGATGCGCCGCTCGGTGGCGGCGTCCACGCTGGAAAGCGAGTCGTCGAGGATGAGGATACGCGGGTCGCCGGCCACCGCGCGGGCCAGCGTGAGCCTCTGTTTCTGGCCGCCCGACAGCGTCACGCCCCTCTCCCCGACCGGCGTCGCCAGACCGGAGGGGAACTCGGCGAGGTCCGTGTCGAGGCCGGCCGTTTCCAGCAGCGGCCGCAACTCGGCCACGGACAGGTCGCCGCGGCCGAAGGAGATGTTCCTGGCGATGGTGGTCGAGAACAGGAAGGGATCCTGCGGAACGAAGCCGATGGCGCTGCGCAGGCTCTCCAGGTTCCACTGGCGCACGTCCACGCCGTCCACCAGCACGCTTCCGGAAGTGGCGTCGAAGAGGCGAGGGGTGAGATTGGCGATGGTGGATTTGCCGGAACCCGTGCGGCCGAGGATGCCCAGGGTGGTGCCGGCCGGAACGTCGATGGTGATGTCGTGGAGGGTTTCGCTGCTTTCGCCGTCGTGGGCGAAATGGACGTTCTCGAAGCGCACGTCGCCGCGCACCTCCGCCGGGCAATAGGCATCGGGCGGAGAGGCGATCGCGGGTTCTGTGTCGAAGATCTCGCCGAGGCGCAGCAGCGCCGCCTTGCCGCGCTGCCAGATGGCGATCATGAAGCCCACCGCCATGATGGGCCAGGCCAGGATCTGCAGGTAGCCCATGAAGGCCACCAGCCCGCCGATGGTCATGCGGCCGCTCACCACCTGGTGGCCGCCGAGGCCGATCACGATGACCACGCCGAGCGAGGAGACCCCGCGGATGGCCGGGAAGATCTTCGCGCGCAGCCTGGCCACATCCATGGCCTCCACCTTGTAGAGATCGTTCAGCTCCGTGAAGCGCCGGGCGCGGTCTTCCTCGCGCCCGAAGGACTTCACCACGTGAATGCCGGCCAGGGTCTCCTGGGCGAAGGAGGACATCTCGGCCAGGCGTTCCTGGGTGCGCACCGTGGCCTCCATCATCGCGCGCATGCGGCGGCGCATGAACCAGAGCACCAGCGGGAACGGGAGGATGGCGGCCAGGGTGAGCGGCACGTCGATCCACAGCATCAGCGTGAAGGCGTAGACGCAGTAGAGCGGGGTGTTGACGAGGGTGAGGAAGCCGGGACCCAGCAGGAGGCGGATCGCGCCGATGTCGTTGACCAGGCGCGACATGAGGTCGCCGGTGCGCTGGCGCTGGTAGTAGCCCTGGTGCAGTTTCAGCAGGTGGTCGTAGAGGTCGCCGCGAAGGTCGTACTCCACGTCGCGCCCGGCGTTGAAGATGAGGGCCCGCGACCAGGTGCGCCCCACCGCCTGCGCGAGGGCGATCACGGCGATGGCGGCCGCGTAGCCGGTAACAGTGCGGATCTTGTCGTCGGCGGCGAGGTCGCTCGCGATGGCGTCGAAGGCCGCCTGGGTGAGCTTGGGGATGGCCATCACCAGGGTGGCGGTGGCGAACAGGGCCAGTCCCCCGACGGCGTAGCGGGCGCGGTAGCGCCGCATGTACTTCCAGAGGCGGTTCACGTGCGAAGGGGCACCCTTATCACCGAAGCGTTCCCGACCGCGAACCGGACTCGGCGATCGAGGAGCGCGGGGATGGGCCGCAGCGCCGTCGTTTTGGCCGCGGCGCTGCTGTTCGGCGGTTGTCGCGGCGGCTATCTCCTGCGTCTCGCCTACGAGGAAGCCCGCTTCCTCGGCGCTGCGACGCCGGCCACAGAACTGCTCGCAACCACCGGGGATCCCGAACGTCGCCGCGCGCTGGAGGCCCTCCTGTCGGTGCGCGAGTTCGCCGCCTCCGAGGGCCTCGACGTGGGCGGCAGCTATCGGGAGGTGGCCGACACCGGGTCGGTCTCGCCCTTTCACGTGGTGACGGCGGCCCACGTGGATCGCCTCGAGCCCTTCACGTGGTGGTACCCGCTGATCGGCGACATCCCCTACCGGGGCTACTTTGACCGCGAGTCGGCCGAGGACTTTGCCGCCGCACTGCGCGGGAAGGGGCTCGACACGCGCATCGTCGAGGCCTCGGCCTATTCCACCCTCGGCTGGTTCGACGATCCCCTGCCCTCCAACGTGCTCGAACGCGGCGAAGTCGCCGTGGTGGTCACCGTCCTGCACGAACTCGTGCACCAGACCTTCTTCGCGCCGGGGGAGGTGTCCTTCAACGAAACGCTGGCCACGGCCGTGGCGTGGCGCCTGGCGGGGCGCTACTACGCGGCGCGCGACTTGCCGGATCTCGCCGCTCGCGTGGCCGCGGCGCGCGAGGCGTGGCTGGCACGCAGTGACGTGCTGGACGCGGCGGCGGTGAGGCTGGGAGAGTTCTTCGAGGCGGCTCGTCGCGCGGGGTGGGGCCGCGAGCACTTGATGGCCGAACGCGCCGTGCTCTACGCCGGCATCCTGGAGGAGATCGCCCGCGCGGATCCCGCGTTCGCCGCCGAGCTCGTTACCGAACTCGCCGCCCTCGACAATGCCTCTTTCCTGGCGGTGTACCGCTACGCGACCGGGGCGCGCGCTATCGACGGTTTTCTTGAGTCGCAGCCCAGCCTGGCCGCGGCGCTGGAAAGGCTTGGGGCGGCGGTGGCGGCCGGGGAGGATCTCGAGGCCCTGGTCGCGTCGGCTCCGGCACCCTGAGCGCGCCGGGGCGGTTGGATCCTTATCCGGGGCGCGCTAAAGCTCGGCCGACGACAGCAGCCCTTCGCTTTTCATCGGGACAAGGGAGCGCTGCGCCAACGTATCCGAGAGAGGAACCGCGACGAATGGCCACTCCCAGAGTCAAAGAGATCCTGAGCTGGTACGCCGGGGAAAACCCGGGCGTATTGACGAACCTCGCGCGCATCATGAACACCGGCAAGCTGGCGGGCACCGGGCGCTTCGTGATCCTGCCGGTGGACCAGGGCTTCGAGCACGGTCCCGCCCGCAGCTTCGCTCCCAACCCGGCCGGGTACGACCCGCGCTACCACTTCCAACTCGCGCTGGACGCGGGCTGCAACGCCTACGCTGCTCCTCTTGGCTTCCTCGAGGGCGGCGCGGCGGAGTTCGCGGGCGACATTCCCCTCATTCTCAAGCTCAACAACCACGACTCGCTGGCTCCCGACGGTTCGGATCCGACGCCGTCGCTCACCGGCTCGGTGGCCGACGCGCTTCGCCTCGGCTGCTCGGCCATAGGCTACACGATCTATCCGGGCTCGGCCCAGTTCCAGGGCATGTTCGAGGTGCTCGCCGACCTGACCCGCGAGGCCAAGGCCTGCGGACTGGCCGTCGTGGTGTGGTCCTACCCACGCGGCTCGGGGATCACGAAGGAAGGCGAGACGGGCATCGACGTGACGGCTTACGCGGCGCAGATCGCGGCCCAGCTCGGCGCCAACATCATCAAGGTGAAGCCGCCGACGGCCCATCTCGAGCAGGCCGACGCCAAGAAGGTCTACGAGAAGGAAAAGATCCCCGTCGGCACGCTCGCCGAGCGCGTCGCGCACGTGGTGCAGTCGTCCTTCGGCGGACGCCGCATCGTGATCTTTTCGGGCGGTGCCAAGGGCGCCGACGAGAAGATCTTCGAGGAGTGCAAGGGCATCCGCGACGGCGGCGGTTTCGGCTCCATCATCGGCCGCAACAGCTTCCAGCGCCCCAAGGCCGAAGCCCTCGACTTCCTCGCCAAGGTCATGAAGATCTACGCCTGAGAAAACCCGGGACAGGTACAGGTTTTCGGCGAAGCCGAAAACCTGTACCTGTCCCGGGTTTTCAGGCGGGGCAGCAGGCGGGGGCGCAGGGGGAGGGGCGCGGGCCCAGCGCGCCGAGGACGGGAGCGCGCCTTCCCTCGACGTGTGCGGCGACGAGGTCGCGCAGGCCGGCCACGAAGAGCGGCGCGGCGCCAACGCAGGCGGCGCGCGTCATCGTCATTCCGAGCGAGTCGGCCACGCCGCGGGCCAGCGTATCCAGGTCGTACAGCACTTCCATGTGATCGGCGGTGAAGCCGATCGGCACCAGCACCACGCGCCTCGTTCCGGCCGCGTGCAGGGCGCGCAGGTGGTCGCCGACGTCCGGCTCCAGCCAGGGCTGGGAAGGCGGGCCGCTGCGGCTCTGGTAGACGAGGTCCCATTCCAGGTCGGGCGCCGCTCCGGCGGCGACGAGCGACGAGGCCTCACGCAGCTGGGCCACGTAGTCGCAGCCGCTCGACATCGACATCGGCAGCGAGTGGGCCGTGAACACCAGCCTCGCGAGGGGAGCAGCAACGTCGCCACCGCCGGTCGAGACACTCGCACGGTCCGCCTCTGTTCCACCGCCAAGCGCCGCAAGCGCTGCGATGGCGGTGCGCGCGTTGGCGATCATCGTCTCGATGAAGCCGGCGTTGTTCCAATACGGCGGGAGCTTTTCGACCAGGGGCGCCGCCGGACCCACCGCGGCGCGCGCGCGCTCGACGTCTTCCAGGTACTGGCGACAGGCCGAGTAGGAACTGTAGGCCGAGGTGGTGACGGCCACGGCCCGGCGCACACCGTCGCGCGCCATCGTGGCCATGGTGTCGGACAGCAGCGGCGCCCAGTTGCGGTTGCCCCAGTACACGGGAAGGCGCGGACCGCGCCGCGCGAACTCGTCTTCCAGGGCGGCCACCAGGCGGCGGCACTCGTCGTTGATGGGGCTGCGGCCGCCGAAGGCCAGGTACTGGCGGGCCACCACCTCGAGGCGTTCGCGCGGAACGCGCCGCCCCCGCGTCACGTTCTCGAGGAAGGGCATCACGTCGTCCGGTCCCTCGGGCCCGCCGAAGGACAGCAGCAGGACGGCATCGAAGGGCGGCAGGGGCGTCGTCATGCTCGTTGCCCCTTACCTCGCCCGGAGCCGGGGATCAGAGGCGACCGCGCAGGAGCTTGCGCTCGTCGGTCTGGGGAGCGGGCCGGTCCTCGATGAGCGTGTAGTCGCGCGTGTCGTGCCCGGTGTAGATCTGCCGCGGCCTCACGATCTTCTGCTCGGGGTCGCGCACGTTCTCGGCCCACTGGGCGATCCAGCCGGGGGTGCGGCCGATGGCGAACAGCACCGGGAACATCGCGGTGGGGAAGCCCATCGCCTGGTAGATGATGCCCGAGTAGAAATCGACGTTGGGGTAGAGCTTGCGCGAGACGAAGTAATCGTCCTGCAGCGCGATGCGCTCGAGCTCCACGGCGATGTCGATGAGGGAGTTGCGGCCCGTCACCTCGAAGACCTCGTAGGCGATCTTCTTGATCACCTTGGCGCGCGGGTCGTAGTTCTTGTAGACGCGGTGCCCGAAGCCCATCAGCCGTCGCTCGCCCGCCTTGACGCTCTTGATGAAGGCCGGGATCTTGTCCACCGACCCGATCTCCTCGAGCATCTGCACGGCTTCCTCGTTGGCGCCGCCGTGCAGGGGGCCGTACAGGGCCGCCGCCGCCGCCGCCGTGGCGCAGTAGGGATCCACTCGCGAGCTGCCGACCGCCCGCATGGCGTTGGCCGAGCAGTTCTGCTCGTGGTCGGCGTGCAGGATGAAGAGCACGTCCAGCGCTTTCTCGAGCGCGCGGTTCGGGCGGTAGCGCGGCTCGGTCATCTTGAAGAGCATCGAGAGCAGGTTGCCCGCGTAGCTCAGTTCGTTGTCGGGCTGTACGTAAGGCAGGCCCATCGAGTAGCGGTAGGCGTAGGCGGCGATGGTCGGCATCTTGCCGATCAGGCGGCGCACCTGCAGGCGACGCGACTCGATGTCGTCGATCTCCTTGGCGTCCGGGTAGAACGTGGAGAGCGCCGCCACGGTGCCCACCAGGATGCCCATGGGATGGGCGTCGTAGCGGAAGCCCTCCATGAAGCTCTTGGTCTTCTCGTGGAGCATCGTGTGCATCTTGACGTTGTAGCTCCAGGCGTCGAGATGCTCCTGGTTGGGGAGTTCCCCCTTCACGATGAGGTAGGCGGTCTCGAGGAAGGAGCTCTTCTCGGCGAGCTGCTCGATGGGATAGCCGCGGTAGCGCAGGATGCCCTTGTCGCCGTCGATGAAGGTGATCGCGCTGCGGCAGCTGGCCGTGTTGGTCAGCGCCGGGTCGTACGTCATCAGGCCGAAGTCTTCGGGCCCGGTCTTGATCTGGCGGAGGTCGAGGGCGCGGATGGTGCCGTCTTCGATCGGCAGTTCGTAGCTTTTCCCGGTGCGGTTGTCGGTGATGGTGACAGTATCCTTCGACATCGGGCTGCTCCTTCTCTCCTGGTTTGGCCCGGCAGACTAGCAGGGCAGCCCTCTCGTTCAATCGCAGGGCGGGCGAAGGCGCGGATACGCGTGGCCGGGCGAATCGCCGGAGACGAAGCGATACGGACAGGGAGGCGGGCGCGCGACGCTGGGGTCAGCGGCCTGCGTCCGCCGCCTGGACCAGCATGCCGGAAGTGAGAACCTCCAGCAGCGTGTCGGCGTAGACGCTGACGTGCTCGGGATCGGTCGGATCGATTCCCCACAGCAGGCCGATCAGCGGCGCGCCGTCGAAGAAGTGGGGCAGGGCGCCGAGGAACACGAAGATGAGGGACTCGAGCGAGAGGTCCTTCACGACGCCGGCGTCGCGACCCGCGCGGAAGTGCACCTCCACGCGGCGGATCAGCGGCCGCAGGTGCTTCTCCGTCATCCATTCGAGACGGGGACCGGCCACCGCCGACTCGGCGATGATGAGGCGGCTCACTTCCGGGTGCTTGGCGCTGAACTCGACGAAGCGACGCGCCACCTGGCGAAGCCGCTCGCGGGGATCCTGGTCGGCGGCTCCCGTGTCCATGTCCTCGAGGAGGCCGGTCAGGTAACTGAAGGCCAGTTCGACGGCCGCCCGCCACAGGGCCTCCTTCGAACCGAAGTGGTAGTGGATCAGGGGCTGGGTGACGCCGATGCGCCTGGCCACCGAGGCGGTGGTGGCGCCCTCGTAGCCGTGCTTGGCGAATTCGACGAGGGAGGCGTCGAGGATGCGCTCCCGGGAGATTTTGGAGGTGCGGCCGCGCGAACGCGAGGGGGATTCCGTCATGAGCTTCCATCGCCCGGGATCCGGCCCGGGCCCCCGTGGCCGGAGCGCTCCCCCCCTGACAGGACGCTTCCGGCACGTGCATCGTTTCGTCCAATATTTCTGAAAGACGCAATAAGACAAACGCGAAGTGCAGCGCAGGGCAGGAAGTTTGTTGGTCGGTCGTGCTTCGTAGGTTACTTTGAGGCGGATGCGTTCGTCGCCCGCCCCCGTGCGGCCGTCTCTTTGTCCTCCTCGCCGGCCGCGACGTGCGCTCGGGGCGGTCGCAGCGGCCATCTCCCTCCTGCTGCTCGCCCTGCCTCGGGCCTGCCCGGCCCAGGTTCCCGTCTTCGAGGCGCCCTCCGGCGTCGATCCCGCCATCCGGACCGACACCCACAGCGACGAGGTGCCCCGCATCGCGGCCGGGGTGGCCGGGGTTTGGGTTCTCGTCTGGCAGGTGGTCGGGGCAGGGGATCTCGGCCTCGGCCGCGACGTGGACGTCATGGTTTCCCGGTCGGCCGACGACGGGGCCCAGTGGACGGCCCCAAAACCGCTTGACGAAGCCTTCCGCAGCGACCGGGCCGAGGACCGCCAGCCGGCCCTGGCCACCGACGGCAAGGGAACCTGGATCGTCGTCTGGACCTCCACCCAGGACCTCGCCGGGGGATCGCGCCGCGACCGCGACATCCACCTGAGCGTTTCGACCGACAACGCTCTCACCTGGAGCCCGCCCCGCGCGCTGCATTCCAACGCCTCCACCGACTGGGGCGACGACGACAGCGCCGACATCGCCACCGACGGCAACGGACGCTGGGTGGTGGTGTGGCAGTCGGCCGATTCCCTGGGCAACACGGTGGGCGGGGATCGCGACATCCTCTTCGTCACCTCCACGGACGACGGAAAGTCCTGGTCGGCGCCCGACGTGGTGGACGCCGCGGCCCGCAACGACGAAGCCTTCGACACCTCGCCGCGGGTGGAGACCGGGGGCAAGGACGTCTGGCTCGTCACCTGGTCGAGCGGCAACGTTTCGGATGATCTCGGCGGCCTGCAGCGCGGCGTCGTCGTGGCGCGCTCCGCCGCTGGGGCGGTCACCTGGAGCCCTCCCCAGCGTCTTTCGGGAGCCAGCGAGGACGACAGGCCGGACTTCGGGCCGCGCCTGGCGACCAACCGCAAGGGCGAGTGGATCTGTGCCTGGGCATCGGCGGACGACCTCGACGCAACTATCGGCAAGGACCGCGACATTCTCTACGTGCGCTCGAGCGACGACGGCCGGACGTGGACCCGCCGCAGCGCCCTCAACCGCGAGGCCGCCTCCGACTCCGGCGACGACGACACGCCGGAACTGGCCGTGGACGATGCCGGCAACTGGGTGGCGGTGTGGACGTCCTGGGACAAGAGGGACGCCGCCCGCGGCGCCGACGCCGACCTGAGGACGGCCCTGTCCCGCGACAGCGGCCGCACCTGGACCAAGTCCTACATCCTCAACACCAACGCCGAGGAGGACCACGGCGAGGACGTGACGCCGTCGCTGGCCACCGACGGCAGCGGACTGTGGATCACGGCCTGGGCCTCCACCGAGAGCCTCGACCAGGTGCTCAGCCGCGACCGCGACATCCTGATCGCCCGCGGCCGCTTTGGCCGCGAGATTGCCGGCCCTCCGGAGAAAGCCCGCTAAGGCGTGACGATGGCGAACTTGCCGTCGGGGCGGTCGAGGGCGGAGAAGAACGACAAGACGTCCAGGCGGCTGCCGTCTACGGCGAGGTCGTCGGAGAAGATCATCTCGCGAAGGCCGGCCTCGCCCACGCTCATCTTCACGAGGAAGTCGCGGGTGAGGCGGATGGTGGCGTCGGCCGCCGGATCGGCGTCGCGCCGGCGGTGGTGCAGCACCGAGTTGGCCAGCGTCACCACGTGCGTCTCGCCGGCGTCGGTGAAGACGAAGTTGATCGTGAGCTCCTTGCCTTCGGCCCCGGGACCGTTCACGCGCGCTGCCATCGCGTCGAAGAAGTTATCGACCGGCATGCGGCGCAGCACGTCGGTCATCGCCGCGGGTTCCAGCGCGGGGGCCTGGGCGCCGTGGCGCAGTTCGAAGGCTCCGGTCAGGTACACGTCGCGCCAGGGCCCCGATTCAGCTTGGTAGCCGAGTTGGTCGTAGGTGGCGGCCAGCAGGCGGCGGGCCTCGTCGTTGTCGGCGTCGGCGAACACGAGGTGGTTCAGGATGGTGGCCGCCCAACGGTACTCGCCGCGCTCGAAGGCCGCGGACGCGCGCTTCAGCACGGCCTCTGCGCCTCCCATCGCTTCCACGTAGCGCGTGGCTTCTTCTTCCGGCGGCAAGGGGTCGAGGTTGGCCGGATTGCCGTCGTACCAGCCGAAGTAGTTCTGGTAGACGGCCTTGGCGTTGTGTTTCACCGTTCCGTAGTAATCGCGCACGGCGAAGTCGCGGCCGAGCGCGGCAGGCAGCCGCAGCTCCTCGGCGATTTCGCGCGGTCCTTGCCCCGCGTTGGCCAGGCGCAGGGTCTGGTCGTGGAGGAATTTGTAGGCGTCGCGCTGGCGGGCGAGGTAGGCCAGGGAGCGCTCGCGCCCGAAGGTGGGCCAGTGGTGGCTGGCGAAGACCACTTCCATGTCGCCGAACAGGCCGATGGCCTCGTCGATGTAACCACTCCACAGCAGCGCGTCGCGCACCTTGGCGCCGCGCAGCGTGTAGAGGTTGTGGAGGTTGTGGGAGACCACTTCCGCGCCGCAGAAAGCCTTTGCGGCCGGCAGGTAGAAGGTGAGCTCGGCCGGCGCCTCCGACGCCGGCGTGTACTGAAAACGGAAACGCACGCCGTCGATCTCCATGTCCTCGGGCGTGCCGGTCACGAGATCGGTGGGAGTGAGGATGGAAATGTTGCCCCGCGAAGGCGCCTTGCCGAGGCCGGTGTCCACGTGGCCGCGCTCCGAGCGCGCCAGCGCCGTGCCGTACATGAACCCCGCACGTCGCCCCATGGCCAGGCCGGCCAGCACGTTCTCGCTGGTTGCCTCCTCGAGGAAGCCGCTGGGTGCCACCACGCGCAACTTCGTCGCGTCGGTAAAGGGGTCGGCCAGCACGGCGGCGATGCCGCCGAAGTGGTCCACGTGGCTGTGGGTGAAGATCACCGCCACCACCGGGTCGTTGCCGAGGTGCTTGCGCACGAGCGCAAGCGCGGCCGTCGCGGTCTCGGCTACCGTGAGCGGGTCCACCACGATCCATCCGCTGCGGCCGCGGATGAGCGAGAGGTTGGCAAGATCGTAGCCGCGCACCTGGTAGACGCCCTCGGCCACCTGGAAGAGCCCGTGGATGCCGTTGAGACGAGCCTGGCGCCACAGCGACGGGTTCACACTGGCAGGCGCGTCGCCGTCCACGAAGGCGTAGTCCTTCGTGTTCCAGGCCGGCGGCGAGCCCGAGCCGGAGCCGGCGATCTCGAGGCCGGCCTCCGTGGCGAGAAGTCCGCGGCGCGCGTCCTCGAAATCCTGCTGGTCGCCCAGCGGCAGCGCGGCGGCGACGGCGGCGTTGGCCTGCATCGTGAACGTCGTCGCGGCGGTGTGGCCGTCGGCATCGACGGCGGCGCCGGGCGACGCCGGGGCAACGGAGGGCCGCTCGGGCCGGCAGCCGCCGGTGAGGCAGGCGGCAAGGACGAGCAGAGGGGCGAAGGCGACCAGGCGGGGCGGGGGGACGGCGAAGCAGCGGCAATCGCGCCGTGACGAACGGAGCGGAGCACCGGGAGTGGATGGCATGTCGGGAGGGCCTCCTGGGCGCGAGGCGGCGCGCCGGACCTTATGTACGACCAGCGGCGGCCAAGCCAGCCTCGAAGGCCCACACCCGCGCGGCCGAGGGCTCGTGCTGCACGAGGGCGTTTGTGACACCGGCAGGGGTCGGATTAATTGCTGTCGCGTGCGAGTGCCTTGTACCGCCCCGTGACCCGGGGACGAGGGCGGCGGTCGCGACGCCAAGGGGACCGGACCATGGAAACCATCGGCGAATCGCTGCGCGGGCACCTGCTGGGCGTGGGAAGCAACCGGCGCACCGAGCAGGGGCTGGCCAACGTGCTCCTGGAGATGGCCGAGGCCGCCAAGACCATCGCCGGCGAGATCAGTCGCGCCGGGCTCGTCGGCATCATCGGCCGCACCGACCAGCAGAACGTCCACGGCGAGACCGTCCAGAAGCTCGACGTCTACGCCAACGACCTGCTGGTGGAGGGCCTGCGCACTTCGGGCGTCGTCTGCGGCATGGCCTCCGAAGAGTCGGAGGACATCCTGGCGCCTTCGGCTGCCGGCGAAAAGGCCGACTACCTCGTGTACTTCGATCCCCTCGACGGATCCTCCAACATCGACGTCAACGTCAGCATCGGGACCATCTTCGGCATCTACCGCCGCCGCAGTACCTCCGGCCCGGCCACCGTCGACGACTTCCTGCAGACCGGACGCCAGCAGGTGGCCGCCGGATACTTCCTCTACGGCTCGAGCACGATGCTGGTGTTCTCGGTCGGCGCTGGCGTGCAGGGCTTCACGCTGGAGCCTTCCACCGGCGAGTTCCGCCTCTCGCACCAGAACATCCGCACTCCCAGCCGCGGCAAGATCTACTCCTGCAACGAGGGCAACGTCTCGGCGTGGGACGAAGGCACGCGGACCTACGTTCGTTCCCTCAAGGATCCGGCCGGCGGCGTGGGCCGCCCCTACACCTCGCGCTACGTCGGCTCTTTCGTGGCCGACTTTCATCGCAACCTGCTGAAGGGCGGCGTCTTCCTCTACCCGGCCGATGCCGGGCGCCCGGGGCAGCCGCCCAAGGGCAAGCTGCGCCTGATGTACGAGTGCAATCCCACGGCCTGGCTCCAGGAAGAGGCGGGTGGGCTTGCCGTGGACACGGAACACCCCGTGCTCGACATCGTGCCGACCGGCATCCATCACCGCGTGCCGCTGGTGATCGGCAGCCGCGAGGACGTCGAGGAGTACGTCGCCGGGCACCGAGCGGCGAAGACGACCTGAGCGCGAAGGCGCCGGGGAGGGCGGTACCATGCCCCAGGCAGGATTCTGGGCCGTTGGCGGCTACACCATCTCGTTTCGCAGGGACGGGTCCTGGTACGCCGACGACGAACGCATCCGCAACTCGCGCATCCAGCTTCTCTTCTCCCAGAGCATCCGCCCGGACGACCGCGAAGGCGCCGAGGATCTTGCACGCTACACGGGCTGGCTGCTGGACGTCGGCGTGGACCGCCAGAGCGTCGTCGTCGAGGACACGCCTCTGGTGGTGACGGGCATCGACGGGGACCCGGACGCCGGCTTCGAAATCCAGACCAACGACGGTGTGAGCGGACCCCTCGAACTCGCTTCCCTCCAGGTCGGCCCGGACGACGTGCTCTACTGCAGCGTGGACCGCGGCGAGCGCGGCGTGATGCGCGCGCGGTTCCTGCGACCCGCGTACTATCGATTCGCCAGGTTCGTGGAGCTGGAGGACGGGCATCCGGTGCTGAAAGCGCGGGGGCACAGTTTCCGGATCCGCTGACTTTCCTTTGCGGCTTGGCGAACCTGCCGGCCGGGTGTCGGTTGTTCTTCGACCTGCGCGCGGCGCTTGCGTGCGCGCGGCGCGTCCAGCATTGGCGGGCGCATGCGCATCGTCCTGCTCGAGCCCGAGATTCCCCAGAACACCGGCTCGATCGCGCGCCTGGCCGCCGCCACCCAGACCCCCCTCGACCTCATCGGCCCCCTCGGCTTCTCGCTGGAAGACCGCTACCTGAAGCGGGCAGGCCTCGACTACTGGCCCTGGGTGGACCTCGCCGTGCATGAGAGCTGGGAGCAGTATCTGGCCAAGCCCTGGACGGGGCGGCTGATCGGGTTCTCCGCCCGTGGGACGGCGTCCTACACCGGCTGTGGTTTTCGCGACGACGACCGGTTGCTCTTCGGCAAGGAAACCAAGGGCCTGGGGCCCGAAGTGCTGGCCATGCTCGGGGACGACGTCTTCACGATTCCGATGACGAGCCCCCACGTCCGAAGCCTCAACATCTCCAACGCGGTGTCCATCGTGGTCTACGAGGCCCGGCGCCAGCTCGGGGCCGCCTGACCGGGGGCCGTGCATTTCGTCCCCGGCGCCGGAGCGCGCAAGGCGACCCGCCCCGCCGATCGTCTATACTGCCGGGCCATGCCCTCGAACTCTCCCGTCCAGCCTGTCCGGTGGCCCCGCCTCGGCGGCGCCACTTCGTCCCGGCTCGCGCTGCTGGCCGCGGGACTGGCCACGCTCGTCTCCGGGGTTTCCTTCGCTGGGCAGGAGCCTTTCGGCGGACGTCCCGGCTTCGGAAAACCCGTGGCCCCGGGATTGCGGGCCGAGGGTCGCTGCGGGGAACCGCGGGGCATCACCCTCCACGCTTTTCCGGAGCGCGCCATCGAAGGCGGGACCCTGCGCTTCATCGCGGTCTCCGAGACCCCGCGCGAGGCCAAGCTCATCATCGACGATCCCTACGGCGACCGCGTGACGGTGAGCGAGCAGAGGCGGGGCGGCCCGCCCTACTCGTGGCTGGTCGAAGTGGACTACGTTCGCGCCGGCACCTACCGGGCCCGCCTTGCGGTGTCCGGCGACTCGGCGGCCTGCCTGTCGGCCGACGTCGAGGCCGAAGGGCCGCCGCCGCCCCCGCGTTCGTCGTCCTCGCTGTGGCCGGTGGACAGGGTGTGGGACCGCGACACCGAGAACCTCTACTCGGCGTGGGTGGAGAAACTGTTCGACGATCCGCTGGACGCGTCGCCCTCGTGGAAGTCGCTGCACGCGATCACGCGCGATCCGGCCCGCAACTTCCTCCACGACTCGCTCGGCCTCGGCGAAGACTCGGAGGGGGGCCTCTCCCTCAACCCGGACTGCGCCGACCTGCCCTATTTCCTGAGGGGCTACTTCGCGTGGAAGCTGCGCCTGCCCTTCATGTACTCGCGCTGCTATTCGACGGGCGCGGGCCAGCCTCCCGTCTGCCGCGAGACCAAGTCCAACCTGGAGGCGGCGCCGTCGGGCAAGGAGACGCTGCCGACCCTGCAGCGCTTCTTCGCGCGCAGCGTGGCCGACTCGGCCCACTCTGCCACCGGGCGCACGGCGGCCGACGACGACCGCACCGATGTCTACCCGATCCGCATCGGCGCCGACACGCTGAGGCCCGGCGTCGTCTACA
This sequence comes from Binatia bacterium, assembly GCA_046260515.1. Lineage (GTDB taxonomy): Bacteria > Desulfobacterota > Binatia > UBA1149 > CAITLU01 > DATNBU01. The sequence continues at coordinate 19,152 of JBHEPB010000075.1, forward strand.
TCGATCCCTACGGTCACGTGCTGGTGATCGCCAGGCGCGTGGACCAGACGCCGAAGTCGAGCGGCATGCTGCTGGCGGTGGACGCCCAGCCGGACGGGACGGTGGCCCGCAAGCAGTACTGGCGGGGCAATTTCCTGTTCGCGATCGCTGAGGACGGCAGCGCGGCGGGCTTCAAGCGCTTCCGGCCGGTGGTGCCGTACGGCGATTCGGTGCGCATGCTGGACAACGCCGAGATCCTCGCGCACCCGGGCTACGGGGACTGGTCCATGCAGCAGTACGAGAGCGGCGTGGACGGCTTCTACGACCGCGTGGAGGCGGCGCTCTCGCCGGCGCGGCGCCGCGCCCTGCAGGTGCTCCACGAGGTGGTGGATTCGCTCGAGCAGCAGGTCAAGCAACGCGTCGCCTCGGTGCAGGGCGGCGAGGAATACATGCTGGAGAATCCCGGCACGATGACGATGCCGGCGGGCGCGGCC